>NZ_JBEXUD010000007.1:0-375048 GCF_040614215.1 Dactylosporangium sp. NPDC006015
CCGACCTCGACGGCACCCTGTATGACGACCTGCTGATGACCGACGCCAGCCAGGAGCACGGCATCCTCTCGGTCCGCCCCGGCAGCTCCGCCGCGGAGCGCACGGCCGCCGCCGCCGCCGAGCGCGCGGCGCGTTCGGAGGCGGCCGCCGCCGAGCGGGCCGCCGCGGCCGAACGCGCCAGCGGCGACCGGACCGCCGCGGAGAAGTCCGAGCGGCAGACCGCGCTGGGCCGCCGGCTGCAGTCGCTGGGCGTGCCGTCGGACATCGCGTTCCGGGCCAACGCCGCCGACACCTACAGCGCCGTGGTCGACGCCTTCGCGGCGCTGCCCGTCGCCGAGCCCGCGCCCGACGGACCGGGGGAGACGCTCATCGTCGTCGGCGAGTCGACGCACGCGGTCGAGGTCGCCCGGTGGGTCGCGGAGACCCAGCGGCTCGACAGCGACCACATCCTCTTCGCCGGCCGCAACGCCGCTGCCGCGGGCATCGACGCCAAGCGCCGCATCACCGGCGCCCACGACGCGCGCCTCTGGGCCAAGAAGCTGCGCAAGTCCGACGCGCCCAGCGTCGTCGCCGTCGAGGCCGCCCTGGACGAGTCCGCCTGGGCCGCCGCGATCGTCGAGGCGGTCCGCCCCGTCGCGGTCTGGGTCGTCGTCGACGCCAGCCGCAAGACCTCCGACGTCGCCCACCACCTGCAGGGCCTGCGCCGCGTCGACGCCATCTGCCTGCGCGGCACGATGTCCAGCGGCGACCCGGCCAGCCCGCTGTCGCTGCGGGTGCCCGTCGCCCTCCTGGACGGCCGGCCCTCGACACCGTTCCAGTGGGCCGCGATGCTCTGCGAGCGCCTGAGCCTGGTGGGCGGCTGACGTGCTGGGGATGGCACGCTTCTCCACGCTGTTCCTCGCCGTGGTGATCGCGTCGCCCGCCCTCTACGCCACGTTCGTCACCCACCACCTCGACCTGCAGACCGGGCTGCTCCGCCTGCTCATCGCCGTGCCGGTGGCCGCGGTGATGCTCGCCGTCTTCCGGATGGTGACCCACAGCTACGGCAAGCCCGACAAGAAGCGCGAGCCGTCCCCGGACGCCGCCACCGGCGATGAGCCGCTGCGCGCCGAGGCCGTGGCCGGCGAGCCCTTCCCCCAGCGCCGCGCCGAGGACAACCCCTGACCCACCCGCAACGCTGACGCCCCGCGCCGCGGTCAGGCGGCCAGGAGCTTCAGGACCAGGGTCACGGAGCGGTCGGTCAGGTTGGCGATCGCGTTCGGCAGGAGCATCATCGCGGTGCCGACGATGACCAGGGTGAGCAGGACCTTCGCCGGGAAGCCGAAGGAGAACGGGTTGAGGGCGGGGGCGGCGCGGGTCAGCAGGCCCAGGGCGACGTCCACGGCGAGCATGATCGCGACCAGGGGGGCCGCGATCTGCAGGCCCGCCAGGAACATCTCGCCGAAGCCGTCCTTGATGATGCCGGCGAAGGTCTCCAGGGAGAAGGCGTCGTTGAGCGGGATCGCGGTGTAGGAGCGGGCGAAGCCGCGCAGGATCAGCTGGTGCGAGTCGGTGGCGAACATGAGCGCCATGCCGATGAGGTTGTAGAAGCGGCCGAAGACGGCGTTGCCCTGGAGCATGAAGGGGTCCATCGAGAACGCCAGGCTGAAGCCGCCGACGAGGTCGATCATGTTGCCGGCGATCTGGACCGCGGCGAAGAGCAGCGCGGTGATGAAGGCGAGCGCCGCGCCGATGACGGCCTGCTCGACGGCGTTGAGGATGAGCACGCCGGTGGACATGCCCGGCGGGATCTGCGGGGCGAGGCGCGGGGCGATGGGCAGGGCGATCGCCACCGACAGCAGGGCCTTCACGGCGGCGGGCGCGCCGCGGTTGTTGAAGGGGGGGCACAGGGCGAGCCACACGCCCGCCCGGATCGAGCCGAGCAGGATCGCCAGGACCGTGCTCAGCGGCACGGTGTAGGACTCAGGCACCCTTGATCAGGTCCGGGATCTGGGCGTAGAGCTGCTCGGTGTAGGTGACCATCTCGTGCAGCATCCAGTTGCCGGCGAAGAGCAGCGCCAGCCCGATGGCGGCCGCCTTCGGGACGAAGGAGAGCGTCGACTCCTGGATCTGGGTCACGGACTGGAAGAGCGAGATGGCGAAGCCGACGACGAGCGCCGTGAGCAGGATCGGCGCGCCGAGCTTCGCGGCGATCGTCATGGCCTCCAGGCTGAGCTCGAGGATCTTGGTGTCGGTCATGCGGGGTACACCTCGTCAGTGGTAGCTGGCCACGAGGGCGGTGAGGATCAGCCCCCACCCGTTGACCAGGACGAACAGCAGGAGCTTGAACGGCAGCGCGATGGTGACGGGCGGCAGCATCATCATGCCCAGCGACATGAGGGCCGCCGAGACGACCATGTCGATGACCAGGAACGGGATGTAGATGACGAAGCCGATGATGAACGCGGCCCGCAGCTCGGACAGGACGAACGCGGGGATCAGCGTCGACAGCGGCACGTCGTCCTTGTTCTTCGGCAGCGGCCGGTCGGCGATCTTCGTGAAGAGCGCGATCTCGTCCTTGCGGGTCTGCTTCAGCATGAACGCCTCGAGCGGCTGCATCCCGTCCTTGAAGGCCACCGCCTGGGTCTTCTCTCCCTTCAGATAGGGCTGGAGCCCGACGTCGTTCACCTCGGAGACGACCGGCGACATGATGAAGAGGCTGACGAACAGCGCCAGGCCGGCGATGACCTGGTTGGGCGGCACGTTGCTGAGGCCGAGCGCGTTGCGGGTGATCGACAGGACCACGAAGACCTTCGTGAAGCTGGTCGTCATCAGCAGCAGCGACGGCGCGATCGACAGCAGCGTCAGCAGGATGATGATGGTGATCGACTGGCTGGGCTGGACGCCGCCGACGTCGATGTTGACCGTGCCGTCGGGTGGGGTCGGCGACACCGGTGGCTTCGGCGTCGGTGCGGCGTGGGCGGCGGCGGGCAGGAGCAGCGCCGTACCGAAGGCGGCAAGAGCCAGCAGGAGCCTCATCGCCTGCCCCTCAGGAACCGCCAGGCCTCCGCCGAGAGCAGCGAGCCGGCCAGGGGGGACGGGCGCGGATCCTCCGGCGCGCCGGCGGAGAACACCGCGGCGTCCGCGTCGGCCAGCAGCGACACCCCCGCGTCGCTGACGCCGAGCACGAGGGCCCGGTCGGCGACCTTCACGACCGCGACCGACGAGCCCCGGCTGAGCTGCTGGCGGGCGAGCACGGTGACCAGCCCCGCGCCGTGGCCGCCGCCGACCCCGCGCCGGGCCAGCCGCGCCAACGCCCACAGTAGGACGAACACTACGGTGAGTGAGCACAGGACGCGCAAAGCCAGTTCGAACATCAGCGACTAGGCCCGGTCCGAAGGGCCGACGATCTCGGTGATCCGGATGCCGAAGTTCTCGTCGATCACGACCACCTCGCCGCGGGCGATGAGCCGCCCGTTGACGAGCAGGTCGGCGGGGCCGCCGGCGGCCCGGTCCAGCTCGATCACCGCGCCGGGGGCGAGCGACAGCAGCTCCCGCACGCTCATCCGGGTCCGCCCGAGCTCGGCGGTGACCTCCATCTCGACGTCGTGCAGCAGGTCGAAGGCCGGCGGCCGGCCGCGGTCGTCGCGGTCGTCGCGGAAGTCGCCGGCGCCCCCGCCGGAGGTCACCTCGACCGCCACGGCCAGCGCGACGACGGCGTGGACGGCACCCTCGTCGGTGGTGAGCGGCACCAGGACGCCGCCCGCGGCGACGACCTGCCCCATGGCGCCGGCCGGCTGGAGCACCTCGCCCGGGTCGACGACGACCGGCCCGACGGTGGTCGCCGCGGCCTCCAGGGCGGGCCGGACGGCCTGGCTCAGGTCCAGGGCGCCCATGGGGGAGTTCGCGAGGGCCTCGACGAGGTCCTGGGTGACGACGATGGCGACCTCGCCCTGCGCGGTGCCGGCGAACCGGGCGCGGACGGCCTGGCCGTCGATCGCGAGCTCGTCGACGTTCTGCGTGGGCGCACCGACGGAGAGCGGGGAGCTGGCGGGCAGCAGCGCCACGGCGGCCTGTGCGGCCGCCTCGGCGCGGGCCAGCAGTGCCTCGTTGGTGGCGATGGTCATCGGCGGTTCTCCTCAGCGCGGTTCTGGCCGAGCTGTCCGGCCGGCTGTCCTGCGGGCCGGTGTGTCGGTCGTTGACCTGGCTGCGGGCTCGGCACCACGAGACAGGCCAGACGGTTGCCCTGCGCGCCCGGGACGGCGTAGGCGAACGTGATGTCCGCCGTGGTCACCGCCAGGGGCGTCGAGGTGGTGTGGGCGAGCGGCACGACGTCGCCCGGCCGCAGCCCGATCAGGTCGGCGGGGTGCATGCGGACCGGCTGGAAGCGCACCGCGACCTCGATCGGCGCGCCCTCCAGGCCGGCGACCACGTTGCGGTAGGCGATCTCACGGGCCGCCCGCTGTGCCTCGGTGAGCACCGCGCTGCCCTGCTCGCCCTGCAGCTTCGGGAAGATCGAGCCGAACGGCAGGCAGATGCTGGCGACGCACTCCTCGCTGCCGACCCGCATCTCGAAGGACGCCACGATCACGGCGTCGGACGTCGCGCCCGCCTGGGCGAACTGGGGGTTGTACTCGATCGTCGTCATCTCCGGCCGTAACGCCACGATGCCCTCGAAGGCGTAGCGCAGCTCGCCGAGCGTCCGCTCGATGAGGCCGTGCAGCAACGGCATCTCGATGTCGCTCAGCGGGCGCTGGGGCTGCGGGCCGCCCGGGCCGCCGAGCATGTGGTCGATGCAGGCCATGGCGGTGCTCAGGGAGAACTCCAGGATGGCAGTGCCGGGTAATGGGTCGATGCTGAACATGGCGACGACGGTCGGACTGGACAGGCCGCTGATGTACTCGTCGTAGGTCAGCTGTTCGATGGAGATCAGGCTGACCTGCGACACCGCCCGGAGGCTGGTGGTCAGCAGCGTGGCGTACTGGCGGGCGAAGGTCTCGTAGGAGATCTGCAGGGTTCGGATGTGTTCGCGGGACAGTTTGGTCGGACGCCGGAAGTCATACGGCTCAGGACCGGAGCTCTTGCCGCCACGCCGGCTCATCTTGCCGGGCGTGCGGCCGCTCCCGGTCGCCGACGTTGACTGCGTCACTCTCTTACCATCGGTCTTTTTGGGTGCAGCTTGACGTAAAACGGCCGAAACGGACCTAGAGGTTTCCTTGAAACCCCCAGATCCGCCGGTTCGGGCCTACTGGATCACGAACGACGTGAAGTACACGTCCATGATCTCTTTCGTCTTGTCCACCGTGTACGCCTTCTCGATCTTCTCCCGGAGCTCCGCCTTCGAGCGCTCCCGCTCGGTGTTGGACATGAGCTCCGCCATCGGCCGGTTGCTGTACAGCTCGATCGCGATGTCCAGCGCCTTGCTGCCGTCCGGGGCCTCGGCCGCGTCCGCGGTCGCCTGCAGCGACAGCCTGAGCTTCAGGAAGTGCCCGTCGGCCAGGTTGATCGTGACCGGGTCCAGCGGCACCACCGCGCCCGGCTCGGGCTCGGGCGCCGCGGTCGCGGAGGACGGCTTGAACATGAAGTAGCCGCCCGCCCCGCCGCCCAGCAGCACCACCACGATCGCGATGATCATGATGAGCTTCTTCCTGCTCTTCTTCGGCGCCTCTTCGGTCTCCGCCTGAGCCGCCTTCTCGTCCTTCGCCATCCAGGCCGCTCCTTACGAGGTCGGGGTGGCCGAGGGCAGCAGCGCCCGGGTGTCGGCCGGAAGGGAGGACAGGACGATGATCTCCACCCGCCGGTTGAGCGACGCCGCTCGCGGGTCGTCCGCCGCGTACAGCGGCTTCGTGTCGGCGTAGCCGGACGCCATCAGGCGGGTCTCCGGGATGCCGGCGTTGCTGTGCAGGAAGCGCACCACCGTCGAGGCGCGGGCCGTGGACAGCTCCCAGCCGCTGGGGTAGCTGCCGGTCGTGGCGGCGAGCTGGTTGGTGTGCCCGTCGACCTCGATCTTGTTGGGCAGGCCGGCGATCGCCGGGCCGATCCCGGCCATGATCTCCCGGCCGGCGGACAGCAGCTGCGCCTCGCCGCCGTCGAACACGATCGCGCTGGTGACGACGGTGACGACCAGGCCGCGCTCGTCGATGGTGAACTTCACCGAGTCCTGCAGGCCCTGCTTCTCGAGGTTCTTCTCGATCTGGTCCTTGATCTTCTCGAAGTTCTCGACCTCCTGCTGCGCGGCCTTCTGCTTCGCCGACGCCGTCGCCCGCTCCTTCGCCGCCACGGCCTCCTGGATCGCCGTCGCGTCGCTGGTGGTGCCGCCGATGCCCGAGGACAGGTCCATCGGGGAGTCGCTGTCGGAGGACTCCATGAGGTTGGACTCGCCGCCGTCGAACGCCACCGAGGGGGAGCCGAAGCCGACCGCGAGACCGTTCTTGAGCTCCGCGAACTTCTTCTGGTCGACCTGGCTGATCGCGAACAGCACGATGAAGAGCACCATCAGCAGCGTCATCATGTCGGCGTAGCTGACCAGCCAGCGCTCGTGGTTCTCGTGCTCCTCCTCGTGCGCGCCGTGCTTCTTGCCGTGGCCCTTCGCGTGCGCGCCCTTGGTGCCGCCCTTGGCAGCGTGCCCACCTCCGCTCATGCCGCCACCTCCGCTGCGCTCCGGCGTCGGCCTGAGCCAAACCTGTCACATGATGAGCGGACCGAGCCGCTTCGCTGTCCGCTCATCAGGCGGCCTCCTTCTTCTCAGTGACGCTGCCCGGCGGCAGCAGGCTTCGGAGCTTCTGTGCGACCAGGCGGGGGTTGGCCCCGGCCTGGATGTTGATGATGCCGGCGATCACGAGCTCCATCTGTGCGCATTCGAGCTCGGACAGCCGTTTCAACTTGGCTCCCATCGGCAGCCACATGACGTTTGCTGAGAGAACTCCCCAGAGCGTCGCCACGAAGGCGCCGGCGATGAGGTGGCCGAGCTTGTCCGGCTGGCTCAGGTTCTCCAGTACGTGGATCAGGCCGATGACCGTGCCGATGATGCCGATCGTCGGGGCGTACCCGCCCATGCCCGTGAAGATCGTCGCGGCCTGCTTGTCGGCCTTGCGTTTCGCGTCCACCTCGGCCTCGAGGATCGTCGCGAGCTCCTCCGAGTCGGTGCCGTCGATGGCGAGCTGCAGGCCCTTCTTGAGGAACGGATCCTGCACCTCCTTCATCGCGTCCTCCAGCGCGAGGAGCCCCTCGCGCCGGGCCTTCTCGGCGAGCTTGACGATGTCGTCGACCAGCGCGTCGGCCGGCTGCACGCTGCCCAGCAGCACCCGCTTGAACGAGTCGCCGAGCGCGATCGTGTCCTTCAGCATGCCGCCGGCCATGGCCGCGCCGAGCGTGCCGAAGAAGACCAGGATCAGCGGAGGCAACAGGAAGATGGAGCCGGGGCTGCCGCCTTCGAGGATCATCGAGACGAAGATCGCGATGAAGGCGAGCACGACCCCGATGATGGTTGCCGGATCCATGTGTCAGCGCTCCCGACGGTGGAGATGGACGACGTTGGTCTCCTTGGCGCGCTCCCGGGCCTCGTCGGCGCGCTCCGCCGACGTCTGCCCCACGAGCTGCTGCGCGTCCACGACCACCTGCGCCCGGTACTGGCGGATCAGCGCCACCAGCTCCGGCAGTGACTCGGCGATCAGGTACTTGGTGCCGTCGACCAGGGTCACGACGGTGTCGGGGGTGCAGTCGGCCCGCTCGACCAGGTCGGGGTTGAGGGCGAACACCGGGCCGTTGAGTCGGGTCAGCAGGATCATCGACGCGCTCCCGTCCTTGGTGGTAGTGGGCGAGGCCCCCTCCGTGGTGCCTTCGGAGTTCACATCGGACCGATCGGCCGACAGGTGAGGAGTTGACGGTTGCCGTGGAGGTGCTACGCAAAAGGCCCACCCCGAAGGGTGGGCCTTTTGTCCGATGGAATCCCTTACCGCTTCAGGTTCACCAGCTCCTGCAGCACCTCGTCCGACGTGCTGATCACCTTCGAGTTCGCCTGGAAGCCGCGCTGGGCCACGATCAGGTTCGTGAACTCCTGCGCCAGGTCGACGTTGGACATCTCCGTCGCACCGCTCTGCAACGTGCCGAGACCCGCCGTCCCGGCGACGCCGACCTGCGCCAGGCCCGAGTTCACCGTGAAGCGGTACAGCGAGTCGCCGACCTTCTCCAGACCGGGCGGGTTGTTGAAGTTGGCGAGCGCGAGCTGCGCCACCGTCTGCTTGTTGCCGTTGGAGAACACGCCGACGAGCTGACCGTCGGGGTTGATGCTGAAGGACTGCAGCGTCGCGGCCGGCGAACCGTTCTGGCTCAGCGGGCTCACCGTCGTGCTGCCCGTGTACTCCGTCAGGCCCGCCAGGTCCACCTCGACGCCGTTGCCGTCGCTGTCCGGGTCGTACAGCAGGCCGATCTTCGTGTTGCCGTTCGAGTCGGTGTACGTGGGCCCGCTGACCTGCCCGTTCGGCAGGAACGTCAGGCTCGCCGGTGACGACGGCGTGGTGCCGTCGCTGACGCTGACCTCCCACCCGCCGGCCGTCAGCGTGAACGTCGACGTCAGCGTCACCACGTTGCCCTGCACGTCGTACGTCTTGATCGACCGCGGGATCGTGGTGTTCAGCGGCGCGTCGGCCGGCAGGTTACCGGCGATGACCATGTTGCGGGTGGCGTTCGGTGCGATCAGTGTGCCCATCGGCAGCCGGATGTCGCCGATCGGCGCGTTCGTGTTGACCGTGCCGTTCACCGCCGGCCAGCCCTGCACCGCGGCGCCGGTCGGCGTGACCAGCTTGCCCTCGGCGTCGAAGTTGAACGCACCGGCCCGCGTGTAGAGCATCTCGTCGACGGAGTTGACGACGAAGAACCCGTCGCCGGAGATCATCACGTCGGTGGCGCGGCCCGTCGTCTGCGCCGAGCCCTGGATGAAGCTCGTGTTGATCGCGCCGAGCCGTACGCCCAGGCCGACCTGGGCGGGGTTCGTGCCGCCCTGCCCCTGCTGCGGCGCGCCCGCGGCCCGCATCATCTGGCTCAGCGTGTCCTGGAACACCACCTGCGACGACTTGAACCCCACGGTGTTGACGTTGGCGATGTTGTTGCTGGTGACATCCATCATCTGCTGGTGGGCCCGCAGACCGCTGATGCCGGAGAAGAGTGAGCGGAGCATAGGGGAGGGGTCCTTTCAGGATGCCGGGTTGCGGACTTCCTTGACCGCAGTGAGCGCGACATCCGTGTCGCCGACCCGCAGGGTGGGGCTGGTGCCCGAGAACGTCGCCGCGGTCACCACACCGGACTGCTCCTTGCCGTCCTTGTCGGTGTACGCGACGGTCTTGCCGATCAGGTTGCTCGCGCCGAGCTGCAGCTGCGCGGTGAGCAGGCTCTGCTGCGCCGTCGCCAGATCGGTCAGCTTCTCGACCGTGGTGAACTGCGCCGTCTGCGCCAGGAACTCCGAGTTGTCCATCGGCTTCATCGGGTCCTGGTACTTCAGCTGCGCGACGAGCAGCTTCAGGAACGCGTCCTTGCCCAGGTCGCCGCCGGGCTTCGCGGGTGCTTCCTGCTTCGTGCCGTCCGTCTTCGCGACGTCGCCGGGCGCGTTCGTCTTCGGCACGTAGTCGCTGACGTTGCCGGGGACCGGCTTCGGGACGTAGTCGCCGACGTTGCCACTGACAGGACCACTGACAGGACCGCTGGCAGCGCCACTGTTGGGGCCACTGGCAGGACCACTGACAGGACCGCTGGCAGGGGCGCTGACAGGGGCGCGGGCGGGGCCACTGGCAGGGCCGGTGACAGGGCCAGAGACCGGCGTGATCGGGGTGGTGATGGCGAAACCCCCTACCTAGATGCGCACGTCGACCAGGGCGTCCGGGTCGAGGACCGGTTCGGTCGCCCGCGACTCGGGTGCCTGCTGATGAGATCGACCCTGCGACTGCCAACCTGAGAACTGTTGCGACTGGTTGCCGGGCCGGTCAGCGTCCTGGTGCAGATCCAGCGAGCACTGCCCGAATCCCGCGTCCCGCAGGTCCTGCCGCAGGTCCGGCAGCGCCGCCTGCAGCGCGGCCCGCGCCGCGTCACTGCCCGCCGCCAGCTGCACGGCGATCGTCCCGTCCCGCACCTCGGCGACGATGCTGACCTGCCCCAGGTCCCCGGGGCTGAGCTGGATCGTCATCCGGTGCACCCCGTCGGGCCCCTTCCGCAGCGGCGTCAGCACCATCGCGACCTGCGTCGCCACCGGTGCTGGCGGCGGTGCCTGCGCGGGCGAGGGAGTTGCCGCGACGGCCTGCATCATCGGCGGCTGCGGCAGCTGTACGGCCACCGCCTGCCCTCCGCCGGCACCGTCCTCGATCCGCGCGGGGTGCCGCGCGTGACCGTTGCCGCCGGGTGTCCCGCTCTGGCCGCCCCGGCCCTGCGCGTCGCCGGCGAGCGCGCCCTGTGCGGCTCCCTGTGCCGCCTGCTGCGCCGCGAGCTGCGCCGCCTGCTGACCGCCGTCGACCGCCCCGCCACGCGCCCCGGCCGGCACCGCGTCGGTGGCGGCGATGGCGGCCGTGGGCACGGACTGGGGGAGCCCCTGCGGGCTCGCTGCGCCGCCGGCCTCGGCGGCGGACCGTGCCGCGGCCTGAGCGGCTGACTGGGCGGCGGCTGACTGGGCCGCGAACTGAGCGGCTGACTGGGGCGCGGACTGGGCGGCGGTGGTGGGCTGGGCCGTGGTGGGCTGGGCCGTGGTGGGCTGGGTCTGGTGCTGCGGGTCGAGCGGTGTGGTGGCCGGCGTCGCCACGGGCGGCGCTGCCTGCGCCGTCAGGGCGGCATCGCCGGTGAGCTGGGCGGTCGCCGGGTCGGTGGTCCGCGGCGCCCGGGGGAGCTGGGCCGGGTCGGCCGCCGGTGCCGCCTCCTGCTCCGTCAGCAGCGCCGCCGCCTGGGCGAGCAGGCCCTGCGCGGGGGCGGCCGGGACGGTGGCGGATGCTGCCCCGGAGCCGAGCGCCTGCGTGGCGCCGGACGCGGCCACGACGGGCGCCGCCACCGGAGTGGTCGCCGCGGTGGCGGTCAGGCCGGCACCGGGAAGCGGGTTGCCGGTCCAGGCGGTCAGGTCCTGCCCTTCGCCGGCCGGCCGCGCGGCTCGGGGATCGGCCGGCACCTGCGGCGGTGTGGCGAGTCGCGCCGCCGGGTCGGGCAGCGCCTGCGCGGCGGCCTGCGCCCCGGTCAGCGCCGCGTCCTGTCCGGCGGCAGCCTGCGCCCCGGCGCGCGCCGCGAGCTGCGCCCCGATCCGAGCCGCGTCCTGCCCGGCTGCCTGTGCCCCGGTCCATGCCGCGTCCTGCCCGGCTGCCTGTGCCCCGGTCCATGCCGCGTCCTGCCCGGCTGCCTGTGCCCCGGTCCGTGCCGCATCCTGCCCGGTGGCCTGAGTTCCGGCCTGTGCCGCGAGCTGCGCTTCAGCCCGCGCTGAGAGCTGTGCCCCGGCCTGCGTTCCGGCCTGCGCCGCGAGCTGCGCTCCGGCCTGAGCTGAGAGCTGTGCCCCGGCCTGCGCCGCGGTCTGTACCCCAGCTTGCGCCGCGGTCTGTACCCCAGCTTGCGCCGCGAGCTGTGTCCCAGCCTGCGCCGCGACCTGGACGTCGGCCTGCGTCGAAAGCTGTGCCGTGAGCTGTGCCCCGAAGTGAGCCGCGGTCCGGGACCCGGCCTGCCCCTCAGATTGCGCACCGGTCGCCGCACCGATCTCGGTCCCGGTGGGGGCGCCTGGCCGCGGACCGAGCTGGGCCTGGGCCGCAGTCTGCGCCGGGTCCTGTGCCTGCGGCGCTGCCCCGGCCTGGGGCACGGCCCGGGCGTCGAGCTGGTGCCCGGCCGGCTGGAGGGTGGCGGGAAGCGCCGGATGGGGTCCTGGCTCGGCGGCGACGAGCGGGACGGTCACGACCGTCGGGCCGGTCTCGGCGGCGGCGGCCCTCAGCATGGCCTCCAGAGGGCGCCGCATGCCCGCCTCGCCGGCCGAGCCGGGACGCGCTTCGGTGGCCGGGTGGCCGGGGGCGTGCGCGAGGGGCCGCGAAGCGCCGGGCGTGGGGTCCGCCGGGCGGGGCGCTTGCCGTACCGGAGCGGCGGCGGCATCGCGGGGCTCCTGGGGCCGCTCGGAGGAGGGGCGCCGCATCACGGGCTCCCGGTGCTGCTGGGCGGCCGCGGTGGAGGCGAGGGCGTCGGCCTCGGCAGCGCGGCGGCGGTCGTCGGCCCGGCGGTCCCGCACCGGGAAGCGCCGGTCCTGCGTCCTGTCCGTCCTGTCCGTCCTGTCCCGGTCGCGGTCCTGATCCGGGCGCCGCACGGGGCGTTGCTCGGGGCGCTGTTCAGGGCGCTGCTCGAAGCGCTGATCGAGGCGGCGGTCGCGGGCGCCCTGGGTCGGTGCGCCCCGGGAGGCGCGGCCGTGGGTGGCGGCCGCCAGGGCCGCTGCGAACGCGTCCGAGGGGCCGGCGGCGGCAGGCTGGTCGGCGGCGCGGGTGGCGGCGGCCAGCCGGGTGACGTCCAGTGGTGCGGTCATGCGAAACCCCTTCCCGCGAGCTGTTCCATGGCCGCCTTGACCTTGGGGACGTAGGCCTGGGTCTGCGCGAACGGCGGGATGCCCCCGTAGCGGCTGACCGCGCCGCCGCCCGCGTTGTAGGCGGCGAGGGCGAGGTCGATCGAGCCGAAGCGTTCGAGGTTCGACGACAGCATCCGGGCGGCGCCGTCGACCGCCTGCGCCGGGTCGAGGGCGTCGACGCCGAGGCCGCGGGCGGTGGCCGGCATCAGCTGCATGAGGCCCTGCGCGCCGGCGCCGCTGACGGCGGCCGGGTCGTAGCCGGACTCGACCTTCGCCACGGCGGCCAGGAGGGCGGGCTCGAGGCCGTACTTCGCGCCGGCCTGCTGGAAGAGCTCCGCATAGGGCACCTCCGCCGGCGTCGCCACCGTCGCCCCGGTGAGGGCGGCGGGCCGCAGTGCCATTGCCGTCGCGGAGCGCGAGCCGGCGCCCGTCGCGCCGGACAGCGCGGAGGACCACGCCGGGTCCAGCGAGGTGTTCACGATCCGGCGGATGGCGGTGGGCGTCTCGTACACGTCCTGGACCTTCACCACGTCGCCGGCGTGCGGCGCGGCGATCATGCGGTTGTTCCCGAGGTAGATGGCGATGTGGTCGACGGGGCTGCCGAAGGCGAGCAGGTCGCCGGGGCGGGCGTGGGCCAGGTCGGCCACCGCGGTGCCCTGGCGCGCCTGGTCCTTCGCCACCCGGGGGAGCGTGACGCCGAGGTCGGCGTAGACCCGCTGGACGAGGCCGGAGCAGTCCAGGCCGCTCTCCGGCCTGGTGCCGCCGAAGACGTACGGCGTGCCGAGGTACCGCTTCGCCGCGTCCACGACGTCCCCGCCGGTGACCGCGGAGGTGCTGTCCAATGTGGACTTCAGGGTCGCCGCGAACGCCTCCCCGCTGCCGGCCGCGGCGGGCGCGCCGAGCCCGATCCGGGTCCGGATCTCCGCGACACGCGCCTGCGCCTCGTACACCGTCATGCCGCCGCCTCCGCTGCGCTCCGGCGTCGGCCTGAGCTCCAACCTGCAACCCTGATTCGCAGCCCTCCGCTGCGCTCCGGCCCGCTCATGCGTCACCCCTGCGGTTGAAGGCGGCGGAGGTGGTGAGGTCGTCGACCGCCTTGGCCTCGATCGCGGCCGCCGTCCGCTTGCGGGTCAGGTCGTGCCGCTCCTGGAGCTTCTCGATCGTGCGGCGCTGCACGGCCGCGTCGGTGAGGTCGTCGAGCCGGTCCTGGACGGTCTGGTCGGCGAGCTCCGCCGCGCCGATCGCCGCCGCGAGGGCCGTCGCCGTCGCCTGCCGGGCCATGAGGGTCGCGGCGAACGCCGCCGACGTCGCCCCGTCCGGGACCCGCCGGCCGTCGAGGTCGCGCTCCCGGGCGTGCACCGCCCCGTGCGCCGCGGCGGCCTCGCCACGGGCCCGGACGACGGCCGCCTTCGCCGCGTCCTCCTGGGCCTTACGGGCCCGCAGGACCGCGCCGAGCCGGAAACCGTTCTTCGCCATCAGGAGTTCACCAGCGCATCCAGCATCGACCACGCCCGAGGAGCCGGGGTGGTGTCGTCCATGTCCTGTCGCAGGAAGTCGTTGATCTGCGGCCACAGCGCCCGGGCGCGGTCGGCGTCGGGGTTGGTGCCGCTCACGTACGCGCCGATCTCGACCAGCTCCCGCACGTCGCGGTGGGCGGCGAGCATCCGCCGCATGGCGGTGGCGTCGGCGCGCTGCTCGCGGGTGGTGACCGCGTTGGCGACCCGGGACACCGACTCCAGCACGTCGATGCTGGGGAAGTGCCCGGACGTGGCGAGCCGCCGGTCCAGGGTGATGTGCCCGTCGAGGATCGACCGGGCGGTGTCCGCGATCGGCTCGTTGTGGTCGTCGCCCTCGACGAGGACCGTGTACAGGCCGGTGATCGAGCCGACCGGCGCCGGGCCGGCCCGCTCCAGCAGGCGCGGCAGCAGCGCGAACACGCTCGGCGGGTAGCCGCGGGTAGCCGGCGGCTCGCCCGCCGACAGGCCGACCTCGCGCTGCGCCATCGCGGTGCGGGTGAGGCTGTCCATCAGCAGCAGCACGTCCTGGCCGCCGTCGCGGAAGTACTCGGCGATCCGCGTCGCGACGAAGCCGGCCCGCAGCCGCACCAGCGGCGGCTGGTCGGAGGTCGCGATCACCACGACGGACCGGGCGAGGCCCTCGGGCCCGAGGTCGTTCTCGATGAACTCGCGGACCTCGCGGCCCCGCTCGCCGACGAGGCCGATCACGGAGATCTCGGCGTCCGTACCGCGGGTGATCATGGACATGAGGCTGCTCTTGCCGACGCCGGAGCCGGCGAAGATGCCGATGCGCTGCCCGCGCCCGCACGGCACGAGCGTGTCCAGGGCGCGCACGCCGAGCGACAGCGGCTCCTGGACCCGGCCGCGGGCGAGGGCGTCGGGCGCGTCGTGCTCGACCGTGACCCGCTCCAGGCCGGTGAGCGCCGGCCCGCCGTCCATCGGGCGGCCGAGCCCGTCGAGGATGCGGCCGCGCAGCTGCGGGCCGACGGCGATCTGCAACGGCGAGCCGGTGCTGCGCACGGGGCTGCCGGTGCCGACGCCGGTGAGCGCGCCGAGCGGCAGACAAGCGAGCCGGTCGCCGTCGATGGAGACGACCTCCGCGGGGACCGTCGGGCCGAGGCCGCCCGGGTCGCCGATCTCCACGAGGTCGCCCACGCGGCCGTCGACGCCGGCGACCGTGACCGACAGGCCGACGATCGACGTGACCCGGCCGCTGACGCGCGGGTTGGCGGCCTGGCGGGCGGCGGCGATGCGCTGCTGGAGCGACGACGTCACTGTTCGAGCACCTCCCGGACCCGGTCGAGCGCCGGCGCGAGCCGGGCGTCGACCGACGTGGCGTCGCACAGTGCGAGGGCGTCGCCCGGTCCGAGCGCCGGGTCGTCCACGAGGGACACCGTGCGGCCGTCCATGACCAGTTCCGTCTGTCCTATCGTCAGCCGGTCCGCCGGGTTGAGCCTGACCGTCACCGGACGTGTCCCGGGCACGAGTGCGAGCGCCCGTGCGAGGGCCTCCCGGCCGGGCTCGGTCGCGGTCCGCAGCTCCCGGCCGAGGACCGCCTCGGCGAGCGCGAACGCAGTCGCCACGATCTGGTCCTCGATGTCCTGCGCGGCCGGCACCGCCCGGCGCTCCAGCGTGCCGGCGGCGGCGTCGATCGCCCGCAGGGCCGACTCGATGCGGCGGCGGTGCCCCTCGGCGGCCGCCACGGCCTCGGCGGCGACCCTCGCGGCCTGCGCCTCGGCGCCGGTCTTCGCCTCCCGCATGCCCTGTGCCCACCCGGCGGCGTACCCGGCGGCCTCCGCCTCCTCGCGGACCCGCTCGACGAGCTCCGGCGGGAACGTCTCGCGCTCCCGGAGGTCGACGTCGAACCGGGCCTGCGGCGCGGCGCCGGCGCGGTCGTCGGTGAGGACGCTCTCGCCGTACTGGACGGTCGAGGGGGTCTCCGGCGGCGGGAACGCGCGGGTCGCGGGTGTCGGTGGCGGCGGGGGCGGCGGCGGGAACGCCGGGCGTGGCGTGCCCGCGCGCTTCTTCGCCGGCGGCGGGAAGGCGAGCGGATACTCAGCCGACGAACTCATCGTCGTCCCCTCGGCGGATCGTGATCTGGCCGGACTCCTCCAGGGTGCGGATCGCCTGGACGATCTTCGCCTGGGACTCCTCGACGGTGCGCAGGCGGACCGGGCCGAGCATCTCGATCTCGTCGGCGAGGTTCTCCGCGGCACGCTCGGAGAGGTTTTTCATGACCTTCTGGCGGACCTCCTCGCGGACGCCCTTGAGCGCGGTCGCGAGGTCGTTGGTCTCCACCTGGCGCAGCACCAGCTGGATGGAGCGGTCGTCGAGGGACACGATGTCCTCGAACATGAACATCTTCGAGCGGATCTCCTCCGCCAGCTCCGGGTTGCGCCCGGCGAGCCCTTCGAGGATCAGCCGCTCGGTGGCCCGGTCGGTCCGGTTGATGATCTCGACGAGCGGTTCGAGGCCGCCGACCGCGGACAGGTCGCTCGGCTGGAGCACCGAGGACATCTTGCGCTCCAGGGTCGCCTCCACCTTGCGGATGATCTCGGGGGAGGTGCGGTCCATGACGGCGATGCGGTGCGCGACGTCGGCCTGCAGCTCGGGGGCGAGCCCGCCGAGGATCTGCGACGCCTGGGTGGCGGTCATGTGGGCGAGGACCAGCGCGATCGTCTGCGGGTGCTCGTCCTGCAGGAACGACAGCAGCTGGCGCGGGTCGGCCTGGCCGAGGAAGCCGAACGGCACGTCCATGAAGACGGTGTTGAGCCGGCCGACGATCTCGCCGGCCCGCTCGCGGCCGAGTGACGCCTCCAGCAGGTCGCGGGCGAAGTCGAGGCCGCCCTGCCCCACGTACCGGTGGCCGGTCGCCATGTCGTGGAACTCCTCGAGCACCACGTCGGCGATGTCGCCCTCGACCTGCCCGAGCCGCATGATCTCGGCGGTTAGCTCCTCGACCTCGGCCTCGCGAAGATGCGCCATGATCTTCGCGGCGTCCTCCTTGCCCATCTGGACAAGGAGGATGGCTGCTTTCCGCAGCCCCGTCATCTCCCCGGTCGTCATCGGTCAACCGGCCCGCTCAGCCGCGCCGGTCGGCGAGCCAGCCGCGCAGCAGCTGCGCGACCTCGTCGGGTTGCTTCTCGACCATCTGGGTGATGTCCCGGAAGCGCCCGTCGCGGTCGAACTCCTCGCCGGGCCCGCCGGCGCCCTCGAGCTCGTGGGCGCCGCCGATGCCGCCGTGACCCTCCAGGGCGAGCTTGGCGCGGGCCGCCTCGATCGCCGCCTGCATCTCCTCCAGAGCCGCGTTCTGCTGCTCGGTCAGCTGCACCTTCTCCCGCTTGCGCCGGCGGCGGTTGGAGATCGCCGCGAGGATCAGCAGGACCAGCAGGGCCAGGATGATCAGGCCCATCTGGATGTACTTCTGCTGCAGCTCGCTCTTCTCGGCCTTCGCGGCCTCCGCCTGCGCGTTCTGCTCGGCCGTGGCCTTGGTCGTGTCGAACGCCATCGAGCTGACCGCGATCTGGTCGCCGCGGGTCGCGTCGAGGCCGACGGCGGAGGAGACGAGCTGCTGCAGCTGCGCCTCGTCGACCTTCGCCACGGAGCTGTCGACGATGACGGCGACGGCGAGCTTGCGCACCGCGCCGGGCGCGGTCTTCTTCGTCTCGGTGACCATGCCGACGGCGTTGTTGCGGGTCTCGGTGGACTGCTGGTAGGTCCCGTCGCCGCCGGCGCCGGTGCCGTTGGGGACCTGGATGTTGTCCGGGCCGAGGACGCCGCCGACCGGGGTGCCGTTGCCGCCCGTGTACTGCTCGGACGACTTGGACTCCGACAGCGGCGGCACGGCCGGATCCGCGACGTACTTCTGCGTCTTGGTCTCGGTCGCGTCGAAGTCGAGGTCGGCGGTCACCTGCACGACGGAGTGCCCCGGCCCGACGACGGTGTCGAGCATGTTCTGCAGCGCGCTGTTGAGCCGCTGCTCGAAGGCGGTCGTCTGGCCGGACTGCCCGTCAGGGGCGGACCCCGGGCCGTCGCCGGCGCTGGACAGGACCTTGCCGTTGGCGCCGACGACCGTGACCGCGTTCGGTTCGAGCCCCTCGACGCTGGAGGACACCAGGTGCACGATCGACGTGACGGCGCCGCCCGGCAGCGGTTTCGTGCCGGTGTCGACGAGCACCGACGCGGTCGGCGCGACCTGGTCGTCGGTGAAGACGTCCTTCTGCGGGATCGCGAGGTGCACGGTGGCCTTGTTGACGCCGTTGATCGCCTCGATCGTCTTGCCGAGCTCGCCCTCCAGGGCCCGCCGGTAGGTGACCTGCTGCATGAACTCGCTGGTCATGATGCCCTGCTTGTCCAGCAGCGAGTAGCCGGCGTCGCCCGCGGCGGGCAGGCCGGCCCCGCTCATCGAGATCCGCAGGCTGTACACCTGGTCGCTGGGCACGTTGATGGTGCTGCCGCCGTCGGACAACGTGTAGGTGACGCCGTCGGCGTTGAGCTTGTCGACGATCGCGCTCGCGTCGGTGGCGGCCAGGTTCGAGAACAGCGGCGCCATGGTCGGTTTGCCGGCCCAGGTCGCGAAGAAGTACCCGCCGATCGCCAGGGCGAGCACGGCGACGATCGTGACCGCCCGCTGCCCGGGGGTGAAGGCCTTCCAGCCGTCGGTCCCCCGCCGCATGAGGGCGGTGAGCCGGTCACGCATCAGGCCTGCATCCTCATGATCTCGTTGAAGGACTCAAGGGCCCGGTTGCGCACGGCGACGGTGAGGCTGGTCGCGAGGTTCGCCTCGGTCGCGGCGATCATGTAGTCGTGCACGTCGGTCAGGCTGCCGGTGGCGGCCTGCACGGCGAGGTGGTCGGCGTTGTCCTGCACCTGCTGCAGCCGCTGGAGGCCCTGCGTGACCATGGCGCCGAAGTCGGTGCCGGACGACGACGGGGCGCTCGAGTCGGACGCGGAGATCGGCGGGAGCGCGGGAAGGGCACTGACGGCCCCGACGGCGTCGATGGTCATGTTCAGCCCTTCCCGATCTGGATCGCGGCCTGGTAGGCGTCCTTCGCCCGGTCGACCACCGTGAGGTTCGCCTGGTAGGCGCGCTGCGCCATGATCATCTGTGTCATCTGCGAGCCGAGGTCGATGTCGGGGTACTTGACGTAGCCCTCACGGTCGGCGAGGGGGTTCTCCGGCTCGTACACCAGACGCCCCTTCGGATCGCCCAGCGCGGTGCCGGCCACGACCGCGCCGCCTTCCCCGGTGCCGTAGTCGACGGCGCGGGCCTGCACGTAGCGGGCGCGGAACACCTGGCCCGACGTCGACTGCGCGTCGTTCATGTTGGCGACGTTGTCGGCGACCGCGTCCAGCCACTTGCGGTAGACGGTGACGCCCGTGCCGGCGATGCCGATGGCGCTGAAGATGGTCATCGTCAGCCCCTGATCGCGGTCCGCAGGAGGCCGAACTTGTCGTCCACGCCGCGCAGCATCGTCTGGTACCGCAGACCGGTGTCGATGTTGGAGAGGACCTCGTGGTCGAGGTTGACGTTGTTGCCGTCCTCGCGGGTCGGCTCCAGCGACCGGGCCACGGCGATCGTCGTGTCCTGCGGCCGGCCGGCCTCGACGGCGGTGCGCAGGGAGTCCTCGAAGGACACCCGCCCGGCGAGGAAGCCGGGCGTCTCGATGTTGGCGATGTTGTCGGCGATCACCCGCTGCCGTTTCGCCAGCCCCGTCAGGGCGCTGTGCAGGGTGACCGACGTGACGTCTTCGAACACGGCTGGGACGCTCCCGTCCACCGAAAAACGGCTTGTTGCGGTGTGTCGCCGGTCCCTGGCACCTGGAGTGAGCGATCCTTGCTCATTGGAGCCATCGGCGCACGTCGGCCCGGGTTGAGGAAATCGGCCTCGGGGAAAACCCCCAATGCCCGAATCCGGGTGCGCGTCGGGTGCAGCCCGGATGTTCGCGGGGCGCGGAATCCATAGCGTCTCTTGCGTGGAGAAGAGACCAGTTACCGTACGGGTGGCGCGCTGGAGCGCGGAGCACCCTTGGCGCGCAATCGCTCTGTGGGTCGTGTTCGTCGCTGTCTGCTTCATCGGCGGGACAATGGCGGGCACCGTCGAGGCGAGCAACTCCGACCAGGCCATCGGCGAGTCCGGCCGGGCCGACGTCATCGTCAACGAGGGCCACTTCGACAACCCGGCGACGGAGAGCGTCCTCATCACCCCGCTGTCCGGCGCCCTGGACCGGTCCGCCGCGGACAAGGCCGCCGCCGACGTGGCGACCGCGATGAAGGCGCTGCCCGAGGTCGCCTCGGTGAGCGACCCGCTGCCCTCCCACGACGGCGGCGCGCTGCTGGTCCGGGTCACCATGAGCGGCGACCCCGAGACCGCCCAGGACCGCGTCGGCAAGCTGCGCGACGCCACCGCCGGCGTGCAGCGCGCCCACCCCGGGCTGCGGGTCGAGGAGACCGGCGGCGAGTCCATCGGCCAGGCCATGGACGACACGCTCGGCAAGGACTTCCAGCGGGCCGAGTTCCTCAGCCTGCCGGTGACGTTCGCGATCCTCATCGTCGCGTTTGGCGCGCTCATCGCCGCCGGCGTGCCGGTGCTGCTGGCGCTGTCGTCGGTCGCGGCCGCGCTCGGCCTCTCGACGCTCGCCTCGCACCTGGTGCCGTCGACCGACACCACCGCCAGCGTCATCCTGCTCATCGGCATGGCCGTCGGCGTCGACTACTCCCTGTTCTACCTGCGCCGGGAGCGCGAGGAACGGGCGAAGGGCCGCAAGCACCTCGACGCCGTCGAGATCGCGGCCGAGACGTCCGGGCACGCGGTCGTCGTCTCCGGCGTCGCCGTCACGATCGCGATGGCGGGCCTGTTCCTCGCCGGTGACGTGGTCTTCTCGTCCCTCGCCGTCGGCTCGATCCTGGTCGTGCTCGTCTCCGTGATCGGCTCGCTGACCGTCCTGCCGGCGCTGCTGTCGAAGCTCGGCCGCTGGATCGACCGGCCCCGCGTCCCGGTGCTGTGGCGCCTCACCCGGCCCCGCGCCGAGGGCGAGGGCCAGTCGAAGGTCTGGAGCTTCATCCTCCGGCCCGCCCTGCGCCGCCCGGTGGCCACGCTGGCGATCTCGGTCCTGGCGCTGCTGGCGCTCGCCGCGCCGGCGCTGAGCATGCGGCTGAGCTTCCCCGGCATGGAGGACCTGCCGCGCACGACGCCCGCCATGCAGGCCTACGACCGGCTCGTGAAGGCGTACCCCAGCAACGGCACCGTGCACACCGTCGCCGTCCGAGTCCCGGCCGGCCAGCTCGACGCCACGAAGGCCGCGCTGACCGAGCTGGCGAAGGCGGCCGCCGCCGACCCGCTGTTCGCACCCCTCGACCTTCCGGCTGGGGCAGCGCCCGACGTCGAGGTGTCCGCCGACGGCAAGGTCGCCGTGCTCGACGTCGCCACCCCGTTCGCCGGCCGCTCCGAGCAGGCGAAGGAGTCCCTCGACAAGCTGCGGGAGGTCATGGTCCCGCAGACCGTCGGCAAGGTGCCGGGCGTGAAGGCGGGCTCGGACGCGGCCGTCGGCGGGTTCGTCGGCGCCGACGTCGACTACGCCGACCACGTCAAGCACAAGCTGCCGCTGGTCGTCGGGTTCGTGCTGGTGCTGACGTTCCTGGTGATGGCCTTCACGTTCCGCTCGGTGGTCGTCGCGGTCACCTCGATCGCGCTCAACCTGCTCTCCGCCGGCGCGTCCTACGGCCTGGTCGTCCTGATCTTCCAGGGCACCTGGGCGGAGGGCATCCTGGGCTTCACGTCCATGGACGCGGTCGTGTCGTGGCTGCCGCTGTTCCTCTTCGTGGTGCTGTTCGGCCTGTCGATGGACTACCACGTCTTCGTCGTCAGCCGCATCCGCGAGGCGGTCAAGCAGGGCATGCCGACCCGCGAGGCGGTGGCGCACGGCATCACGGGCTCCGCCGGCGTGGTCACCAGCGCGGCGATCGTGATGGTGGCGGTGTTCTCCATCTTCGCGACGCTGAGCACCATCGACATGAAGCAGCTCGGCGTCGGCCTCGCCGCCGCGATCCTGCTCGACGCGACGATCATCCGCGCGGTCGTCCTGCCCTCGCTGATGACCCTGCTCGGCAACGCCAACTGGTGGGCGCCGCGCTTCATGCGCCCCCGTGAGGCGCCGCGGCCGCCCGCCCCGGTGATCGAGGGCGAGCTGGTCGGCGCGGGCCGCTGACCCCGCAGCCACGCAAAGGCCGGCACCGTCCCACAAGGGGCGGTGCCGGCCGCTTTTCCGCCGCTTCGGTTCCGCGGACGCCGCTTCGGTTCCGCGGACGCTGCTTCGGTTATGTCGACTCGCTCCGCTCACCGATCCGCGGACGCCGCTTCGGTTCCGCGGACGCCGCCCCGGTTATGTCGACTCGCTCCGCTCACCGACATAACCGAAATGTCGGACATGTTCGCACAGCGGGCATGTCCGGGGAGGTTGACCGTCCGGCCGTTCGAGGTGCCGGCATGTCGGCCTTGCTGCGCGTTGGCGTCTGCGTGCCGGTGCTCAGTCAGCGGTGTTTCAGGCGTCGGCGAGCTCGATGGAGCCGGACACCTTCGGGGCGAGGACGCGCATCTCCTCCAGGACCGGGGCGCTCTGGTCGTCGGGCACCGCCGCGAGGGCCTCGTTCAGCAGCGGCAGCGCGGCCTCGTCGTGGAACATCTCCAGGGCGATCGCCGCCGCCAGGGTCCGCTCCCGCGGCGTGCGCCGCGAGTTGCCGGACAGGGCGAGCAGCGTGCAGCGCTCCGCGAACCCGTGCTGCCGCAGCCGCGCCGACCACTCCATCGCCCGGATCAGCGGGACCAGCCGGCCGACCCGGGCCGCGACGGTCAGCACCGTCGGCTCGCCGGGGTACCGGCGCCACAATGCTTCCAGCAGCTCGTCGGCGGCCTCCGGCGGCGCCTCCGCGATGCCGAAGAGCAGCCCGCGCACCCCTTCGCGGGGCAGCAGCTCGGCGACCTCCGCGAGACTGCCGTCCGCGGCGCCCAGCACCTGCGCCATCCGGGCGACCGGCACCGGCACCCGTCCCTCCCGCAGCGACCGCCGCAGCTGCTCCGCCGCCTCCTGGTTCCGGTCCAGCCGGCTGAGCGCGTCGATGTGCAGCCCGGCGAAGCGGCCCTTGCCGACGCCGTACAGCAGGTCGTTCATGCCCGACTCCGGCAGCGCCGCGACGATCTCCAGGGCCCGCTCGTAGTCGCCCTCGGCGAAGCGCAGCTTGACCTCGTGCTCGTCGACGGTGAACGCGGTGCTGGCGATCCTGCGCAGCTCCTCGATGGTCTCGTTCGCCTCGGTCAGGCGCTTCAGGGCGAGGTACGCGTCGGCGAGGATCTTGAGGAACAGGACCCGGTGGCTGTTCTCCTTCGCCTGCTCCAGGCCGCGGCGGGACGTCTCGATGGCCTCCTCGATGTGCCCGGAGCCGATCTGGGCGCGGGCGAGGTTGCCGATGGCGGTGATCCCGCTGACGTCCTCCGCGGCGAGCTCCGCCAGCCGCAGGTTGCGCTCGGCCTTGCTCTTCACCGTCCTGCGCAGCGCGGTGTAGCCGACGTGGGTGAGCACCGCCGTGGTCAGCTGCGGGCCGACCATGGCGGTCCCGGTGACCCGGTCGACGACCTGTTCGTGCAGCCGCCCGTACAGGCGCGACGGCGACCTGCGGAAGAGCCGGGGGAAGTAGATGGTGCTGTGCCCGGAGCCGCCCTCGTGGCCCTCCTGGTTGTCGATGGTGACGAAGAAGGCCCGGGCGTCGCCGCCGGCGGCGACGGCCGCCCGCACCGCCTTCGCGTCGCCGGTGAAGATCTCGTCGGCGTCGACCCACAGCGCCCACGTGCCGCGGCAGTGCTCCAGGCAGCGGTTGCGGGCGTCGCCGAAGTGCTCGTTCCAGTACCCCTCGACGACCCGGGCGCCGTGGGCGCGGGCGATCGCGACCGTGTCGTCGGTCGAGCCGGTGTCGTAGACGACGATCTCGTCGACCAGGTCGCGCAGCGCGTCCAGGGACCGGGCCAGCACGTCGGCCTCGTCCTTCACGATGAGCGCCGCGCTGATCAGCGGCGCGCCGGGCTCGTCGGTGAACTCGCCGCGCAGCCCGCAGTCCGTCGACGCCACGTGCGCCACCAGCGCCGCGTGCGCCACGGTGACGCGCCCCTGCACCGCGAGCCCGTCCCAGGGCAGGTCGGCGGTCGGCCCGCCGGCGATCGCGAGCGCGTCGCGGCGGATCGCCACGCACACGGGCCCGAGCCGGTCCACGTCGCTGAACTCGCCGCGATGGTCCTGCCGCCACTGCCTGGCGAACGCCTTGAACGCCGCCGCGCTGGCCATCGCCTCCTTCGGCAGCTCGGCCTGCTGGGGGCCGAAACTGTTGTGGCAGCGCGGGCCGGTGGCGACCACGGACGGGTCGCCGAAGGGCTCCAGGACGGGGTCGAGCCAGTGCGCGGACAGCACGACGTCACCGTCGACGAGGATGATGATCGGGTGGCGGGTCGCGTCGACGCCGGCGGCCCACCGCTCGGCGGCCCCTGCCCCGGCGGGCGACTCGATCACCTTCAGCCACTGCTCGCCGCGCAGCTCGGCGCGCAGGTCGGCGCGGTCCGACGGCAGCACGCAGACCACCTCGTCGCGCAGGCCGAGGGAGGCGCGCAGCGACAGCAGGCAGGCGTGGAAGTCGTCAGCGCTGCCCCCAGCGGCGACGATCACGGACACCGGGATGTGGGTCATGCCGGTGTCATCGGCAGTTTCGGGCGCATTCGCAGTGCTTTTCGGTTGCGGGCGCTTTCTGCCCCGGATCCTTCAGGTGCGGTTGTCCACGTAGACGGGCACGGTCTCGGCCGCCTCGCGGTGCAGCCGGTTGACCAGCCGCGCCTGCTGGCGGTTGCCGGCGATCGCGATCGTCAGCTCCCTGGAGAGGTCGAGCTGCCGTTGTACGAGCCGCCGCGCCCGGTCCGCGAGCGCGATCGGCAGCGGGCCGAGCCCTTCCGGCGGGCTGAACGTCACCGCCGTCACCGGTGCGGCCTCCAGCACGTCGCGGTGCCGCAGCATCTGCTCGACCTCGTCGGCCTCGAGCTCCATCGCGTCGAGCGCCGCGACCCACGCCTCGTCCCACTCGCCGCCGGCCTCGCCCTGGGGCGTGGTCACGGCCCGGACCCGATCACCTGCGCGGCCGCCTCCCGCCATGCGTCGCGCAACTGCTCGGCGAAGCTCTGCACGGCCTCGACCTTGCCCCGGTCACCGGTGACGTTGGCCTGGACCAGCTCGGTGATCAGGTAGCTGTACAGCGAGGAGAGGCCCGGCCCTCCGCTCCACGCGGTGGGGTCCAGCGTCGCCCGCAGCTCCATGATGATCTCCTGGGCGTGCTGGATCCGCGCCGACGCCGTCGGCTTGTCGCCCGTCTCCAGCGACTGGCCGGCGATCATCAGGTCGAGCACCAGCCGGTCGTACAGCATGACGAGCAGCCGGGACGGGGGAGCCGTCGCGACGCTGTCGCTGACGTAGCGGTTGCGCAGGGCTTGTGTGGTCATTCGATCTCCAGTGGCCTGAGGGGGAGCAGGGCCTAACCGAGCGAGGCGAGCTGGCCGGACAGCCAGCTGCCCTGGTTCTTCAGCTTGCCGAGCGCGGTCTCCATGGCGCCGAACTGCTTCTGCAGCGTCGCCTGCCGCGCCTGCAGCCGGACGTCCCAGTCGTCGACGCGGTGGTTGAGGTCCGTGATCGCGTCGTTGCCACTGGTGATCAGCCGGGACAGCGTGCCGGTGTTGGTCTGGGTGGCCGTGTCCGCCACGCCGGACAGCTTGTCGGCGAGGCCCGTCTTCAGGGTGACGTCCGTCTGGGCGGTGTCGATGAAGAGCGCCTGCGTCTTCTCCGGGTCGGCGTCGAGCGCCGCGATGAACTTCGCCTTGTCGAACGTGAGCTGGCCGTCGCGGGTCAGCTCGATGCCGACGTCCTTGTAGCTGCCGTTGCTGGCGGTGCCGCCGGAGACGGTGTTGAGCACGTTGCTGGCGACCTGCGACATGATGCTGTTGCCGGCGAGCGGGCCGCCGGGGACCGAGCCGCTCTTGTTCTTGGTCTGGCTGGAGATCTCCGACAGCGCCTGGTTCGCCGCGTCGATCATGGCCTGGACCTTGGTGGCGATGCCCTCGTTGTCGCGGGCGACAGTGACGGTCACCGGCGGGTCGGTCGGCTGCTGCACCTTCGTGGCGGTGACGGTCAGGCCGTTCATCAGGTCCTTGAACGTGTTCGTCGACGACGTCACCTTCAGCGGGGTGGCCGGGTCGCCGACGAGCAGCTCGGCGTCCGCGCCCGTGGAGACGATCTGCTCGGCGCCGAGGGTGAAGGGGTTGCCGCCGCTGGTGAAGTCGAAGGTCGAGGCGGAGCCGGTCGTCGTCGACGTGAGTTGCATCGTGTACTGGCCGGGGGAGACCTGGAACGCGGTGGCCTTCACGCCGAGGTCGGGGGTCTTGTTGATCGCGTCGACGACGCCCTTGAGCGACGTGTCGGTGACGTTGACCGTCTTCGGCGTGCCGTTGACGTCGATCTGGAACGACGAGCCGCTCATGATCGTGTCGGTGGTCGCGGCGACCGTGCTGTTGAAGACGACCGCGTGAGCGGCGGCCAGCTTGTTCACGCGGAAGGACAGCGCACCGCTCTGCGCGCCGCTCGACGTCGTGGTCGCGGTGGCGGCGTCCGAGCTCGACGTGGCGACGCCGCCCTTCCAGGCGGTGGGGTCCACCAGCGCCTTGGACGCGGTGAGCAGGGCCTTCATCTTGGTGTTGATGCCCTGGTACGCGGTGACGACCTTCTGCTGCGTGGCCACCTTGGCCTTGAGGGCGGTCTGTGGGGCGGCCTCGACCTGCATCAGGCCGCTGATGACCGACGAGGTGCTCATGCCCGAGATCAGGCCGTCGACGCTACCCATGGTGGAACCCCCTAAAGAAGCGCAGAAGAACTGCGATACACGCGTGCGGGGAGGAAACCTCGGTCCCCTCCCCGCCTTACGAGCGCTGTCAGCGCAACAGCGACAGCACGTTCTGCGGCGCCTGGTTGGCCTGGGCCAGCATGCTGGTGCCGGCCTGCGTCAGGATCTGCGATCTCGTGAACGAGACCATCTCCTGGGCCATGTCCGTGTCACGGATCCGGGACTCGGACGCGGACAGGTTCTCCACGGCGACGTTCAGGTTGTTGATGGTGTGTTCGAACCGGTTCTGGTACGCACCGAGCGTCGCCCGGGCGGTCGACACGCCCTTGATGGCCGTGTCGATCGCGGTGATCGCCGCGGAGGCGTTGGTCACCAGGTCCAGTGCGTCGGTCCCCAGGCCGGTCGAGTCGAAGCCGGTCACGGCGACCCCGCCGAAGGCGGTGGTGCCGAGACTGACCGTGATCTGGTCCGCGGACGCGGTGTTGGCGCCGACCTGGAACGTGCCCGTGTAGCTGGCCGTCGGGTCGAGCAGCTTCTGCCCGCCGAAGGCCGTGGTGGTCGCGATCCGGTTCAGCTCCTCGTTCAGCTGCGTGAACTCGGTCTGCGCGGCGGTCCGCGCGTCGGAGTCCTGCGAACCGGTCGAGGACGCCTGCACGGACAGGTCGCGCATGCGCTGCAGGATGGAGTGCGTCTCGGTGAGCGCGCCTTCAGCGGTCTGCACGACCGAGATGCCGTCCTGTGCGTTGCGGACCGCGACCTTCAGGCCACCGATCTGCGAGCGCAGGCCTTCGCTGATGGAGAGGCCGGCCGCGTCGTCGGCGGCCCGGTTGATCCGGAAGCCGGACGACAGCTTCTCCAGCGACTTGCTCATCTGGTTGTCGGTCACCGACAGGTTCCGGTAGGAGTTCTGCGCGGCGATGTTGTTGTTGATCCTGAGACCCATGACAGTTCCTCCTTGAGCTCGGTCCGGCCCTCCGTGGCCTGTTCACGGGGCAGATCGGCCGAGCCCGGGAGGAGTTGAGGAGAAAAGGCTTGAGTGCGCCGCGCAGCGGCGCATGGGGGGCCGCGGGGTGGGAACCCCCCGTGCGGGACCCGCCGCTCGCGGTGGGGCGGCTGGAGACTGGCAGGGCACGGCGCCCTGGGTGGGTGCCGTGCCCTGTCATGCCCTCGTCAGGCCATCGACTCCAGCTCCTCTAGCGCAGCAGGGAGAGGACGTTCTGCGGCGCCTGGTTGGCCTGGGCCAGCATGCTCGTGCCGGCCTGGGTCAGGATCTGCGAGCGGGTGAACGACACCATCTCGGAGGCCATGTCCGTGTCCCGGATGCGCGACTCCGAGGCGGACAGGTTCTCCACGGCTGTGTTCAGGTTGTTGATGGTGTGCTCGAACCGGTTCTGGTATGCACCGAGCGTGGCCCGAGCGGTCGAAATACCCTTGATCGCCGTGTCGATCGCGGTGATGGCCGCCGACGCTCCCGTCACGAGGTCGAGCGAGTCGACCCCGAGGCCGGTCGAGTCGAAGCCGGTCACGGCGACCCCACCGAAGGCGGCGGTGCCGAGGTTGACCGCGATCTGATCGGCGGACGCCGTGTTGGCGCCGACCTGGAAAGTACCCGTGTAGCTTGCCGTCGGGTCGAGCAGCTTCTGCCCGCCGAACGACGTGGTGGTCGCGATCCGGTCCAGCTCAGCGTTCAGCTGAGTGAACTCGGTCTGCGCGGCCGTGCGCGCATCGGTGTCCTGCGAACCCGTGGACGACGCCTGAACGGAGAGGTCACGCATACGCTGCAGGATCGAGTGCGTCTCGGTGAGAGCACCTTCAGCGGTCTGCACGACCGAGATGCCGTCCTGCGCGTTGCGCACCGCGACCTTCAGGCCGCCGATCTGGGACCGAAGACCCTCGCTGATCGAGAGACCTGCCGCGTCGTCGGCGGCACGGTTGATCCGGTAACCCGACGACAGCCTCTCCAGCGACTTGCTCATCTGGCCGTCCGTGACCGACAGGTTACGGTAGGCGTTCTGAGCAGCGATGTTGTTGTTGATGCGAAGACCCATAAAGTTCCTCCTTGAATCGGGTCACTGGCCGGGCCATCCGTGGCCCGGTCGTTCTCAACATCGGCACCCGGTCGTGCCGCATAAGGGTTCTGGGCAGCAATTTCCCGGGAAAAACAGCGGCGGCGCCCCCGTGGGTGGGGGCGCCGCCGTGTGTCATCGACTGAGGAGGATGGTGCGTGTGTGTGTTGCTCGTGTGGTTGGGGGGATCTGTTAACGCAGCAGGGACAGGACGTTCTGCGGCGCCTGGTTCGCCTGGGCCAGCATGCTGGTGCCGGCCTGGGTCAGGATCTGCGAGCGGGTGAAGGACACCATCTCCTGGGCCATGTCCGTGTCGCGGATGCGGGACTCGGACGCCGACAGGTTCTCCACGGTGGTGTTGAGGTTGTTGATGGTGTGCTCGAACCGGTTCTGGTACGCACCGAGCGTGGCCCGCGCGGTCGAGATGCCCTTGATCGCGGTGTCGATCGCGGTGATGGCGGCCGAGGCGCCGGTCACCAGGTCGAGGCTGGCGGTGCCGAGGCCGGTCGAGTCGAAGCCGGTGACGCCGGTGACGCTGCCGAAGGCGGCGGTACCGAGGTTCACGGCGATGGAGTCCGCCGTCGACGTGTTGGCGCCGACCTGGAAGGTGCCGGTGTAGGAGGCGCTCGAGTCGAGCAGCTTCTGGCCACCGAAGGACGTGGTGGTGGAGATGCGGTCGAGCTCGGCGTTCAGCTGCGTGAACTCCGTCTGCGCCGCGGTACGGGCGTCGGTGTCCTGCGAACCGGTCGAGGACGCCTGCACCGACAGGTCACGCATACGCTGCAGGATCGAGTGCGTCTCGGTGAGCGCACCTTCAGCGGTCTGCACGACCGAGATGCCGTCCTGCGCGTTGCGGACCGCGACCTTCAGGCCACCGATCTGGGACCGCAGGCCCTCACTGATCGACAGGCCGGCCGCGTCGTCCGCGGCCCGGTTGATCCGGTAACCGGACGACAGACGCTCCAGCGACTTGCTCATCTGGCTGTCGGTCGTCGACAGGTTCCGGTAGGCGTTCTGCGCGGCGATGTTGTTGTTGATACGAAGACCCATGGTGATTCCTCCTTGATCCGGGCCGTGCTGCGCGAGCCGTCCTTGGCTCGCTCGCCGATGACATCGGCGTCAGCGTCCGGGGCATGAGGAATCTGCCGAGGAAATATTCCGCAACTCAACTATAACCGCGAAAGACCCGGTTCCGCTGCGGAACCGGGTCTTTCGGTCAGAGGTTGAACGGGATGCCGAGGGCCGTCGTGTGCGCCAGCCGGGCGCTCAGGTCGCCCTGGCCGGCGATCTGGCTGTAGTAGGCCTCCCGGCGGCGGGCGACGCAGCCGCCGGCACGCTCCTGCGCGTTCAGCAGGTGCGGGTCGAGATGGTTGTTGAGCCCGTCGCGGAGCAGCATGAGCGCCTCCGCCCGTAGCTGGCTGACCCGGCTCTCCGTCACGCCCAGCTCGCGGGCGATGTCGTTCATCGGGCGCTCCTCGAAGAAGTACGCCGTGACGACCGCGCGCAGCCGCTCGGGCAGCGCGCCGATCGCGTGGTGCAGGTAGCCGATCCGCTCGCGGTGCAGGATCAGGTCCTCGGGGCCCGGGGTCCGCTCGGGGACGAGGTCCTCGGCGGTGCCGGCGGTGAAGCCCTGCAGCGACAGCACCACGGCCCGCTGGACGTCGTCGTCGATCGTCTTGAGCTCTTCCGGCGCGACCCCGAGGGCCTCGGCGAGCTCCGTCTGGGTCGGCGTCCGGCCGAGGGCGGCGGTCAGCTCCTGGGTGGTCGTCTCGACCTTGCGGGCGCGGGTGCGCACGGAGCGGCTGGCCCAGTCGAGGCCGCGCAGCTCGTCGAGGAGGGCGCCGCGGATGCGGGTGGTGGCGAAGCTGCCGAAGGGGATCCCCCTGGAGGGGTCGAAGCCCTTCGCGGCGTGGGCGAGGGCGGCCATGCCGGCGGACACGAGGTCCTCGCGGGACACGTGGGCGGGCAGCCGGCCGAGCATCTCGCGCACCAGGTGCCCGACGAGGGGCAGGTGCGTGCGGACGAGGTCGTCCCGCTCGCGGGCGGTCGTGTTGCTGGTGCTGGCGCTGGTGCTGCGTTCCTGGATGGTGACAGTCACGGCAACCTCTTCGTGGCAGGAGTGGGTCTTCGTGGGCCGGGAACCCCGGCAAGATCCAGCCTCTGTCACTTTGGGTACACAAAAGGTCGCGCTGGGTTGCTAACTGGTTGTTGTCCTCAGGCGGCGTCTCCCAGGCCGGAGGTGGGCATGCCGAGCGCCGTCGTGTGCGCCAGCCGGGCACTCAGGTCGCCCTGTCGCGCGATCTGGCTGTAGTACGCCTCCCGCCGGCGGGCGACACAGCCGTTGCCCCGCTCCGGGGCGTTCAGCAGCTGCGGGTCCAGGTGGTTGTTGAGCCCGTCGCGCAGCAGCACGAGCGCCTCGGAGCGCAGCTGGCTGATCCGCGATTCGGTGACGCCCAGCTCCGCGGCGATGTCGGTCATCGGCCGCTCCTGGAAGAAGTACGCGGTGACCACGTACCGCAGCCGCTCCGGCAGCGCGTTGACGGCGTGGTGCAGGTAGCCGATCTTCTCCCGGTGCAGGATCAGGTCCTCCGGGCCCGGGGTCCGCTCCGGCACGAGGTCCTCGGCGGTGCCGGCGGTGAAGCCCTGCAGCGACAGCACGACCGCGCGCTGCACGTCGTCGCCGATCGCCTTCAGCTCCTCGGGCGCCACGCCGAGCGACTCGGCCAGCTCCGCCTGGGTCGGCGTGCGCCCCAGGGCGGCGGTCAGCTCCTGGGTGGTCGTCTCGACCTTGCGGGCGCGGGTGCGCACGGAGCGGCTGGCCCAGTCGAGGCCGCGCAGCTCGTCGAGGAGGGCGCCGCGGATACGGGTGGTGGCGAAGCTGCCGAAGGGGATCCCCCTGGAGGGGTCGAAGCCCTTCGCGGCGTGCGCGAGCGCCGCCATCCCGGCCGAGATCAGGTCCTCGCGGGACACGTGCGTGGGCAGCCGGCCGAGCATCTCGCGCACCAGGTGCCCGACGAGGGGCAGGTGGCTGCGCACGGCGGCGTCCAGTTCCGCGGCGTTCAGGGAGGTCCGGGTCTCGGTCTGGGCTTCGCTGGTGACAGTCACGGCAACCTCTTCGTGGCAGGAGTTGGTCGAGAACCAGCCTCGGTAGCCACGGGTGCAGGTCGCGGTGACGCAAAGTTGCGGGGAGGTTGTACTCAAGGCCCTCATCGACCTGCCGACCTCTATGGGTGAAGCGATCGATGACACGGTGAAGGGCGGAGCGGGCATGGGGCTGGCGGATCTCGCGAGCATCCTGTGGCGGGAACGCGAGATGCTGGAGCTGCTGCTGTTCAAGCTCGAGGAGGAGCAGCTGGTGCTGGCCGGTGGGCGCACCCGCTGGCTCGCGCACGCCACCCGTGAGGTCGAGGTCGTGCTGGATGAGATCCGGCGCACGGAGGTCGTCCGGGCCGCCGAGGTCGAGGCGATCGGCGCCTCCCTCGGGCTCGGCCCGAACCCGAGCCTCAGCCAGCTCGCCGAGGCGTCCCCGGCGCCCTGGTCGGACCTGCTCAACCAGCACCGCATGGCGTTCCTGACGCTGACCGCCGAGGTCAGCGCGCTTGCCGAGGCCAACCGCGACATCCTCACCACCGGCGCACGGGCCGCCCGCGAGACGATGCTGGCGGTCGCGGGCTCCGTCGAGACCTATGGGCGGCGGGGGCAGACCGTCGGTTCGGCCCCCCGCAACCGGCTGATTGACGAGGCGATGTAGATGAGCACCTTCTCCGGCCTGAACACCGCGCTGTCCGCGCTCTACGCGCAGCGCCGGGCACTGGACATCACCGGCCAGAACATCGCCAACGTCAACACCGAGGGCTATTCGCGGCAGCGGGTGGAGCTCACGCCGGTCGAGAACGTGACCGAGCCGGCCCGCTACTCGATCAGCAGCGGCGTCGGCGACGGCGTCAGGATCACCGGCGTCACCCGGCTGCACGACGAGTTCATGACCAACCGCACCCGCGCCGAGCGCGGGCTCAACGAGTACCTCCAGGCGCAGAAGACCGTCTACGCCAACGTGGAGCAGGCGCTCGGCGAGCCCAGCGACACCGGGCTGCAGGCGCAGCTGTCGGACTACTGGTCCGCCTGGTCCGACGTGGCGAACCGCCCCGGCGACACCTCCGCCCGCACCCAGCTGCTCTCCCGCGCCAACACGGTCGCCGGGTCGATGCGCACCACCCGGGCCAACCTGGAGCAGCTGTATTCCGCCACGCGCGAGCAGCTCACCGCCGACGTCGACGTGGTCAACCAGACCACCGCCTCGGTCGCCGACCTCAACGCCCGGATCGCCCTGGCGAAGGTCGCCGACATGCCGACGAACGAGCTGACCGACAAGCGCGACCAGCTGGTGCTGCGGCTGTCGGAGCTGACCGGCGCGACCGCCCGGCCCAAGGAGGACGGCACCACGGACGTGCTGCTCGCCGGCGCAGTGCTGGTGCAGGGCGACACGGCACGCGAGCTGGTCGCGTCCGGCTCGCCCGCCGTCGACGGCCGGCTCGTCGCGCCGTCGACGGTGACCTTCAGCGACGGCATGGCCGTGTCCATCTCCACCGGCCGGATCGCCTCGCGGCTGGAGTCGCTCACCACGACCATCCCGAACGCGGTGACGGGCCTCGACACGGTTGCCGGCCTGCTCATCCAGACCGTCAACGACCAGCACGCCCAGGGCTGGGACATCACCGTGGTGCCGCCCGCCACGGTCCCGACGCCGCAGCAGGGCGGTGCCTTCTTCTCCGGCACGAACGCCCGGGACATCGGCGTGGCGATCACCGACCCGACGAAGGTCGCCGCGTCCAGCACGTCGAGCAACCCGTTCCAGGGCGACAACGCGACCGCGCTGGCGGACCTCGCGAAGGCCCAGACGGGCGCCGACGTCACGTACCGCAACTACGTGGTCGACATCGGCATCGCGGCGCAGACGGTCAACCGGCGCGCCGACGCGCAGCAGGTCATCTCCGACGACGTGACCGCCGCCGAACAGGCGGGGTCCGGCGTCAGCCTCGACGAGGAGATGACCAACATGCTGCAGTTCCAGCGCGCGTACGAGGCGGCGGCGAAGGTCATCTCGGTGGTCGACAGCACGCTCGACTCGCTGATCAACATGAAACGGTAGGGGGAACGGATGCCCGGCTTCCGCGTCACGGAACGCTCCATGGCCAGCAACACGCTGGCGAACCTTCAGGTCAACCTCGCGCGCAACCAGCAACTGCAGAACCAGCTGTCCAGCGGCAAGCTCATCACCAAGGCGTCGGACTCGCCCGGCGGCGCGGTGATCGCGATGCAGCACCGTGCCGACGTGGCGACGCTCAACCAGTACTCGCGCAACGCCGACGACGGAATGGGATGGCTGGACATGGCCGACACGGCCCTGAAGAGTGCCTCGACGCAGATGAACCGGGCGCGCGAGCTGGTGCTCTCCGGTCTGTCGAGCGGCTCGGGCGGCAGCCCGGAGGCGCGCGAGGCGATCGCGCTGGAGGTCGACAACCTGCGCGACTCGATGATCAACCTCTCGAACACCACGTACCTCGACCGGCCGATCTTCGGCGGCAGCACCCCCGGCACGATCGCTTACGACAAGAACGGCGACTACCAGGGCGACGACGGTAAGATCAACCGTACGATCAGCGGTAACGCCACCGTCCGCGTCGACACCGGCGCCGAGGACGTCTTCGGCCCGGAGGCCGGCAACGGCAACGTGTTCAAGCTGCTCGGCTCGATCGCCGACCACCTGCGCAGCAATCCCTCGGGCCTGCAGTCGGACCTCGCCGAGGTCGACACGGCGCAGAAACGCATCCAGGCGGGCCTCTCCGGGGTCGGCTCCAGATACAATCAAGTGTCCGAAATGCAGCAAACTGCCCAGAATCGGGTGATCGATCTCAAGGCGCAGCTGTCCGATGTCGAGGACATCGACCTGCCGAAGACGATCACCGAACTCGCCCTGCAGCAGACCGCCTACCAGGCCGCTCTCGCCGCCACCGCGAAGGTGATCCAGCCTTCGCTGGTCGACTTCCTGCGGTAGGCCCGCCGCCAGCACACACGTGAGGAATCCATGAGCGTCGCGACCGTGGGACAGCCAGAGACCACCACGCTGCCGGTGATCGACTTCGTTGCGCCGATGCCGGGCTTCCCGGACGACCGCCGGTTCGTGCTCGTCCGCCTGGAGGACACGGGCGCGCTGTATGCCCTGACCTCCGTCGACTCCGCCGGGCTGCGGTTCCTGGTGGTGCCGCCGGCGCAGTTCTTCCCCGACTACGCGCCGGAGGTCGACGACGACTCCCTCGCCGCCCTCGGCGTCAGTGACGCCGACGGGCTGCTGGTCCTGCTCGTCGTCACCGCGGGCGACGGCGTCCAGGACGCCACCGTCAACCTGATGGCGCCCATAGTGCTCGACCAGCAGAGTCGCCGCGCGGTGCAGCTGGTGCTGACCCGCAGCGGCCTGTCCGTGCGGCAGAAGCTCGTCGCCGTCGCCTGATCGGGTCTTTCACCCCGGACAACCGGCATATCGGGTACTGTTCGCGTATCGCCCAGCGAAGGAGCGGCTTGTGCTCGTCCTGACCCGACGTCCCGGGGAAAGCGTGATGGTCGGTGACGACGTCGTCGTCACCGTGCTCGACGTGCGCGGCGACGTCGTGCGGCTGGGCATCAAGGCACCGCGCAGCATCCAGGTCCATCGCGAAGAGGTCTACCGCGAGCTCCAGAAGGTCAACCGCGAGGCCGCGTCGCCCAGCGACGTCGCCGTGCGGGCCCTGAGCCGCATGCTCCGCGCCGACGTCGAACAGCAATAGCGGGGTTCAAACCCGACTTCTCAGGACGTCTCCGCCGATGCCGATAGGCAGGTGGATAACGCCTCGAGAAGGGCACGTCATGGGCGCTCTGCGCAACTGGCTCCGAAACCGGCCGATCGCCGTCAAACTCGGCGCCGTCCTCGCGGTCGCCCTGGTCACCGTCGGCGCGCTGCTCTTCGTCGGGGTGCGTGCCCTGACCGACGGCGAGGAGCGGGCCCGGGAGCTCGAGCACGTGGGCAAGCTGACCCGCGAGACCCTCGAGGCCGACATGGCCCACGACGCGATCCGCGGCGACGTGCTGCGCATGCTCCTGGCCGTCTCCCGCGGCGGCGACACCGGCACCGAGGTGGCCGAGGTGCGGGCCGACCTCGCCAGCCACAGCGAGATCCTCGGCGGTGTCCACGCCACCTTCACCGCCCCGGGCATGGACGCCTCCGTCCGCGCGGCCGCGCAGGCCGTCGCCCCGGCGATCGCGAACTACATCGACCTCGCCGGCCAGACGGTCACCGCGGCGGCCGGCGGCGACCGCAACCCGGCGTCGTACGCGAAGTTCCAGACCGCCTTCTCCGAGGTGGAGGCGAAGCTGCCCGGCGTCGGCGACGCCCTCGAACGGGTCGCCTCGGCCGCGTCGAAGTCCGTCGGCGACGAGCGCAACCGGGCCGTCCTCGTCCTCTCCACCGCCGGCGTTATTGGCCTGCTGCTCACCGTCGCGATCAGCTGGCTCGTCATGCGCGGCATCGTCGCGCCGCTGCGCGACGTGTCCTCCGTGCTCAACGGCATGGCCGAGGGCGACCTCTCGCGCACCTCGGCGGTCGGCTCCACCGACGAGGTCGGCCTGATGGCCCGCGACCTCAACCGGGCCATCGACAGCGTCCGCGGCACCGTGCAGGCGCTGTCGAGGTCGGCGCGCACCGTCGCCACGTCCGCCGACGAGCTGTCCGGCGCGTCGCAGCGGATCGTGTCGGCGGCCGCGCTCGCCAGCGACCGGGCCGGCGCGGCCAACCACGCCGCCGGCGAGGTCTCGCTGAACGTCGACACGCTGGCGTCGGCGAGCGAGGAGATGGGCGGCTCCATCGCGGAGATCTCCCGCAACGCCAACGACGCCCTGCGGGTCGCCGGCGACGCCGTCAGCATGGCCGACCAGACCAACGCGATGATGTCGCGCCTCGGCACCTCGTCCGTCGAGATCGGCAACGTCGTCAAGGTGATCACCTCGATCGCCGAGCAGACCAACCTGCTCGCCCTCAACGCCACGATCGAGGCCGCCCGCGCCGGCGACGCGGGCAAGGGTTTCGCCGTCGTCGCCGGGGAGGTCAAGGACCTCGCCCAGGAGACCGCCCGCGCCACCGACGGCATCAGCCGGCGGGTCGAGCAGATCCAGGCCGACGCCGAGCACGCCATCGAGGCGATCAGCGAGATCGGCTCGATCATCGCCCGCATCAACGACTTCCAGGTCACCATCGCCAGCGCCGTCGAGGAGCAGACGGCCTCGACCCAGGAGAGCAGCCGGACGGTCAGCGACGTCGCCGTCCGTACCGGCGAGATCGCCGCCACCATCGCGGACATCGCCGACGTCGCCGGGCGCAACACCACGGAGGCGGACACGTCGCTCGCGGCGGCCCGCCAGCTCGCCGGCATGGCCGAGGACATGAACGCCCTGGTCGCCCGCTTCCGTATCTGACGCTGCCGGCCTTGCCGTTCCGGCGCCGCTCGCGGCCTCCGTACCGACGCTGCCCGCCTTCCGTTCCGGCGCTGCTCGCGGACTTCGTTCTGGCTGCTCGCGGCCTTCGTTCTGGCGCAATCGGCAGACGTTAGGGCCGTCACCGCCGAAAATTGAAGGCATGCTCTACAGCGACGCTGACCTGCGGACGCTGAGCGCCCCGGACCGCTGGCGGCGCATCGCGCCGTTCCTCACCGTGGCGATCCTCGCCTGTGGCACGGCCCTCTTCCGGCCCGTGGTCGACCGCGTGGCCCTCGTGTCCGCCGTGGTCGTGCTCGCCCTGCTGCTCGGCCTGACCGTCACCGTGCCGTGGCATCGCCTGCCGGCCATCTACGAGGCCGCGCCGCCGCTGGGCTTCTTCGGCGTCGTCGCGCTGCTCAACATCCCCGAGACCGGCGACGACCCGGCCGGGTACGGCGCGCTCGCGCTGCTGCCCGTCTTCTGGCTGGCGCTGTACCACGGCCGCGCGGCCACCGCGATCGGCGTCGTCGCGATGGCGGTCGTCTTCTCCCTGCCGATGCTGCGCAGCGCCGCCGTCTTCGAGCACGAGTGGCGCCGCGGGCTGCTGGTGTTCGCGATCGGCGCCCTCATGGCGTCCGCCGCGCAGAGCTGGGTCCGCCGCAGCCGCGCCGCCGCCGCGGAGCTCGCCGCCCGGACCCGCGAGGTCAGCCGCGAACGCGACTTCAACCGCGCGATCCTCGACAGCGCCGGGTTCCTCGTCATGGTGCTGGACACCGACGGCCGGATCACCGCCTTCAACCGCCGCTGCGAGGAGGTCACCGGCTTCACCGCCGACGAGGTCATCGGCCGCCCCTTCTGGAGCGCCGGCATGTCCGCCGACGACACCGGCCGCGGCGACGACGCCTTCGCCCACCTCACCGCCGACGCGTTCCCCAACACGTTCGAGAACGACTGGCTCGCCGCCGACGGCAGCCGCCACCGCATCGTCTGGAGCAACACCGCTCTCACCGACGAGAACGAGCTCCTGACCCACGTCATCGGCACCGGCCTCGACGTCACCACGCAACGGCACACCGAGCGCCTCTTCGCCGACGTCCTCGCCGCCGCCACCGAGCAGGCCATCATCGGCACCGACCGGCGCGGCACCGTCACCGTCTTCAACGCCGGCGCCGAACGCCTCCTCGGCCACCGTGCCGCCGACGTCGTCGGCGCCGTCACCCTCGACCGCTTCCACCTGCCTGCCGAGGTGCCCGGCCTGGCCACCCTCTTCGAGCCCGCCCAGGCCGGCGACTCCGAGCCCCGCGAGTGGACCTACGTGCGCCGCGACGGCGCCACGCTGCCCGTCTCCCTCACCGTCAGCGTCATCCGCGGCGAGTCCGGCGAGGTCACCGGCTACCTCTCCGTCGCCCGCGACATCACCCGGGAGCGCCGCACCGTCGAGGCGATGCGCCACGCCCTGGACCGCGAGCGGGCCGCCGCCGCCCGCCTGCGCGAGCTCGACAAGGTCCGCGCCGACCTGGTCGCCACCGTCTCGCACGAGCTGCGGACCCCGCTCACCAGCATCCTCGGGAACGTCGAGGTCATCGTCGACGGCGACGCCGGCCCCGTGCAGCGCCCCCAGGCCCGTCTCCTCGCCGCCGTCGAACGCAACGCCCGCCGCCTGCTCGCCCTCATCGAGGACCTCCTCATGTTGTCGCGCATCGAGGCCGGCCAGGTGAAGATCAACGCTGGCCCCGTCCACCTCCGCGCCGTCGTCTCCGGCGCCCTGGAAGCCCTGCAGGCCGTCCGCGGCCAGCGCGACGTCCACCTCGACATCGACCTGCCCGATCCCCCCATCGTCGTGCACGGCGACCGCGACCAGCTCGAACGCGTCCTCATCAACCTCCTCGACAACGCCCTGAAGTTCACCCCGCCCGGCGGCAGCGCCCGCCTCACCGCCGACCTCGACGGTGCCCAGGTCCGCCTCACCGTCGCCGACACCGGCATCGGCATCCCGCCGGCCGAGCTCGACCAGATCTTCGACCGGTTCTTCCGCTCGAGCCGCTCGCAGGAGCTCCAGAGCCAGGGCACCGGCCTGGGCCTGGCCATCACGAAGTCCATCGTCGAACGCCACGGCGGCCACATCTGGGCCGGCCCCGCCCTCGACCAGGGCACCATCGTCACCTGCCTCCTGCCCCTGCACGACGCCCCGGTCCCCGCCCGCACCGTCTGACGCCGGCGCGCAGCCGCGGACGGAGGGTCACCAGGTGGAGATGTCGCCGCCGATCAGGGTCACGGCGGCCACCGAGGTCATGCCGACCAGGACGGCCACGAGGCCGACGTCGAGGGTGGCGGCGCCGCGGTCGTCGCGCACGAGACGGGCGTGCAGCCTGGCGATCAGGTTCGTCATCTTCAACTCCCTCGGGGGCGGCTTTCGGCGATGCAAGCATGACGGAACGTGACCGTGCGGCGCTGTCCGATGCGGGTGCGGTGAGGGTGGGATGAACGTCTGACATGGGGTTGCCGGGGAGGTGTCGACGGGCGGCAGAAGGGAATCCAGCGGGCCATGTCGGCACCCTGTTTGCGGAAAGTCACCCCTTCGGGGTGGCGCGCGGACCAGAATGATTCTGTGCCAAAGATCGACACTGGTCTGGCAAAGCTGCTCGCGCTGGTCCTCGTGGCCGGTTCACTGACCGCACCAACGGCGTCGGTGAACGTGTCACGTGCCGCGGTCGCGCGCGGCTGGTTGCCGGTGATTCCGGGTCCACCCACCGCCGAGCTCGCCGGGGCGGCCGACAGCGGCGGCCGGTGCGCGGATCCGACCGGCACGTGGCTGGGCATGCACTGGCGCAACGAGTTGCGCTGGCGGGTCAACGAGCAGACGATCCCCGCGTACCTCGGCGACCGCACCACCGTCGTGAACTCGCTGCGCAGCGCGGCGACCACCGTGGACACCGGACGCAACGACTGCGGGCTGCCGGCGAATCTCGGCATCCAGGAGTCGTACGCCGGACGCACCGACCACAAGGCGGGCGTGACCCCGGCGGGTGGCTGCGGCGAGCGGGACAACCAGAACACCGTCTCGTTCGGGCGGCTGGAGAAGGGGCTGCTCGCGGTGACCTGCATCTGGTGGTTCGGGGGCAAGGAGAACGGCCGCAGCGTCGAGACCGATATCCTCATCGACGACACCGAGGGCCTGTTCTTCACCACGACGCCCGCGGACTGCTCGTCGCGCTGGGACCTCGAAGGCACGGTCACGCACGAGTTCGGCCACGCGTTCGGCCTGGGGCACGTGCCGTTCGCCGAGCACGGGTCGCAGACGATGACCGACGGGCTCCCGGACTGCTCCACCGCCTACCGCGGGCTCGGCCTCGGTGACTACCTGACGCTGAAGCAGCAGTACGGCACGAACTGACACACGGGACCGGATCGTGCCGCGAGCAACGTTGCGGCAACCCGGCGTGTACCTGGCCGCGCTACCTGAGCTGGCGACCTTTGAGGGGACCACCCACCCCTCATGGGAGATCAGTTCATGTTGCGCAGTCTCAAGCAGTACGTCCTCGTGCCCGCTCTGGCGCTCGCCGCGACGGCGACGACGCTCGTCGTGACCACCGCCCCAGCCGACGCGGCCGTCATCTCCGTCCGCGTCAACGGCGCCCTTGCCGCCCGCAACGGCGCCGCCAACTGGTTCACGCAGACCCGGAAGATCAAGAACAAGCAGAAGGTGACGGTCACCTGCAAGGTCAGCGGCCAGTACCTGCGCGGCAACGTCCGGCGCACCGCCCAGTGGGACCGCACCGCGATCGGTGACTTCATCTCCCACGCGTACGTCTCCGGCAACCCCAAGCTGCCGACCTGTGTCACCGCCCCCGCCCCCGCACCCACGACCGCCGCGCCCGTCGCGACCCCGGTCGCCGCGGTCCCGATGGGCCCGACCGGCACGATGACCAACGCGCAGTTCCTGGCCGCGTCGATCCCCGCCGCCCAGCAGAGCCAGCGCGACACCCGCGTGCCGACGTCCGTCACCCTCGCCCAGGCCATCCTCGAATCGGGCTGGGGCCGCAGCTCCCTGTCGGCCAACGACCGCAACTTCTTCGGCATGAAGTGCTTCAACAACGCCCCCGGCGCCTACGCCGCCGGCTGCAAGTCCTACAGCACCCAGGAGTGCAACGCCGCCGGCGTCTGCAGCACGACGGTCGCCACGTTCCGCACGTACGCCACCGCCACCGCCTCCTTCACCGACCACGGCATGGCCCTGAAGAACCTGTCCCGCTACGCGGCCGCCTTCAACTACCTCAACGACCCGAACCAGTTCGTCGCCGAGGTCCACAAGGGCGGCTACGCCACCGACCCGCTCTACACCACGAAACTGGTCGCCCTCATGCAGAAGTACAACCTCTACCAGTACGACCTCGCCCTGTAAGTCCGTACGGCCCATACGCACAACGGCGGCGGTCACGCCCGGCTCACCCCGGACGTGACCGCTGCTTCCGTGTTCCGAGCGCGCGGTCGACCCACGGGCAAGTGCGACCCTCCAGCCGGATGGCGGACCGTTCCTGCCGGGTCCGTCCGACCGCGCGATGCTGACGATGCGCGGCGCGTGGACCCGTTCCCTGGCCCGTCTTCCGGCGCTTTGTGGCGACGGTCGAAGCGTCCGGGGACATCCGCGCCGGGAGCTGAAGCGGGGGTCAGAGGGAGACGGGGCGGGTGGCCGGGCTGGTGGACTCGGCCATCGTGAAGTGGCCCGGTTCGGTCGCGGGGTGGACGGAGACCTCGATGGCGTCGTCGGGGAAGCGGAGTGTGAAGACGGGGTCGAGGTCGCAGAGGAAGGTGAAGCCTTCCAGGGCCTCGGGGCCGGGTTCGAGCAGATGGCCGTGCGCCGACCAGGTGTCGCCGTCCGAGGTGATGACGACGGAGACTTCGCCGGCGCCGAACGCGGTGGAGGAGTTCGCCCACCAGCCGAGGTGGCAGATGCCTTCGTAGCGGTCCATCGCAGCAGCATGGCGTACAGACAGCAAAAACGCGGACCGGCGAGGGGGGTGCCGGTCCGCGTTTTCGTCTGTGGGGTGGGGTTGGGCGCCACGCGCAGGCGTCGGAGGCTGCCGCGCGGAGCGCGTGGCAGTGCGAGCGGTGTGAGCATGGGGGTGCGGGTGGGAACCCCCGCCGGGGCCCTGCCGCGGAGCGGTGGGGGTGATTGCAGCGCGGACCGGCGAGGGGGTGCCGGTCCGCGTTTTCGTCTGTGGGGCAATTTCAGGCGGCGTCCACCGAGACGAGGAGGCCCTGGTTGACGGCGGCCATGAGGGCCTGGGAGCGGTTGTTGACGCGGAGCTTGCTGTACAGGCGGGACACGTACGTCTTGACCGTGGCCTCGGAGACGGCGAGGCGCTGGGCGATGGTCGGCAGGCTCAGGCCGTCGCGCATGAGGGAGAGGACCTCCTGCTCGCGCTGGCTGAGCAGGCCGGTCTGGCCGCGGCGGCGGGAGAGGGCGGAGGAGAGGCCCGGGGCGGTGAAGGAGTGCGGGGCGACCGCGGCGTGGCGGATGGCGGCGAGGACCGACGGGATCGGGGCGGCCTTGGTGACGTAGGCGGAGAGGCCGGCGTCGAGGGCGCGGTAGAGGAGGTTGTCGTCGCTGACGGCGCTGAGCAGCACGACGCCGAGGTCGGGGCTGGCGGCGCGGAGCCGGCGGGCGAGGCTGATGCCGTCGCTGTCGGCGAGGGAGGCGTCGATGGTGACGACGTTGGCGCGGGTCTCGGCGACGACGCGCTCGGCTTCGGCGGCGCTGCCCGCCTCGCCGACCAGAGTGATGTCCGGGACGGTCGCCACGACACGGTTGAGGCCGAGTCGGAGAAGGACGTGTTCATCGACGGCGACCAATCGGATCGTCATCTGGGCTCCTTGGGAAAGTGTGTCGTGGCCTGGACGTTTACGGCGTGGATCATTGCCAGGTAAGCGTCGCAGGCCGCACCGGCCGGGTGCCAGACGCTGCAATTGACCTGCGCTCGTCGGCAACCGTGCTGCACCGCAGGACAATCGGACACCGGTGGACACCGTCGGCTCTCCGGCCGGAATCGCACCTCCCAAAGCCCGGCGGCTCAGGAGAGGAGCACCGGGAAGGGCAGGGCGTTGCGGGGCAGCGTGATGCGGACGGTGGTGCCGCCGCCGGGGGTCCCGTCGATCACCAGCCTGGCGTCGTGCGCCTCCACGATGCGCTGGCAGGTGGCGAGGCCGATGCCGGAGCCCTCCACGTCGGTGCGCAGCCTGGTGAACATCTCCAGCACGCGCGGGCGGTCCTCCTCGGCGATGCCGATGCCGCTGTCGGCGACGGCGAAGGTCCAGCCGTCGGGGTCCTCGCTGCCGGTGATCGAGATGTGGCAGGCACGGCCGCGGTCGCGGAACTTCAGCGAGTTGCTGACCAGGTTCTGGACGAGGACGCGCAGCTGGGTGGCGTCGCCGTACACCATGGGCAGCGGACCGGTGTCGACCGTCGCCTGCGCGGCCGAGATCGCGGCGCCGACGTCATCGAGGACCTGCTGCACGACGGCGCCGAGGTCGACCTGGGCGAAGGACGGGCGTCCACCGAGCGACGCGTGCGACAGGACGTCCTCGATCATGCGCCACATCCGGGTCGCGGAGGACAGGGCCTTGTCGACGCAGCGCTTCGCGGTGGCGTCCTCGAGCACGGCGTCGATCTCGGCCAGCATCGCCACGAAGCCGAGGACGCCGGTGAGCGGGTTCTTGAGGTCGTGGCTGACCTGGCCGGCGAAGTGCTGCAGGGAGGCGTTGGAGCGCTGCAGCTCGCGGGTGGTGCGCTGCACCGTGTTGAGGGCCCGTTCGAGCATCTGGCCGTGCCGGTGCAGGTCCATCACGTCCATGACCATGCGGGCCAGCTTCTCCAGGCCCTCGCGCTGCTGTGCGGTGAGCTCGTGTGGCTGCTGGTCGAAGACGCAGAGGCTGCCCAGGACGTGGCCGTCCCGGTCGCGCAGGTGCGCGGAGGCGTAGAAGCGCACGTCGTCGATCTCGCCGGTGACGAACGGGTTGCGGTTGAAGCGGGGGTCGAGGGTCGCGTCGCGGACGACGACGGTCTCCGGCTCGACGATGCTGATCGCGCACATCGAGTCCTCGCGGTCGCAGACGCCGGGCTCGAAGCCGTAGGCGGCCATCTGGTGCTGCTGGGTCGCGGAGATGATGTTGACGACCGCGTTCGGCACGCCGCAGATGTAGGCGGCGAGCTCGACGACCGACGGCAGGTCCGGCAGCGGGGGCACCCCGAGGATGCCGTAGTCCGCGAGGGACCGCAGCCGTTCCTGCTCGTCGGCCGGCACCGGGAAGGCGCGCGTCTTCGTGCTCGTGTGCGATGTGCTGGTCATGGTGCGACCATAGGCGCCGAAAGTTGCTGGTCAGCCTAGTTCGTACCGCAGGGTCAGGGTGTGCGCGCCGCCCTCGGCGATCGAGATTTCGGCGACGCCGCGGATGCCGGTCAGCTCGCCTGTACCGGTGTCCGGCACGACCGTCCAGGAGGCGCCGGCGCCCGACGCGGTGTGGTGCAGCACGAACGTCCCGGCCCGGCCGTGGAGGCTGCCCAGGAAGCGTTCGAAGCCGACGTACGCGGAGGACTCCTGGACCGTCGCCTGGCACATGACCGTGAAGGCCTCGCTGGTGCCGGCGAAGTCGCCGGTGAACGTCTTGGTGATCCTGGTGCGCGACAGGCGGGCCCCGGCGCGCTCGTCGCAGAGGTCGTCTTCCCAGGTCTCGATCGTGAACGGCGCGACGGCCTTGGTTTCCATGGGTGGCAGCCTCCCGTACGAACCTGACAACCGCCGTCAGGAATGGGGCAGCGTGATCCGGACGGTGACGCCGCGCTGCTCCACGCAGGTCACCATGCCGCCGCCGTGACGGGCGGCGATCTCGCGGCCGAGCATGAGGGCGAGCGCCGCGGTACGGTGCTCGCCCGGGTGGTCGGGGTGCGGGATCCGCATCGACAGCAGGCGCTCGGCGCTCAGCGGGCCCGCGACCGTGGCGGCCACCAGCACCGTCCAGGTGCCGCCGGCGCGGGCGGCGGTCACGGCGATCGGCCGGTCCGCGTCGTTGACCAGGCCGGCGACGTCCACGGCGGTGCGCAGCAGCTGCCGCAGCAGTGGCCCGTCACCGAAGAGGTGCGCGGCGTCCGGCACGTCCAGGACGACGGCGAGCCCGCCGGTGACCTCATGGAGCAGCGGCCGAAGGTCGACCCGGACCGCGTCGAGCGGCGCCTCGGCGGACTCCAGCTCGGCCAGCAGCATGAGGTCGGCGACGGTGAGCTGCATGCGCTCCGCGTTGCGCCGGATGGCGGCGAGCGCGGCGTGCCGGTCGGCCGGGTCGAGCTCGAGGATGTCCTCGGCGGCGTCGAGCATGTTGGCGAACGTGATGATCGACGTCAATGGCGTCCGCAGCTCGTGCGCGGCCACCCGGATGAACTCGGTCCCCAGCTGGGACATGCCGGAGCCGGTGGCCGCGTCGGGCGATCCGGTGGCTTCTGTGGCGGTGTCGTCAGCGATGAGCACCCCCTCGGTCCTTCGGAAACGTTACAGGACATGTCATTACATTGCGTAGGATATGTGTGTACCGACAGTAAGCGACGAATGTCGCAAAGGCTGCCGGCCGAGGAGAGCTTTGCGTGGAGAGACCGACCGTCTGGTTGACACGGGCCTGATCGAAGGCGCTGTGGTCGACCTGGTGGTCCGTGCCGCGAACGCGACCACCGTGGTGGACGCGCAGCGCCTCGTCGCGGAGCTGCGGGGCTTCTCCGGTGTCCGCTCCGCGGAGATCGTCGCCGCGCTGACCCCGGTCGTCGGCGAGCTCGACCTGCTGGAGCGGCTCCCGGTCGGCCCGGCCCAGTGGGGCCAGGAGCTGCGGGTCGAGTTCAGCGCCGCGCCCGCCCGCACCGAGCTGCTCGCCGCCGCCGCGGAGATCGCCGCCGCCGCCGACCGCGCCCTCGTCCAGCCGTGCCGCGCCGTGCCGCCACCGCCGATGCTCGGCTCGCCCCTCGCGTGGGCGATCACCACCGGCGCGCGGGCCATGATCCTGACCGTCGACCCCGCCCGGGGATGGAGCGCGCTGTCCGACTCGTTCGGCACGGTCCTCGGGCACGACCGGCACAGACCCCCGGACTACCGCCTCGTCGACCTGATCCACCCCGACGACCGGCCCGCGGCCGTCGCCATGTTCCTGACCTGCTGCGCCGGCCACCACCCGTCCGGGACCACCGACCTGCGGCTGTGCACCGCCGCCGGCCGGTGGCGCGTCATCGAGGTCGCCGCCCGCACGTTCGTCGACGACGCCCAGGTCGGTGCCGTCGTCTTCTTCGGCATCGACGTCACCCGCCAGCGCGAGACCGAGCGCACCGCCGCCGTCGAGCGGCAGCGCCTCGCGCGGCTCGTCGAGACGATGGACGACGGGCTGCTGCTGCTCGACGAGCAGGGCCGGGTCCGGCTGGCGAACCTCGCCGCGCACCGGCTCCTGGACACCGGCATGGTCGGCCCCGGCGCGTCGCGCAGCGACCTGGCCGAGGACGACCCGCTCGACTGGGCCGCGGTCATCGGCCGCGCGGTCGAGCGGGTCGGCCGGGACTCGGCGCGGATCCAGCGGCTGCGCGAGGCGTTCATCCTGCGGCGCGCGATCGTCGGCGAGGAGATCCCGTTCGACGACGGGCGGGTCCTGGAGATCGATCTGGTGCCGGTCGCCGGCCCCGGCGAGACGGACTCGGGCACCCTCGTGCACCTCCGGGACGTCACCGCCAGGGTCGCGGTCCACCGCGGGCTGGAGGAGCGCAGCCGGGGCCTGGAGGAGCGCAGCCGCGGGCTGGAGGAGCGCAACCGGGCGCTGATCGAGGCGACCGCGCTCAACAACGAGTTCGTCGCCACCGTCTCGCACGAGCTGCGTGGCCCGCTGTCGTCGGTCGTCGCGTTCGCGCACCTGCTCGGCGACGTCACCACCGGCGACCTCAGCGAGGACCAGCGCACCTACCTCGACGTGATCGACCGCAACGCCAACCGGCTGCTGCGCCTCATCGAGGACCTGCTGCTGCTGTCCCGGCTCGAGGCGCGCACCCTCCAGCTGCGGCCGATGCCGACCCGGCTGCCGGAGCTCCTCGCCGTCGCCGTCGCCGAGCGGACCCCGGCGGCGCTCGCGGCCGGGCTGGAGCTGGTGCTGGAGTGCGAGGACGGGCCCGAGATGATCTGCGACGACACCCGGGTGCACCAGGTGGTGGACAACCTGGTCAGCAACGCCGTGAAGTTCACGCCGAGCGGCGGCAGGGTCACCGTCCGGGCCGGGCCCGACGGCGACGGCTGGACGGTCGCCGTGGCGGACTCGGGCGTCGGCATACCCGCCGCCGACCTGCCCCGGCTCTTCAGCGCATTCTTCCGCGGCTCCAACGTCGCCGCGGCGGTCGGGCGGCAGGTCATGCCCGGCACGGGGCTCGGGCTCGTGGTGAGCCGGGCCATCGTCGAACTGCACGGTGGCGGCATCAGCGTCGCCAGCACCGAAGGGGTCGGCACGACGGTCACGCTGTCGTTGCCTTCGCGACCAGCACGAAATGGGGGATGATCGTGAGCCGGCTTCTTGTGGTCGAGGACGATCCAGATATCGCCATGGCTCTGCGCCTGCTGCTGACGCGGGCCGGACACCAGGTCGCACACGCCAAGGACGGCAGGACCGGACTCAGGGACGCCTACACGGAGCGCCCCGAGCTCGTCATCCTCGACATCGGGCTGCCCGGCATGGACGGCTGGCAGGTCCTGGAGCGGCTGCGCGACGTCAGTGACGTCCCGGTGCTGCTGCTGACCGCGCACGGGCAGGAGTCCGACAAGGTGCGCGGCCTGCGCGGCGGCGCGGACGACTACCTCACCAAGCCGTTCACCAACGCGGAGCTCGTGGCCCGGGTCGAGGCGCTGCTGCGGCGCAGCGCCGGACCCGCGTCCTGGGCCGACGAGGTGTACGACGACGGTGTCCTGCGCATCGACCCGGCCGCCCGCCGCACCTTCGTGGCCGGTGACGAGGTGCGGCTCACGCCCACCGAGTTCCGACTGCTGAACGTGCTGGTCCGGCACGCCGGCGCGGTGCTGTCGCCCAACCAGCTGCTCGCCCAGGCCTGGGACGACCCGACCGGCATCGGCCCGGAGCGGGTCAAGTTCGCGGTCCTGCGGCTGCGGCGCAAGCTCGGCTGGACCGACCCGGACGCGTCGCCGATCGAGTCCGTGCGGGGGTTCGGTTACCGGTACCGGCGGCCGGTCCTGGACCGCGCCGGCGAGTGAGGGCCCCGTCAACCCAAGCGCAACTGGCCGGGACCGGGGGAGGGGCCCCGGGCCCGGCAACCTGATACCTGGAAAGAGCAGCCAGCCCCAGGGAAGAGAGCCCACATGATCGACCAGCTCGTTGACGGCCACGTCCACACCGCCTTCTCGTCCGGCCGGGACAGTGTCAGCGTCCTCGTGGCCAGCGCCGAGCAGGCGGGGCTGACCGAGGTGACGTTCGCCGACCGCGTGGGTCCCGACACGAGCTGGCTGTCGCCGTACCTCGCCTCGATCCAGCGCGCCCAGCAGCGCACCGACCTCGTCCTGCGCCGCGGCGTCGAGGTCGAGGCGATCGGCATCGACGGCTGGCTGGCGTTCCCGTCCGACCTCAACGGCCTCGAGGTCATCTCCGTCGGGCTCAACCGGCTGCCGCTGCCCGCCGGGCTGCTCAGCCCCGATGCCGTGCGCGGGCTCATCGACAACGGCACCATGCGCGCCCTGGACGTCATCGACCAGGTGGTCACCGTGACGGGCCTGGCCGTGGAGCGGGTCTCCCGCTACGCGCCGACCCGCCTCGCCCGCCCGCTGGACTTCCTCGCCCGCGCCGGCATCGACGAGTCCGCGGTGCCGGACGCGGCGATCGCCGACCTGGTCGAGGCGTGCCGCACCAACGGCACGGTCGTCGAGGTCAGCGAGCGGCACCGGCTGCCCGGGCTGCGCTTCGCCCAGGCGTGCGTCGAGGGCGGCGTGCGGCTGGTCGCGGTCAGCGACGGCGTCCGCGCCAGCGAGGTCGGCTTCTACCGCTACGTCCGCGAGGTCGCGGCGGCGCTGCAGTGCTCGCCGGCCACGGCCTGAACGGTTTCACCCACGGGCACGCGGCCCGCAGCCCGCGATCCAGTCAGGACCCGCCGTTATCCGCTCGAAAAGGGCAGATCGCGGCGGGTCCGACTTTAGGATCGAAGATGTGTCGAAGGATCGCGAACTCGTCCTCGTCTCCCTGTTGCAGGAGGCGACCCGGATCGCGAACGAGGCGGACAGCATCGCCGACGCCGGGCTGCCGGTGATCAAGGCGGTCTGCGCCGCCACCGGCTGGGACGCCGGCCACCTGTGCCTGCCCGACGAGCGCGACCGGCGCGTCTTCGTGTCCACGGACATCTGGTACGAGGAGGTCCCCGACTCCTTCGGCGGGCTGCGCAGCGCGAGCGAAGGGCTCCGGTTCACGTACGGCGGCGGCATCGTCGGCAGCGCCGCCCGCACCGGCCGCCCCGTCTGGACGGCGGACGTCTCCACGGACGTCAACTTCATGCGCGCCCGCATCCCGGGCGCGACCGCGGGCGTCGGCGCCGCCATCGCCTTCCCGATCACCGCCCGCGGGGTCGTCGCGGCCGTGCTGGAGTTCTTCACCATCGAGCCGGCGGACCCCGACCCGCGACTGCTGGAGATCATGGCCGACGTCGGCATCCAGCTCGGCCGGGTCGCCGACCGCATGGCCGCCACCCAGGCGCTGCGCTTCGGCACCGAGCGCATGGAGCGCATCCTCGACAGCTGCATCGAGGCCTTCGTCGCGATGGACGAGGGCGGCATGATCACCGGCTGGAACGCCGCCGCCGAGAAGGTCTTCGGCCTGTCGAAGGAGGAGGCGATCGGCCGCCGGCTGGCCGACACGATCGTGCCGCCGCGCTTCCGCGAGGCCCACCACCTCGGCGTCGGCCGCTTCCTGACCACGGGCGAGCGGCACGTGCTCGACAACCGGATCGAGATCGCCGCCTGGCACGCCAACGGCTACGAGTTCCCGATCGAGCTCGCCATCTGGGCCGTGCGGGACGCGATGCAGGGCTGGAGCTTCAACGCCTTCGTGCACGACATCACCGACCGCAAGCGCACCGAGGACGCGCTGCGCGCCGCCTACGAGCACGAGCGCGAGGCGGTCTCCCGGCTCCGCGAGCTCGACCTGGTCAAGAGCGACTTCGTGGCGACCGTGTCGCACGAGTTCCGCACGCCGCTGACCAACGTCATCGGCCACCTGGAGGTCCTCACCTCCGGCGAGGCCGGCGAGCTCAACCCGGCGCAGGCGCGGATGCTGCAGGTCATCGGCCGCAACTCCGACCGGCTGCGGGCGCTCATCGAGGACCTCCTCACCATCTCCAAGGTCGAGGCCGGGGTCTTCGACCTCGAGCTGGTCCGCACCGACCTCACCGATGTGCTCGTCGCCGCGCGCAAGGCCGTCGAGCCGCGGGCCAAGCGCCGCGGCCACCGCCTGGAGCTGCGCACCGCCCCGCACCTCGGCACCGTCGACGCCGACCCCGAGCAGCTCGAGCGCGCCCTGGTCAATCTGCTGGTCAACGGGATCAACTTCACCCCCGACGGCGGGCTCATCGAGATGACCGCGCAGCACGACGGCGACCACGTGGTGATCGTGGTCCGCGACACGGGGGTCGGCATCGACGAGGCGGAGCAGGGGAAGCTCTTCACGCGGTTCTTCCGCGGCACGTTCGCCGTCCGCGAGGCCGTGCAGGGCGCCGGGCTCGGCCTGGCGATCACGAAGACGATCGTGGAGGGTCACGGCGGCGAGATCGCCGTCGAGAGCGTCGTCGGCGCCGGCACCACCTTCACGATCAGGATTCCACGTGAACGTCCTCTTTGGCTGTGACCTGCTCGGCCGGTGACTTCACCGGTGACTTCCCGGGCGTCTTCTCGGACGTCTTCCCTGGGGCCTTCTCCGGTGTCAGGACCGTCTGGAAGCCGGTGCGGGTCATCTGGCCCCACTCGTGCTTGCCGCCCTTGATCGCGGCCCACATGCCCATCGTCCGCCACATCGCGGTCAGCTGCCGGTAGCCGAAGTTCTCCAGCACCGACGCGAGGACCGAGGCGATGAGGTCCGTCCAGCGGTGGTACCGGTGGAACGAGTACTCCTCGACCGTCAGCGCGATCAGGTTCAGCAGCAGCGCGTAGCCGTACGCGACGGCGACGAACACGAGCGCGAACCGGGCGTCGATCGCGCCGACGTACAGCCCGAGCGGGACGAGGACCACCCCGGCCAGCTCGACGATCGGCGCCAGCAGCTCGAACAGCACGTAGTAGGGCATCGCGACGAGCCCGATCCGCCCGTACCTCGGGTTCAGGATCATCGACCGGTGCTTGCGGAGGATCTCGGTGATGCCCCGGTGCCACCGGCGGCGCTGCTTGCCGAGCACCTTCAGCGAGCTGGGCGCCTCGCTCCAGGACACCGGCTCGGCGACGAACACGATCCGGTAGTCGCGGCGCTGCCGGCGCAGGTGCCGGTGCAGCCGGACGACCAGCTCCGCGTCCTCGCCGATGCAGTCGTGGTCGAGCCCGCCGACCTCGACGAGCAGGTCCCGGCGGAAGATGCCGAACGCGCCGGAGATGATGAGCAGCCCGCCGATCCTCGACCAGCCGGTCCGGCCCAGCAGGAATGCCCGCAGGTACTCCACCACCTGCACCCTGGGCAGCCAGTTGCGCGGCATCCGGACGTCGACGATACGGCCGGCGACGACCGTGCAGCCGTTCGCGACGCGGATGACGCCGCCGGACGCGACGGTGCGGATCGGGTCGTCGGTGAAGGGTTTCGCCACCGACAGCAGCGCCTGCGGGTCGAGCACCGAGTCGGCGTCGACCATGCAGACGAGCGGGTACTGGGCGACGTTGATGCCCGTGTTGACCGCGTCGGTCTTGCCGCCGTTCTGCTTGCGCACCACGACGAGCGGATCCGGCCGCTCCCTCGGCACGTGCACCGACTGGATGCGCCCCCGGGTGGGGGTCGCGTCGGGCACCACGCGGGGCACCTCGACCAGGCCGAACTCCTCCTGCAGCCGCTCGAACGTGTCGTCGGTGGATCCGTCGTCGATGACGATGACCTCGAAGACCGGGTAGCGCAGGGCGAGCATCGCCTGGACCGACTGCACGATGCCGGCCGACTCGTTGTACGCCGGGACCAGCACCGAGACCGGCTGCGTGAGCGGGCTGCGGTACGTCTCCTCGTGCCCGGCGAACGGCACCCGCCGCATGTGGTGCACGAACTCGGCCGACGCGAGCACGATCAGTACCAGGTAGCTGGAGTTGATCAGCAGGAAGTACGTCAGGATGAACACGTCCGTGACGGTCAGCAGCTGCCGCACCCAATCGGCGATCATGGCACGAGTTGCCTGCGGTGGTCGTCGAGCTCGGCCGCGGCCAGCGCCTCGCGGGCGTGCGCGGCGCCGAGCAGGACCCGCTCGTCGTCGGGCTCGGTCTCGGCCCGGTGCTCCGCCGCGGTGAGCGCCGCCCGGCCGGCGCCGCCGAGGCGCAGCAGCGAGCGGGCCGCGTTGTGGGCCACCACGTACTCGATGTCGGACAGCAGCACGGTCAGCGCGGCCGCGGCGGTGACGGCGCCCAGCTCGCCGAGGGCCTTCGCGGCCTCCGCCCGCAGGGCGACGGGGCGGTCCGGCTCGAGGGAGTCGAGCAGCGGCGCCAGGGCGGTCCGGGTGCCGAGGCGGCCGAGGGTCCGGGCGGCGCTGATCCGCACGTCGAGCGACGGGTCCGCGCGCAGCGCGCTCTCCACCCGTACGGTGGCACCGACGGCACCGATGAGGCCGAGGACCTCCGCGGCGGTCGCGCGGATCGGTGCCCGCGGGTCGTCGAGGCTGGCGAGCAGCGCACCCTGCGCGGCGGTGCCGAGCCTGGTCAGCGCGGTCGCGACGACCTGCTGCGGCACCATGCGCCGGCTGGCCAGGGTGGCGAGCAGCGGCTGGGTCGCGCCGGCGTCGCCGATGCGGCCGAGCGAGCGGGCGGCGACCACCCGGACGTCGGGGTCGGGGTCGCCGAGCAGGTCGCACAGCGGCAGCAGCGCGTCCTTGCGGCCCAGGTTGCCCAGCACCTCGGCGGCCTGCGCGCGGGCCACCGGGTCGCGGCGGCGCAGCCGGCTGCGGGCCCGCCAAGCGGCGCCGCGGCGCTCGAACACGTCGACGAGCGTGGTGTGCGCCTCGCCGCGGACCTTGCCCAGCAGGGCGATCGCGTTGGGCTCCACCGCCTGCCAGACCTCGTCGGACAGGCGCACGAGCGCCTCGACCTGCTCGGGGTCGTCGTCCCCGGCGGCGATGGCGAGCAGCAGCCGGCGGGCGGGCGTGGCGAGCTTGGCACGGCGGGCCTCGCGGGCGCGGCGCACGGCCCTGCCGCCGACGATGAGGCCGCCGAAGACCAGCGCCGCGACGAGCAGGACGGCCAGCGCCACGAGGGCGGCGCCGGCGAGCGTCACGTGCGCATCCGCGCCAGCACGGCCTCGACGCGGCTCACCAGTTCCCGGGGGCTGAAGGGCTTGACGATGTAGTCGTCGGCGCCGGCGCCGAAGCCGACTTCCACGTCGCCCTCCTGGGCGCGGGCCGTGAGCAGGATGATCGGCAGCGCCTTCGTGCCGGCGTCCTGCCGCAGCTGGCGGCACACGTCGATGCCGGACATGCCGGGCATCATGACGTCGAGCACGACGAGGTCCGGCGGGTTCTGGGTCGCCTCGGTGAGCGCGGCGAGCCCGTTGTCGACCGCGACGACGTCGTAACCGGCCTGCTCGAGCTTGAAGGCGACGAGGTCCCTGATGTCCATGTCATCGTCGGCGACCAGGATGGCGGTCATGAGCAGTCCTCGCCCCTCTCACCCTTCATGAGATTTCATCATATGTGGCTTTTCGGGTGATTGTTCGCTGATCGACAAAGGACGCCGGCCTGCGGCCGGCGCCCCTTCTGTCCTGTCCGGAGTGCTCAGATCCGGGTCTGCCGGCCGCGGGCCTGCATGTGCTGCATGGGGCCGAGGTTGCCGGCGGCGGGCGGGCCCTGAGGGGGGCGCTCGTTGGAGGCGTGCGTCATGCCGGACGCGGACGCGATGCCGCGCGCGATGGTCGCCGGCGTCGCCGTCACGGGGCGGTTGGTGGCCGTCGCCGGGCGGTTGACCGTGGTCTTCGTGGCGGCCTCCTCGCAGAAGCGCTTGAAGCCCTTGAGGTCCGCCTTGAGCCGCCGGTTGAGCACCTCGACGGCGTGCTGCTCGGTCGGCATCAGCTCGCGGGCGTCGATCTGCAGCTCCGCGATGACCCTGGTCATGCCGTCGGCCATCGGCTCGAGCCGCAGCGCCTCGCTGACCTGCGGGCCGTCGAGGGCCTCCCAGCACAGGAACTCGCCGGGGCGCGTCTCGGTGATCCGGGCGTCGAACTCCGCGCGGTTGCCGCCGATGTCCAGCACCATGTGGGCCGTCGAGGCGTCGATCGGCGCCATGCTCATCACCCCGGACATGAACTGCGGGTAGTTCTCGAAGTGGGTGAGCTGCTCGTACGCGACCCCGGCCGGGACGGCCACCTCAATGGACTCTCTCGCTGTGCTCACGGCGACCCCCTAGTCTCGGATGCCCAAACACCGTACCGACGGGTTAGACCTAGTTGAGACCGATTCGCGGTTTCTGCAACGGTTGACAACGCCGATGGCCCCCGCGCCATCGCGCGGGGGCCATCGGTCACCAGGGGGAGGTGAGCAATCAGACGGTCAGGGTCCAGGTGTCCAGCGTGCCGGTGTCGCCGGCGAAGACGTCCTGCACGCGGAGGGTCCACACGCCGTTGCGGGTCTCCGTGGAGAGGTCCACGGTGTAGGTCGCGGTCAGGTTGGCCACGTCGTCACCGGAGATCGAGGACTTCAGCTTGTACGCGGTGCCGTCCGGGGCGATCAGGTCGACACGCAGGTCGCCACGGTCGGTGTGCTTCACGGCCACCTTGACGGTCGAGGTCTTGGAGGCGGTCCCGGCGCAGCCGGCGATGGTGACCTTGCTGTTGACGGTGGCCCGGTCGGCGATGAAGTAGTCGGCGTTGTTGGAGGCCGCGGCGCAGGTGGTCGGGGTGGTCGGCGTCGTCGGGGTGGTCGGGGTGGTGGTCGGCGGGTTGGTCGGCGCGGTCGTGGAGATCAGCGCGGTGGTGTTGAGCAGCTTGTTGGGCGAGCCGGTGCCGGCGCCCGTGACCTTGCCGCTGACGGCGCCGTTGACGATCGCGTCGCGGACCTGCGCCGGGGTGGCGGTCGGGTGACCGGCCAGGTAGAGGGCGGCCGCGCCGGCGACGTGCGGGCTGGCCATCGAGGTGCCGCTCATCTTGGTCGTGCCGGTGTTGCCGCTGTTGGCGCTGGACAGGATGCTCACGCCGGGCGCGAACAGGTCCAGGCAGCTGCCGAAGTTGGAGAAGCTGGCGCGGGCGTCCTTGCTGTCGGTGGCGCCGACGGTGATCGCCTCGGGCAGGCGGGCCGGGGACTTCGTGCAGGCGTTGGCGGAGTCGTTGCCGCCGGCGACGACGTACGTGACGCCCGACGCGATCGACTTCTTCACCGCGTCGTCGAGCGTGGAGCCGGCCGAGCCGCCGAGGCTCATGTTGGCGACGGCGGGCTTGACGGCGTTCTTCGTCACCCAGTCGACGCCGGCGATGATCTGCGAGTAGGAGCCGCTGCCCTGGCAGTCCAGCACCCGGACGCCGACGAGCTTGACGTCCTTCGCGACGCCGTAGGTGGCGCCGCCGACGGTGCCGGCGACGTGCGTGCCGTGGCCCTGGCAGTCCGTCGCGTCCGAGTCCTTGTCGACGAAGTCGTAGCCGGACTTGGCGCGGCCGCCGAACTCGCTGTGGGTGAGCCGGATGCCGGTGTCGATGATGTACGCGGTGACGTTGCTGGCCGGCCCGTAGGTGTAGCTGCCGTTCAGCGGCAGGGCCGCCTGGTCGATGCGGTCCAGGCCCCACGTCGCGCCGGACTGGGTGGCCTCGACCTGCACGATGCGGTCCTGCTCGACGTACTTGACGGCCGGGTCGGCGGCGAGGCGGCGCGCGGAGGTCGCGCTCATCTTGCCGGAGAAGCCCTTGACGGTGCTGTCGAACCGCGTGCTCACCGAGCCGCCGACCTTGCCCGCGAGGGCGTCGGAGGACGTCGTCGAGCCGTCCTTCAGGACCACGATGTAGCGGTCCTTGAGCGCCCCGGCCTCGCCGGCACCGCGGACGATGCCCTCGGCGGGGGCGGCCGCGGCGGCGGATGCGAAGGAGAAGGAGCCGGCAGCGGCGGCGGTCATGGCCAGAACAGTGAGGACGCGGCGGTTCATCATATGTCTACATCCCTTGCTTTCACATTTGCTGTCATTGCCTTGCAGAAACAAGATTGCGGGCCGTCGGTGGTGCTCCCGGGACCCGCCGGGTAGCAGCGCAGTTGCCCCGTCCCCCGGCTCGGGCCGCTGGTCGGCGACCGGTGGACACCGAAAAAGGGCCGCCCGGGACGGGCGGCCCTTTTCTTCGGAGACGGGGTCAGATCTTGACGTTGAAACGCGGGTCGGCGGCGATCTTCTGGAACGCCGCGAGGGCCTCCGGGGTGTCGTCCATGCGGATGTCGTGACCGTTCTGGTCCTTGGCGGTCTCGAAGTAGACCAGGCCCTTGATCTGCGGCATCTTCGCCAGCTGCGGCAGGACGGTGGCGAACACGTTCGCCTTGTTCTTGCCGTCGACGACCGTCGACGAGTCGTAGACGCCCCACTCGGCGACCATGATGGGCTTGCCGGGGTGCTTGGTGGTGGCCCAGGTGTACCAGCCGGGGAACTTCGCCGGGGCGTTGGTGCGGTTCATCATGTAGTTGAAGTCACCGGTGTGGAAGCCGCCGGGCTGCGCGTTGTTGTAGGTGTCGACGCCGACCCAGTCCACGACGTCGTCGCCGGGGTAGAGGTCGCCCCACCAGGACGTGTTGTTCCACTTCTCGTAGTTCATGTAGGCGACGACGAAGACGGCGTTGGTGACCCCGTTGGCCTTCATGCGCAGGACGGTGTGGCGGAACATCGCGGCGTAGTCCTTGGCGGTCATGCCCGAGCCCGCGGTGGCGACGACGTCGTTCTCCGGCTCGTGGTGCAGGACCATGAAGAACTTCTTCGTGCCGTAGTTGGTCTTGATGTAGGTCGAGAGGCGGTCGATGCGGGCGTCCTGGTCGCCGTTGGCGACGTTGGCCCACTTCGTGCCGTAGCCGACCTTCCAGTTCAGCATCAGCGTCCGCGGGTTGGCCGGGTCGCTGGTCATCGCGATCTCGTTCTTGGTGGGGAAGAGCTCGTCGCCCTTGTGGTACGTGTGATAGATCGTCGACGTCCGGCCGCTCTTCTGCTCGAAGGTCTTCAGCGCCTCGTCGCGCGGCACGTCGGAGAAGCCGCCGGCGGCCGCGCCCCACAGCACGCCGCAGGACGGGACGAGCTTCGCGTCGACGGCGCAGCCACCGGCCGGCGTGGTCGGTGCCGGCGTCGTCGGGGCGGGCGTCGTCGGCGTGGCCACGGGCTTGCTCGGGGTGGGGGCCGGCTTGCTCGGGGTGGGAGCCGGCTTGGTCGGCGTGGGGGTGGCCTCCACCGGCGGCTTGGTGGCGGCCGGCCGGGCGACGGTGAGGTTCAGGCTGGGCTTGCCGGTGGCCGCCTCGGAGGACCTGAAGCGGGCCGGGGTGTTGGCGACCCGGGAGGTCACCGCGAACGTGTACGTCCCGGCGCCCTTGACGACCGCGCTGACGTCGAAGGTGACGGTGGCCGCGTCGCTCTTCGGCTTGGCGTTGCTGACGACCGCGCCGATCGCCGGGTCGTTCTTCGCCGTCAGGGACTTCTCGGTCCAGGTCGTGTCGGCGACCCGGCTCAGCGACAGGGTGTTCGGCAGCGCCTTGCTCTCCCGGGTCAGCACGACCTGGGCGTTCTTGACGGTCGCGCCGGGGCCGGGGTTCGCGACCCTGAACTTCAGGTACGTGACCATCGTGTCGGCGCCGGAGCGGCCGGCGACGAGGGTGTCCGAGGCGCCGAAGTTGAACGACGGGCGGCTGCTGGAGCTGTAGCCGTCCTCACCCGCTCCGGTGCGGACGACGCCCGTGGTCGCGGCGCCGGCGGTGCCCGTGGTCTCCGCGCCGGCCATGCCGGTGAGGGATACGGCGCCGGCGGTGGCACCAATGGTGAGCGCGGCGAGCGGCATCAATGCGCGGGTGTGGCGGCGAATCATGTATGTAGGCCCTTCCGTGGATGCGAATCCTGTGGAGCGGTGTTGCCGTCCGGCCGGTGTCATCCGGACCTCCACAAGATTCGGCACCTCGGGGTACACCCCTGGTTCGCCGTGCGTTGCCGTTCGGGTGCCCGGTCCTTGTGCGAGCTGTCCACAGTGGACCTGGCAGACGTGCACGGTGCGGAAATGCCAGGTGGTGTCGGGAAGTTGCCGGGCGGGTATGTGACGTTCACCCGTGATGCATCAGACGAACGGACGGAGTCGGCAACCTGCCTGTGACCAAAAGCCAACGCTTACGAACTAGTCGCTTAATTCAGGCGAACGTACTGTTAGGTAGGTAAGGCTCAACACTCAGAAAAGCCACATTTCAAGCAGCAGCTGACCGCTTCGACTCGAGGAGACTGAGATGACCCCGATGCTGATCTCGCGCCCGGCCGTTCACGTCGTCCCCGAGCTGACGGGGGAGCGCTGCGACAGCTGCGGTGCCGCCGCCAAGGCTCGCGTGACCTTCGGCGCCGCCGGTGACCTGGCCTTCTGCGGGCACCACACCAACAAGTTCGCCGACCGGATCGCCGCCACCGCCGACAAGATCGTGGTCGAGGCGGGCTTCGACTGGCGCGGCTGACACGCCGACCCGCGAAGGCGGGCTTCCCCACGGGGAGGCCCGCCTTTTGCTTGCGCGCGTGTTGTCCGTTAGGTAGCGAAAAATCGGATTTGTGATAGATAGCATCGGAGCGTGCGACGCAAGCCGAGCCCTCATCCGCGACCCGCCCCGATGGTGGGCCGGCCCGCCGCCCTGCTCGCCGTCGCCGGAGTGTTCCTCGTCGCGTTTTCGCTGGCTGTACCGGCGATGCTCCAGCAAGCGCTGTCCGGCCTCGCCATGCTCGTGGCGCTCGCCGCGGCCGGCGCGGCGGTGCTGCTGGTGCGGCAGCGGTCCGATCGGCTCAGGCAGTCGCTCGCCAGCTCGTCGGCGCGCAGCAAGGGGCTGGAGCGGGAGCTGCGGCAGCGCGCCACCCGTGACCCGGTGACCGGGCTGGCCAACCGGCGGCAGCTCACCGAACGGCTCGACAGGGTGCTCACCGGGGCGTCGCCGCCGGGTTTCACGGTCGCGCTCCTCGACCTCGACGGCTTCAAGGACGTCAACGACACGCTCGGCCACGAGGCCGGCGACGAGCTGCTCAAGCAGGTGTCGCACCGGCTGCGGGCGGCGCTGCCCGACGCCGACGTCCTGGCCCGCCTCGGCGACGACGAGTTCGCGGTCGTCTGGCGCGGCGCTTCGGACGCGTTCGAGGCGGCGTTCGCGCAGCTGCGGCCGTCGTACCCGGTGGCCGGCCACCAGGTGCACCTCACCGGCAGCGCCGGGCTCGTCGCGGTCGGCGACCAGCGCAGCTCCGCCGACGTGCTGCGCGACGCCGACCTGGCCCTGGACGCGGCGAAGACGGCCGGCAAGGACCGGGTCGTCCGCTTCGAGCCCGACCTGCGCACCGCCGCGGCCCGCCACCGCGAGCTGGCCTCGGGGCTGCGCCGGGCTCTTGCCGCGGGCGAGTTCGAGCTGCACTACCAGCCGGTCGTCCGCCTGCTCGACGAGCGGGTCACCGCGGTCGAGGCGCTGCTGCGCTGGCCGGCCGGCGGGGTGCCGCCGCTGACCTTCATCCCGGTCGCCGAGGCCATCGGGATGATCGTGCCGCTGGGCTGGTGGGTGCTGCGGCAGGCGTGCACCGACGCGCGGGCGTGGTTCGAGCGCGACGGGGTCGCCGTGACCGTCAACGTGTCCGGGCACCAGCTGCGCGAGGAGGACTTCGCCGAGCGGGTCCTCGCGGTGCTCGACGAGACCGGGCTGCCGCCCGCCGCGCTGGTCCTGGAGCTCACCGAGTCGGTGCTCGTCGACGACGCGGAGCGCACGGCGCGGCTCGGGCTGCTGCGGGAGCGGGGCGTGCGGATCGCCGTCGACGACTTCGGCACCGGGTATTCGTCGCTGGCGTACCTCGTGCACCTCCCGGTCGACATCCTCAAGATCGACCGGACCTTCACGGCCTCGGGTGTCGACTCGACCCTGATGAAGGTGATCCTGCAGCTGGCGGAGGGGTTGTCGCTGCACACGGTCGCCGAGGGGGTCGAGACCGCCGCGCAGGCCCAGGCGTTGAAGGCGCTGGGCTGCCAGTACGCGCAGGGCTACCTGTACTCCCGGCCCGTGCCGGCGGCGCAACTGTCGTTTTGACGGTGTCACCCTGTCCGCAACCCGGCGGACACGGCGGTACACCTGCGGGAGCGTGTGATTGGAGGAGCCGAAGGGGGTACAAGATGACGCCGCAGCTTCTGGAACACGTCCGGGCCGAAGCACTGTTCGTCTCCGACGTGCAGTCCTCCGATCAGATGAGCCCCGAGCACATCCGCACCGCGGTGATGCGCAGCGTCCGGCGGCACGGGCCGCGTGGCTGCGCCGCACTGGTCGCGCACGAGTTCGGGGAGCACCCCGACACCGCCGTCAGCCGGATGGGCTGGGTTCTGGGCGCGGTGCGGCTGGCGTACGCCGCCTGAGGTGTTCTTGTCGTACCCCTGGGTGAGAATCCGGGGTATGAGATTCGTCGAGCTGGCCTCCGTCTCCGCCGACGTCGCGCGGACCCCGGGGCGCAACGCCAAGATCGACCTACTCGCCGACGCGCTGCGGAAGCTGGAGCCTTCCGAGCTCTCGCCGGGCGCCTCCTACCTGTCCGGTGAGCTGCGCCAGCGCCAGACCGGCGTCGGCTATGCGTCGCTGCGGGAGCTGCCACCGCCCGCCGACACCGCCTCCCTGTCCGTCACCGACGTCGACGAGGCCTTCGCCGCCATGTCGCGGCTGTCCGGCAAGGGCTCGCAGGCGGCCCGGCGGCAGGCCGTCGCCGAGCTCTTCGGCGCCGCCACCGAGCCCGAGCGCCGCTTCCTGATCGGCCTGCTCAGCGGCGAGCTGCGGCAGGGCGCCCAGGCCGGCCTCCTCGTCGACGCCGTCGCCCGCGCCTCCGGCGTCCCCATCGCCCAGGTCCGCCGCGCCCTGCTGCTCGCCGGCGACCTGAAGCTCGTGGCCGTCGACGCCCTCACCGGCGGCACCGACGCCCTCGCCGGCTATGCGCTCACCGTCGGCCGCCCGCTCTCCCCGATGCTCGCCCAGAGCGCCGCCACCCCCACCGACGCCCTCGCCGACACGGGCGTCCCCGCCGCCGCCGACACGAAGATCGACGGCGTCCGCATCCAGGTCCACCGCGACGGCGACCAGATCTCGGTCTTCAGCCGCAGCCTCGACGACCTCACCGCCCGCGTCCCCGTGGTCGTCGAGGCCGTCCGCGCCCTCGACGTCACCTCGATCGTCCTCGACGGCGAGGCCGTCGGCGTCGACGACACCGGCCGCGCCGTCCCCTTCCAGGAGACCTCCAGCCGCGCCGCCCGCCGCGACGGCACCGCCGTGCTCCAGCCGTTCTTCTTCGACATCCTGCACCTCGACGGCGCCGACCTGCTCGACGAGCCGGCCTCCGTGCGCTGGGCGGCCCTGGAGCGCGCCGTCCCCGCCGGCCTGCGCGTCGAGCGCACCATGCTCACCTCACCCGACGACGCCGAGCGCGTCTTCGCCGCGGCCGTCGCCGCCGGCCACGAGGGCCTCGTCATCAAGTCCGCCGCCGCCCCCTATGACGTCGGCCGGCGCGGCTCCGCCTGGGTCAAGGTCAAGCCCCGCCATACCCTCGACCTGGTCGTCCTCGCCGTCGAGTGGGGCCACGGCCGCCGCAAGGGCCTGCTGTCCAACCTCCACCTCGGCGCCCGCGACCCCGAGACCGGCGGCTTCGTCATGCTCGGCAAGACCTTCAAGGGCATGACCGACGAGATGCTCCGCTGGCAGACCGACCGCCTGAAGTCCCTCGCCGTCGAAGAGTCCGACTGGGTCGTCAAGGTCCGCCCCGAGCTGGTCGTGGAGATCGCCTTCGACGGCGTCCAGAAATCTCCCCGCTACCCCGGCGGCGTGGCCCTGCGCTTCGCCCGCGTCCTGCGCTACCGCGAGGACAAACGCCCCGAAGACGCCGACACCATCGACGCCGTCCGCGCCATCCACACCTCCACCCACCCCACCGACTCCTGACCCGATCCCCACCCCCACTGACCTCGCCACCCACCCACCTCGCAGCCGGGCGTCCTGGCTCGTGCGCCCTTGCCCCACGGCGTGCGTCCTGCCTCCGCAGGCGGCGTCCTGCCTCCGCGGTCGGCGTCCTACCTCCGCGGGCAGGTTGGGTCGCTGGGGTTCGGGGTCGGGTTAGGTCGTGACGTTGGTGCCGTTCGCGCGGGTGGGCCGCTGTGCTGTCGCCGACGCGGGCAGCCCGGCAGTGGCGCTGGCCTCTGTCGGTGGAGTGTTTGTGCCGCCGGTCTCCGCGGGCGGTGTCCTGCCTCCACGGGCAGGCTGGTCGCCGGGCTCCGGGGTCAGGTTGGGGTCGTGACGTTGCTGTCATTCGCGCCGGTGGACCGTTGTGTGGTCGGGCCGTCGCGGGCAGCCCGGTTGTTGTGTCGGCCTCTGCCAGTAGACCGTTGCGCCGCCAGCCTCCACGGCGGTGTCCCGCCTCCGCGGGCGGGCTGATCGCTGGGCTCCGGGATCGGGTTGGGGTCGTGACGTCGGTGCCGTTCGCGCGGGTGGACCGTTGTGCCGCCGGTCTCCGCGGGCGGTGTTCTGCCTTCGCGGACGGGTTGTGTCGCCGGCCTTCGCGGGCAGGTCGATTGTGGTGCCTATCTCCGTCCGTGGGTCGGTTGTGGGCCGGTCTCTGTGGGTGGGGCGGGTCGTGACGAGCGGGTCTTGGGCTCCGTGACGGGTTGCCCGAGAGTGAGCCAGGGTGGGCTGTGGGTGCCCGGTTGGTGGGTGTGTTGCTCGCCCAGGTGCGAGTGGGGCGGTCGCGTCCACGCAGGTGGTGTACGACGACTCGCCCGCAGGTCTTGGTCGTCGTGACGGCCGACCCAGGGGTGAACCGGGCTGTGCGTGCGTCGAGCGGGGTCCGGGGGTGCCGCGCTGTCGGCTTCTGGACTCGAGCGGGGCGACAGGTCGGCTGCTCGTGATCCCGAACTGTTCTGGTAGTCCTGGATACCGGAACCGCGCGGGATCAATGGCTTGTGGCGCGTGTGGGGGTTATGCGGGGGAGTCCGCGAGGTCGTCGAGGAGGTCTTCGGGTTCGGGGCCTCGGGCTTCCTTGCGGGCGAGGTAGGCGAAACCGAACAGCGTGAGGATGGCCAGGAGCCACCACTGCAGGACGTAGCCGGCGTTCTGCAGGGCGTTCTGCTTCTCGGGGGCTACCGCGGTCAGGCCGGGGGCGGGCTGGTCGGTGCTGATGTAGGCGTTGTACACCGGGTACGGCATCGACGGGGCGAGGGCCGACGGGGTGATGCGGCGGATCTCCAGGCGGCCGTTGACCTCCTTGGGCGGGCCGCCGCGGCTCTCCGAGGGGCGGAGGCGGCCGAGGATGGTCTGCTCGCCGGGCGGGGCGGGAGGGACCGACGGCATGGCGAGGGCGCCTGACTCGGCGGGGGGCACCCAGCCGCGGTCGACGAGCACGGCGGTGCCGTCGGACAGGACCAGCGGGGTGAGTACCTCGAAGCCCACCCGGCCCTCGACGGTGCGGCCGCGGACGAGGATCTCGCGGGACGGGTCGAACTGGCCGGTGACCTGGACGCGGAGCCACTCCGTGTCGGCGTGGGGGGCGGGGCCGGTGGTGCCGGGGGTGCCGGCGGGGCGGGGGACGGCGTCGGTGAGCGGGACCGGGGTGGCCGACGTGCCCGCCGTGATGCGGGCGTTGATCGACGCGCGCTGGTGATAGCGGTCGAGCTGCCAGAGGCCCAGAAGCACCATGACCGTCGCGGCGGCGACGGTCAGCGCGGCGTAGCCGAGCCACCGGGGCGACGCGAGAAACCGGTACACAAGCAAGAACGGTATCCGGTGCGTTCCGGACAGTTGCTGTGGCGCCCACCCGGTATCGTCCGGGACACACGTTTGCCCCAGCGCCAGAGGAGCATCATGAGCACGATCCCGAGGCTGGTGATCAGCGCGCCATCCTCCGGTCACGGCAAGACTGCCGTTTCCGTAGGCCTGCTGTCCGCGCTGTCGGCCCGGGGTTACCGGGCCGCCGGGTTCAAGATCGGTCCGGACCACGTCGACGCCGCGTATCTCGGGCTGGCCGCGGGGCGGCCCGGGCGGAATCTCGATCCGCGGATGATCGGGGCGAAGCGGGTGGGGCCGCTGTTCGCGCACGGGGCCCAGTCGCTGGACATCGCGGTCGTCGAGGGCACGATGGGGCTGTTCGACGGGCTCGCGGGCCGCACCGACAGCGAGTCCACGGCGCAGATCTCCGGCCTGCTGCGGGCGCCCGTGGTCCTGGTCGTGGACGTCGGCGCCATGGGGCAGTCGGTCGCCGCTCTGGTGCATGGCTTCCGGGCGTACGACGAGCTCCTGTGGCTCGGCGGCGTCATCCTCAACCGGGTCGCCTCGTCGCGGCACGAGCAGCTGCTGCGCGAGGCGCTCGACGACATCGGGGTGCCGGTGCTCGGCGCACTGCGCCGCCACGCGCTCACCGACATCGGCGACGCCGGCGCGCCGCTGCCGTCGCGGCACCACGGGGTCGCGCCCGTTGTCCACCACAACCTCGACGCGGTCCGCGCGGTGCGGCGCCTCGGCGAGGTGATCGCGGGCGCCGTCGACATCGACCGGGTGATGGCCCTGGCCCGCTCCGCGCCCCGGCTCACCACCGACCCGTGGAACGCCGCCGAGGAAGTGGCCGCCGCGCGGGTCGCCGAGCCGGCCGTCACGCGCATCGGCCGCCGCCCGGTCATCGGGGTCGCGTTCGCCTACCCGGAGACCGCCGAGCTGCTCACCGCCGCCGGTGCCGAGGTCGTGCCGTTCGACCCGCTGCGCGACGAGGCGCTCCCCGCCGGCGTGGACGGTCTCGTCGTGGGCGGCGCGCTCCCCGAGTCGTACGCGGAGGAGCTCGGCTTCAACACCCGCCTCCGCGCCGCCGTCGCCGCGCACGCCGCCGCCGGCAAGCCGATCGCCGCGGAGGGCACCGGCCTGGTGTGGCTCTGCCGCGACTTCAACGGCCGGCCCATGTGCGGCGTCGTCGACGCCTCGGCCCGCGAGACCGACCTGGTCGTCCTGGGGTACCGGGAAGCGACTGCCCGCAGCTCGTCGGTGCTGCTCCCGGTGGGTGCCCAGGTCGTCGGGCACAAGATGCACCGGACCACGATCAGCCCCCGGGCCGGCCTGCAGGCCGCCTGGACCTGGGCCGGCGGCCCCGCGGAGGGCTTCGTGCACCGCGGCGTCCACGCGTCGTACCTCGGCCTGCACTGGGCCGGCACGCCGTCCATCGCGTCCCGCTTCGTGGCCTCGGCCGGCGCCGCCGCCACGCCGGTGCACGGGCAGTGGACGACACCGAGCACCCATCCGTATGGCCGTCCGTCCGTGGCACCGGCGGCGCAAGCCCCGTCGGGCGGCACGACCCTGCAGTTCCCGGCCGCCCCGGTGAGCGGCACCGCCGCCGTGCCGGCAGCGGCGGACACCGGCGACGCCCGGATCGGCCTGACCAAGCCCGACCCGGCGCGCACCCCGGCCCCGCCCGGCGCGAGCCCCGTCTCCGCACCGGCCGGCTTCGCCCCGTCCGGCCTGGGCACGTCCGGGCTGGGAACGCCCCCGGCCGCCAGCCCCGTGTCGGTCCCCGGCCCGGTCTCGGCACCCGCCGGGTACACCGCCCCGCCGACGACGTACTCGCCGCCCGCTCCGGTGGTCGGCCCGGGCGCGCTCCCGGTGGCGGACGCCGAGGAGCCGCCGACCGCGGCCATCGCGACCCAGGAGCCCCGGCGGCCCCAGTCGCCGATCGCGGCCATCGCGACCCAGGAGCCCCAGCGGCCCCAGCCGCCGGCCGCGGCCGGCGGCGCTCAGGACGAGCAGCACGAAGACCAGGACGGCATCGCGTCGAGCCCGTTCGGCCCCACCAGCCGGGTGGCGGTCGCCCTGGCGTCCGCGAGCCAGACCGCCGGAGCCGAAACCGCGGTGGCGGGCGGCGCCGGAGCGGACACCGCGGCTGCTGAGGCGAGCGTTGGGGTGTCTTCCTCCGCGAACGCGCCCGCGACGGCCTCCGGGCTGCCATCGTCTGGGGTTGTGCCGACGACTGTCTCCGCTCCGCCCATGTCCGTCTCGACCCCACCCGCAGGCACGGCCCCCGGCGACGCCGCCGAGGCCGCCGGATCCGTCGCCGCGTCCAGCCCTGTGTCCGGGCCCGGCGTGGCCGGCGCGGGTGCCGTCGCGGTCGACGCCGTGATCGCGGCCGGCCAGGCCGGCGCCGCCGAGGCCGCCGGATCCGTCGGCGCGTCCGGGCCGGTGTCGACCCCGCCGTCGAGCGCCGGGAGCGGCCACCAGTGGCCGGCCGATCCGGCGACGTCGGCGGCCGTGCCGGTCTCGCCCGCCCCGATGCCGACCGTCGCCGCGCCCGTGTCGGCGGCGCCCGGCGGGATGACGGCGATCCCCGCCGCCGAGCGCCCGGAGGAGGCGCCGACGGCGTACCTGCAGCTGCCGGTCCAGGAGAGCGACCCGGTCTCCGCACCCCCGGCCACGACGCAAGCGCCGCCGGCCACGCCGCAGGCCGTGGTGCAGAGGCCGGCGACCGAGGTGGGCGAGGGGGACGGGCCGCCGACGTCGGGTCCGCCCGCCGGCGGTGCGACGGAGGCCGCCTAGTGTCGACCTGGTCGGTGGCGCTGCGCCGCTTCCCGTTGCTGTCGGTCCAGACGCCCAGGCTCACGGTGCGTCCGCTGTGCGCCGACGACGACAAGCGGGTCGGTGAGATCTTCGCCGACAAGCTCGTCCGGCGGTGGCTGCCGATCGCGCAGGACGACAACAGCGAGTTCGACGGCTACGCCTGGTGCACGGAGCTGGCCGTCGAGCGCCGGGACAGCGGCGCCGGCGACCACTACGGGATCGTGCGGCGTGAGGACGAGCGGCTCGTCGGCTGCCTGTGGACGAAGAACACGGACTGGCTGACCAGGTCGACGGAGATCGCGTACGCGGTGGCCGCCGACGCCCGCGGCTACGGCGTCGCGCCCGAGGCGGTCGACGTACTGGCGCTGTCGCTGCTGCTGGAGCACCGGTTCCAGCGCATCGAGCTGCGGGTCGCCCCCGGCAACGTCGCGTCGCGGCGGGTCGCGGAGAAGGCCGGCTTCACGTACGAGGGGCTCATGCGCAACGCTGGGTCGCTGCACACCGGCCGGGTGGACCTCGAGAGCTGGTCACTGGTCCCGGCCGACATCAGCGGCGGTGCCTGAAAACAAAGGCCAGAAAACAAAGGCCAGCAAAACAAAAAAGGCCAGCAGCGGGCGTCAGCGGCGGTTCTTGAGCACGCGGGGCTTGGCGTTCGTGCCGTGGGCGACGAGATTGCTGGGCGGCGTGAACTGGCGCACGGCGGTGCCGGCGAGCGCGTCGCGCAGCGTCTCGGCGACCGTTTCGCGGGGCTTGCCGGCGTTCGCGGAGCCGACCCGGTGCAGCGGGTTGTCGGGGTCGGCGATGAACCCGGCGATCGTCAGCCCCGGCGTCATGCCGACGAACCACGCGGCCCGGTTGTCGTCCGTCGTGCCTGACTTGCCCGCGACGGGCCGTTGGACCGTCGAGTAGACGCGCGCCGCCGTGCCCGCGCCGCCGCACTCGCCGGTCGCCGCCTTGTACCCCGTGACGCAGCGGGCCGCGTCGATCGCGCCGCGGGCGACGTCCGGCGAGATCACCTGGGCGCAGCGGGGGCGGGCCACCGGTACACCTTGCGCATCCAGGGCCTCGGAGCCGTCCTGCTGCCGGATGGACACGACGGGGATCGGCTCGCAGTGGGTGCCGTCGGCGGCGACCGTGGCGAACGCGCCGGCCATCTCCAGCGGGGTGGTGTCGGCGACGCCCAGGGTGAAGGCGCCCCAGGTCTTCGCCTTCGCGGGGGAGGCCTGCAGCTTGTCGATGCCGGTGCGCCAGTGCAACCCGAGGCGCTCGGCCATGCGGACCGCGGCCTCGGCGCCGACGCGCTGTTCCAGCTGCACGAAGAACGTGTTGACGGACCTGCCGAAGCCCGACCACATGGTGTGCCGGCCGGTCATGGAGGCCGAGGCGTTGGAGGGGCACCAGCTGTCGACGCCGCAGTGCGCCGGGCTGTCGCGGCCCGTCTTGTACTTGGAGACGAACGTCTTCGGCGAGTTGATCGCGGTGTCCAGCGGCATGCCCTGTTCGAGGGCGGCGAGCATCGTGAACATCTTGAACGTCGACCCGGCCTGGTAGCCGGCCATGTCGCCGCCGCCGAGCAGCGGGTTGACGGTGTTCGGGTAGTTGCCGCGGAGGCGTTTGCGCTGGCGCGGGTCGGAGTGCGGGCCGTTGCTGGCGCGGTCGAGGGAGTAGGTGCGGTTCACCGCCATCGCCCGCACGAGCCCGGTGCCGGGTTCGACCGCGACCTGCCCGAGGGCGTAGGCGCTGCGCGTCTTCTCCCGCTTCAGCACCTGCGCCTGCGCGATGTCCTGGACCCGCGGGTCGAGGGAGGTCGTCACGGTGTACCCGCCGCGCCGCAGCCGGTCGAGGCGCTCCTGCGGGTTGGCGCCGAGCCCGGGCTGCGCGGCCCACCAGGACCGGAACATCGCGCAGAAGAAGCCCCAGCCGGCCCGGGTCTCCAGGCAGTCGTTCGGCGGTTCGCTGAGCTTCAGCGCGATCGGGGTGGCGCGCGCGGCGGCGGCGTCGGTGGCGTTGAGGTACCCGAGCTCGGCCATCCGGTCGATGACGTAGTCGCGCCGGGCGGTGGCGGCCGCCGCGTCGGTGGCCGCCGGGTCGTACGAGGACGGCGCCTGCACCAGGCCCGCCAGCAGCGCCGCCTCGGGCACGGTGAGGTCGGCGGGGCGTTTCGAGAAGTACACCTCGGCGGCGGCGAGGACGCCGTAGGCGCGGTGACCGAAGTAGGCGACGTTGAGGTAGCGCTCCAGGATCTCGGTCTTGCTCATGTGCTTCTCGAGCTCGATGGCGAGCTTCATCTCGCGCAGCTTCCGGGCGCCGGTCTGCTCGGTCGCCTCCGACACCTCGGCGGGGGTGTCGGCGCTGTCGCGCAGCACGTTGCGCACGTACTGCATGGTGAGCGTCGACGCGCCCTGCGACACCGAGCCCGCCTTCTGGTTCGCGACGAACGCCCGCGCGACACCCTTGAAGTCGACGCCGTGGTGCTCCCAGAAGCGGGCGTCCTCGGCGGCGACGATCGCCCGTTGCATCGTGGGCGAGATCGTGTCGATGGTGGTGTACGTGCGGTACTCCTCGTAGAACTGGGCGAGGAGGGTCGTGCCGTCGGCGGCGTAGACGTGGCTGGTCTGCGCCGGCAGGGAGGACCGCAGCGCGCCGACCGGCATCGACAGGGCGTCGGTGCCGCGCTTCACGCCCACGCCGGTGAGCGCGACCATGGGATAGACCAGGGCGGCGATCGCGAGCCCGACGATGAGGCCGGTCCGGACGAGGGCCAGGAATCCGCCGGCCACTCGCAGCGTGCGCGCGATCACACCTCCAAGCTAGGACAATTCGCCGTGCCGTACGCGACGATCGCCTGATGCTGCGGTTCCACGGCGATGCCGAGGTCGCGCCCGGTCTGGTCGACCTGGCGGTCAACGTGCGACAGGAGACGCCCCCGTCGTGGCTCACGGAGCCGGTCGCGGCGTCCCTGGCGCACCTCGCGCGGTACCCGGACCGGACGGAGGCGACCGCGGCGATCGCGGCGCGGCACGGCCGGCCGGTGGACGAGGTGCTGCTGACGGCCGGCGCGGCGCAGGCGTTCACGCTGCTCGCTCAGGTGCTGCGCCCCCGGCACGCGGTGGTGGTGCATCCGCAGTTCACCGAGCCGGAGAGCGCGCTGCTGACCGTGGGGCACGCCGTGGACCGGCTGCTGCTGTCGGCCGACGACGGATTCGCACTGAAAAATCCGCCGGAATCGGCCGACCTCGTCATAGTCGGCAACCCCACCAATCCAACCTCATGTCTGCATAAATCCGGACAAATAGCGGGGTGGGTCCGGCCCGGCCGGACGGTCGTCGTCGACGAGGCGTTCGCCGACACCGTCCCGGGCGAGCCCGAGTCGCTCAGCGGCAACCGCGACGTCGTCGTCATCCGCAGCCTGACCAAGACCTGGGGCCTCGCCGGCCTGCGCATCGGCTACGTCCTCGGCCCCCGCGACCTGATCGCCGAGCTCGACCGGCACGCGCCGCTGTGGAGCGTCTCCACCCCCGCCCTTGCCGCCGCCACCGCCTGCGCCTCGCCCCTCGCGGTCCAGACCGAGCGGGCCATCGCCGAGCGGCTCACGGCGGACCGCGACCACCTCGTCGCCGCGCTGCGAGCCGCCGGTGTGGAGATCGCCGGTGTACCGCGCAGCTCGTTCGTCCTGGTCAGGGTCGTCGATGGCGGGCGGGTCCGGCACGCCCTGCGCGGGCACGGGTTCGCGGTGCGACGTGGCGAAACGTTCCCGGGACTGGGCCCGGACTGGTTACGTATTGCGGTGCGGGACACTGCCACGAGTGACGCGTTCGTCGCGGTGTTGTCCAACGTACTGGGAGGGTGACGTGCTCACTGAGACATTTTCTGGGACACTCGCGGCGATCCGGCCGCTCGACGACGAGGCGATCGCGGCGGCCAGGGCGCTGCAGGCCAGGCTGACCAAGCCGCCGGGGTCCCTCGGCGCGCTGGAGATGCTGGCGGTGCGCATGGCGGGCCTCGCCGGCGCCTGCCCGCCCCCCATCCCGCAGCCCGCCGCGCTGGCGATCTTCGCCGGCGACCACGGCGTGCACGCGCAGGGGGTGACGCCGTGGCCGCAGGAGGTCACCGCGCAGATGGTCGCCAACTTCCTGGCCGGTGGCGCGGTCGTCAACGCGTTCGCCCGGCAGTGCGGCGCGAGCGTGACCGTCGTCGACGTCGGCGTGAAGGCGACCCTCGACCCCGCCGACGGCCTGGAGCTGCGCAAGGTCCGCCCCGGCACCCGGGACCTGAGCGCCGGGCCGGCGATGACCCGCGAGGAGGCGCTCCAGGCGATCGAGGTCGGCATCGACATCGCCCAGAAGCTCGTCGACGGCGGCGCGAAGGTGCTGCTGACCGGCGACATGGGCATCGCCAACACCACCCCGTCGGCGGCGCTGATCGCGGCGTTCACGCACGCCGACCCCGCGTCGGTGACCGGGCTGGGCACCGGCATCGACAGCGAGACCCACGCCCGGAAGGTGGCGGTCGTCACGTCCGCGGTCGTCGCGCTGCACGCCGAGGACCCGGTCGACATCCTCGCCGCGGTCGGCGGCCTGGAGCACGCCGCCCTCGTCGGCTACATCCTGCGGGCCGCGGCGCTGCGCGTACCCGTGATCATCGATGGGGTCATCGCCGCGTCCGCGGCCCTCGCCGCCGCCGCGCTCGCCCCGGCCAGCACCTCGGCGATGATCGCCGGGCACCGGTCGGCCGAGCCCGGAGCCGGCGTGGCGCTCGGCTATCTTGAGCTGGAACCGCTCGTCGACCTGGGCCTGCGCCTGGGCGAGGGCACCGGCGCCGTCCTGGCGCTGCCGATCGTGGCCAGTGCTGTCCGCGTGTTGCACGAGGTAGCCACTTTCGACTCAGCTGGAGTAGCCCACAAGTGAACCCATACCCCCTCGGTCTGGTGCTCGACGGCTTGCGTGTCCTGGTGGTCGGCGGCGGTGCCGTGGCCACCAGGCGCGTCCCCGCACTGCTCGACGCCGCCGCGGACGTCGTGCTGGTGTCCCCCCACATCACCCCCGCCCTGCAGGCCCACGTCGACGCGGGCCGGGTCACCTGGCGCGCGCGGCGCTTCGAGCCGGGCGACATCGAGGACGCGTGGCTGGTCCACGTGGCGGTCAGCGACCCCGCCGCGGCCGCCGAGATCAGCGAGCTGGCCGCCGCCCGGCGGGTCTTCTGCGTCCGCGCCGACGACCGGCACGCCGCCACCGCCTGGACCCCCGCGGTGACCCGGCAGGGTCCGGTGACCGTCGCCGTGCTCGGCGGCGGCGACCCCGCCCGTGCCGTCGCCGTCCGTGACGCGATCGGCGAGCACCTCGCGACCGGCTCGATCCTCGCGACCACCCCGCCGGAGGCCGGCCCGGGGCGGGTCGCGCTGGTGGGCTCCGGCCCCGGCGACCCGGAGCTGCTCACGGTCCGCGGCCGCCGGCTTCTCGCGGCCGCCGACGTGGTCGTCATCGACCGGCTCGCCGCCGGCCTGCTGCTCGACGAGCTGCGCCACGACGTCGAGCTGTTCGACGCCTCGAAGATCCCCTACGGCCCGTCCGCCGCGCAGGAGGAGATCAACCGGGTGCTGGTCGACCGTGCCCGGCAGGGCAAGTTCGTCGTCCGGCTCAAGGGCGGCGACCCGTATGTCTTCGGACGTGGCGGTGAAGAGCTTCTGGCCTGTGTCGCGGCCGGTGTACCGGTGAGCGTCGTCCCCGGGATCAGCAGCTCCATCGCGGTGCCCGCCGCGGCCGGCATCCCGATCACCCACCGGGGGCTGGCGCACGAGTTCACCGTCGTCTCCGGCCATCTGGCGCCGGCGCACCCCGAGTCGCTGGTGGACTGGGCGGCCCTCGCGCGGCTGCGCGGCACGCTGAGCATCCTGATGGGCCTGAAGAACCTGCCGGCGATCGCCGCCGTCCTCCAGGAGCACGGCCGCGCGCCCGACACCCCGGTCGCGGTGATCCAGGAGGGCACGACCCGCGACCAGAAGGTCGTGCGCGCGCGGCTCTCCACGGTCGCCGACGCGGTGAAGGAGGCGGCGCTGCGCCCGCCGGCCGTGATCGTCGTCGGCCCGGTCGTCGACGCCCTCGCGACGTGAAAAGGGGGCGCCCGTCTGGGCGCCCCCTTTCAGATGCACGACGTCAGGAGCGGTCGAGCTCCAGGGCGCAGCGGATCAGGCCCAGGTGCGAGTAGGCCTGCGGGTGGTTGCCCAGGGCCCGCTCGGTCAGCGGGTCGTACTCCTCCGGCAGCAGGCCCGTCGGGCCGGCACACTCGATGAACTGGGCGAAGAGCTCCTCCGCGTCCGCCCGGCGGCCGGTGCGCAGGTACGCCTCGATCATCCAGGTCGTGCACAGGTGGAAGCCGCCCTCGACGCCCGGCAGCCCGTCGTCCCAGCGGTACCGGTACACCGTGGGACCCTCCCGCAGGTCGGCCTCGACCGCCAGGACGGTGGCGAGGAACCGCGGGTCGTCGTCGGCGAGCAGCCCCGACAGGCCGATCCACAGCACCGACGCGTCCATCTCGTCGTAGCCGTACGCGACGGTGTAGGCGCCGAGCTTCTCGTCCCAGCCCTTGTCGAGCACGTTCTCGGCGATCGTGGAGCGCAGCGGCCCCCACGACTCCGGCACGGGACGGCCGACCCGCTCGAAGAGCTGGATGCCGCGGTCCACGGTCATCCAGCACATGACCTTCGAGTAGACGTAGTGCCGGGGCCGCCGGCGCGCCTCCCAGATGCCGTGGTCGGGCTCGTGCCAGCGCCGCTCGACGGCCTCGACCATCTGCTCCATGAGGGCGAAGTCGCCGTCCTCCGGCGGGCGCAGCTCGGCGAGCGTGGTGACCAGGTCGGCGACCGGGCCGAACACGTCGAGCTGCACCTGGCCGTTGGCCGCGTTGCCGACCCGCACCGGGCGGGAGCCCGCGTAGCCGGGCAGCGCCTCGATGACGGCCTCCGGCCCGAGCTCCGTGCCGTCGAGGTTGTACAGCGGGTGCAGCCGCTCCGGGTGCCCGTCGGTGTTGTCGGCGACCTTCAGCGTCCACTTCAGCAGCGACTCGGCCTCCTCGGTCGAGCCGAGGTCGACGAGCGCCTTGGCGGTCAGCGAGGCGTCGCGCAGCCAGCAGTACCGGTAGTCCCAGTTGCGCGACCCGCCGACCTCCTCCGGCAGCGACGACGTCGCCGCGGCCAGGATCGCGCCGGTCGGCTTGTGCCACAGGCCGCGTAGCGTCAGCGCGCTGCGCCGGACCAGGTCGCGGGCGACCGACGGCAGCTTCAGCGCGTCGGACCAGTCCCGCCACGCGGCCTCCGCGGCGATCTGCCGCTCCTCGAGCTGCACCCGCGGCGGCTCGATCGAGTCGGTGCCCAGCCGCAGCTCCAGCATGGCGCTGCCGCCGGCGGCGGCGAGGTCGACGGTGGCCCGGGCCAGGTCGCTGTGGCCGTCGGAGCTGATCTCCCACTCGATGCCGGGGGAGTAGAGCACCATCGGCTCGTTGGAGCCGAGCACCAGCAGGCCGTCGTCGCCGAGCGGCTGCAGGCGGATGTGCACCTGGCCGAAGTCGGGCCGGGGCACGAAGTCGACCCGGGCCCGGGAGCTGCCCGACAGCACCCGCATCAGCGAGTTGCCCGTGCGGTGGTGGTCGAGCCAGTCGGTGACGGTGAGGCCCGACCAGCGGGTCTCCACGGTCATCGTGCCCGGGCGGTACCGCTGACCCAGCGGGATCCCGCCCTTCTCCGGCTGGACCGTGAAGTGCCCCGCGGCGGTGTCGCCGAGCAGGTCGGCGAAGACCGCGCCGGAGTCCGGCTTCGGGTGGCACAGCCAGGTGACCCGGGCGGCCGGCGTGAGCAGCGCGACGGTGTGCGTGTTGGAGAGCATCGAGTGCCGCTCGATCGGCACCGCCTGCTCGCCGAAGAGCCAGCGCCGCCGGGTGTGCAGCAGCAGCTCCAGCACGCCCACGGCCGCCTCGGCGTCGGGGATGCTGAAGCGGGCCAGCGTCTCGGTGCCGCCGTCGACGGAGCCGACCCTGATGCCCAGGTCGGGGCCGTGCAGGTGGGCGAACGCCTTCTCGTCGGTCGCGTCGTCACCGAGGTACACGATGGCGCTCGCCGACACCTGCATCCGCAGGGCGTCGACCGCGAGGCCCTTGTCGGTCGGCACCACCGACAGCTCGATGACCTCCTTGCCGGTGGTCACCTCGATGTCGGGCCACAGCGCCGCACCGCTGCGGACCGCGTCGAAGACCCGCCCGGCGACGTCGCGCGGTGCCGCGCGGGTGTGCACCGCGACGCTGGCCGGTTTGGCCTCCAGGCGCACGCCCGGCTGGTCGCGGCAGATCGCGGTGAGCGCCGCGTGCAGCTCCGCGCGGCGCTGCTGGCGCTCCGGCGGCAGCTCGTCGATGTAGCCGACGTCGAACTCGGAGCCGTGGCTGCCGACCAGCCGCACCTCGGCCGGCAGGCGCGAGAGTGCGGCGAGGTCGCGCAGCGCGCGGCCCGAGATCACGCCGACGGTCGTCTGTGGCAACGAGGACAACGCGCGGACGGCCGCTACGGATTCTGGGCTGGGGGTCGCCTTCGTAGGGTCGGCGACGATGGGGGCGAGAGTGCCGTCGTAGTCACATGCCACCAGAAGGTTCGGCACGCGGGCGACGCGCAGCACCGCCGCGCGGAGGTCCGGGTCGAGCGAGAGGACGCTGCCTGTCGCCGAGTTTTGGTTCATGTCCGGCCTGTTCGTGGGAGCGATGGAGGTCGTTTGGGCAATTGACGTGCACACGGCGGTGCAAGGGCGGTCGTGTGATCGTCATGATGCTGCGCCGAGAGCGTCGAGAAACGCGTCCGCCCAGGCGCGGACGTCGTGTGAGCGCAGGTGGGAATGCATAGCATGCATCCGTTTGCGCCCTTCGACCGGGTCGACGTGGATCGCACGCATGAGTGCGTCTTTCACCCCGTCGAGGTCGTGCGGATTGCACAGGAAGGCCTGTCGCAGCTCGGCCGCCGCGCCGGCGAACTCCGACAGCACGAGCGCGCCGCCACCGTCGGCGCGGGCGCCGACATACTCCTTGGCAACGAGATTCATGCCGTCCCTCAGGGGAGTCACCATCATGACGTCGGCCGCGACGTACAACGCGGCCAGCTCAGCCCGACTGTACGACTGATGCAGGTAGTGCACGGCCGGTTGGCCAACTCGTCCGTACTCCCCATTGATCCGCCCGACCTCACGCTCAACGTTCACCCGCAGCGTCTGGTAGTGCTCCACTCGCTCCCGGCTCGGCGTAGCCACTTGTACCATCACCGTATCCGGCGCCGTGAGTCGCCCATCCGACAACAATTCACGGAAGGCCTTCAGCCTTCTTTCTATCCCCTTGGTGTAGTCGAGACGATCCACTCCCAGGATGATCGTCTTCGGCTCACCCAGCTCGGTCCTGATCGCCTTGGCTCTGGCCTGCACTTCGGGCGAGGCGGCGAGCCGCTCCATCTCCTCGACGTCGATCGAGATCGGGAAGGCCTCGGCGCGCACCGTGCGGCCCTCCCACTCCACGACGCCGCGCCGCACCCGGGTGCCCAGCAGATGTCGGGACAGTTGGACGAAGTTCTGTGCGCCGAGTGGCCGTTGGAAACCAACCAGATCGGCACCGAGCAGACCCTTGAGAAGTTCCGCCCGGCGGGGTAGTTGCATGAACAGTTCGACCGGGGGAAATGGGATGTGCAGAAAAAACCCGATCTTGAGATCGGGTCGGGTCTCGCGCAGCAGCGCCGGCACGAGCTGCAGCTGGTAGTCCTGGATCCATACGGTGGCGCCGGGTGCCGCGTCGTCGGCGACGGCCTTCGTGAACCGCTCGTTGACCAGCCGGTACGACTCCCACCATCGTCGTTTGAAGATCGGTGTCTCCACGGCGTCGTGATAGAGCGGCCACAGGCTGGAGTTGGAGAACCCCTCGTAGTACCGCTCGACCTCGCCCGCGCTCAGCGCGACCGGGTGCAGCTGCACCCCGCCCGCCTCGAAGGTCTCCTCGGGCAGCTGCGCGTCCCCCGTGCCGCCCGACCAGCCCACCCACGTCCCGTTGCGCTGCTGCAGGACCGGCTCCAGTGCCGTTACGAGGCCTCCTGGGCTCCTGCGGAAGCTGACCTCGCCGTCCGGTCCGACCACCTTGTCGACCGGCAGTCGATTGGCGACCACCACGAATGCACTGTTTCCAGCCACGTGTCGTGTCCTCCCCCTGGGTGATCCACCCTCGTACTTTCAGCCTACTGATCCGCGAAGTGCCCGGCAGCATGCAGCGTCCTGGCTCACAGGTGCGATCCTGCTGGGCATGTCCTCGCACGATGCCTACGCCGAGCCCGAACGGGGCCGGACGCTCACCGTCGTCCTGCTCGCTTTGCTGATCCTGACCGTCATCGGTGCATTGTTCGGATTCGTGCTAGGGCGTCGAGACATTGATGACCCTAAGTCAAAGGCCGGCAGCGGACAGTCTTCCCGGCCTGTCGATTCCGTCACCAGCCAGGCCGCCCCGAAAGGCATGCCGTGCCCGGCGTTCATGGAGGACGGGGTCAAGAGCCGCGACGCCAAGGCGGCCCTGCCGCTGGTCCTGCAGCTCTACATCCGCACCGACCGGCACGAGGTCTGGATCTGCCTGGAGGCCGATGGCGACGGCCTGTGGTACCAAGGGCACGACAAGCGCAAGAACTTCTCGGGTGTCGACGGGTCCGGCGAGACGCCGATCGAGGGCGACAACGGGCTCCTGGTGCCCAGGGGTAACGTCACCAACGCCGGTGCCGACAAGTACATCGCGACCAACGAGGGCACCAGGTACACGGTCTCCCGGGACAAGCTCGTGATCGAGGGCAAGCAGACCACGTCGGAGGACGTGCGGGACTGGCAGCCCAAGAAGTGACGCCCGATTTGGGGGCGGGGCCGGGGGCCTGGAAAGATTGACCCGACGCGAACACAGACTTACCGGAGGTAGGGGCGCACCGTGGCGCAGTACATCTACGTGCTCGAGAAGGCGCGCAAGGCGCACGGCGACAAGGTCGTGCTCGACAACGTCACGCTGTCGTTCCTGCCCGGCGCGAAGATCGGCGTGGTCGGCCCCAACGGCGCCGGCAAGTCGAGCCTGCTCAAGATCATGGCCGGGCTCGACAAGCCGAGCAACGGCGAGGCCCGGCTCATGCCCGGCTACACCGTCGGCATGCTCCTGCAGGAGCCGCCGCTGAATGAGACCAAGACCGTCCTCGGCAACATCGAGGAGGCCGTCGCGGAGACCAAGGCGAAGCTCGCCCGGTTCAACGAGATCGCCGAGCTCATGGCGACCGACTACTCCGACGCGCTGATGGAGGAGATGGGCAAGCTCCAGGAGGAGCTCGACCACGCCGACGCGTGGGACATCGACTCCGCCCTCGCCCTCGCCATGGACGCGCTGCGCTGCCCGCCGCCGGACGCCGACGTCACCACGCTCTCCGGTGGTGAGCGCCGCCGCGTCGCGCTGTGCAAGCTGCTGCTCGAGGCGCCCGACCTGCTGCTGCTCGACGAGCCCACCAACCACCTCGACGCCGAGAGTGTCAACTGGCTGGAGCAGCACCTGCAGAAGTACGCGGGCGCCGTGCTCGCGGTCACCCACGACCGGTACTTCCTCGACCACGTCGCCGAGTGGATCGCCGAGGTCGACCGCGGCCAGGTCCACGGCTACCAGGGCAACTACTCCACCTACCTGGAGAAGAAGGCGCAGCGCCTCGCCGTCGCCGGCCGCAAGGACCAGAAGCTGCAGAAGCGCCTCACCGAGGAGCTGGAGTGGGTCCGGTCCAACGCGAAGGCCCGCCAGACCAAGTCGAAGGCCCGCCTCGAGCGCTACGAGGAGATGGCCAACGAGGCCGAGAAGACCCGCAAGCTCGACTTCGAGGAGATCCAGATCCCGCCGGGCCCGCGCCTGGGCAACATGGTCATCGAGGCCAAGGAGCTGGTCAAGGGCTTCGACGAGCGCGGCGTGCTGATCGACGGGCTGTCCTTCTCGCTGCCGCGCAACGGCATCGTCGGCATCATCGGCCCCAACGGCGTCGGCAAGACCACGCTCTTCAAGACCATCGTGGGCCTGGAGGACCCCGACGCCGGCCAGGTCCGCGTCGGTGAGACGGTCAAGCTGTCCTACGTCGACCAGAGCCGCTCCGGCCTCGACGGCGACAAGACGGTGTGGGAGGTCGTCTCCGACGGCCTGGACCACCTGATGGTCGGCAAGGTCGAGATGCCGTCCCGGGCGTATGTCGCGGCGTTCGGCTTCAAGGGCCCCGACCAGCAGAAGCCGACCAAGGTCCTGTCCGGCGGCGAGCGCAACCGGCTCAACCTGGCGCTGACGCTGAAGATCGGCGGCAACGTGCTGCTGCTCGACGAGCCGACCAACGACCTCGACGTCGAGACGCTGTCGTCGCTGGAGAACGCGTTGCTGGAGTTCCCGGGCTGCGCCGTGGTCATCTCCCACGACCGGATGTTCCTCGACCGGGTCGCGACCCACATCCTCGCCTGGGAGGGCGACGAGAAGGACCCGGCCAAGTGGTTCTGGTTCGAGGGCAACTTCGAGTCGTACGAGAAGAACAAGGTCGACCGGCTCGGCCAGGAGGCGGCGCGCCCGCACAGCGTCACCTACCGCAAGCTCACCCGCGACTGAGGTGGCCCGCTTCGTCTACCACTGCGCCCTGCGCTGGTCCGACCTGGACGCGTACGGGCACGTCAACAACGCGCGCTTCCTCACCCTGTACGAGGAAGCGCGCGTGGCGTTGATGTTCACCGCGGCGAAGTCGGCCGGGTTGCAGACGTTCGAGGACGGCATCGTCATCTCACGTCATGAGATCGACTACCTGCGGCCCATCGACTACGGCGATCCCGTGCGCATCGAGCTGTGGCTGGAGGAGATCAAGGCGAGTCGATTGACGGTCGCCTACGAGCTCTTCGACGGCGACGTGGTCGCGTCCCGCGCGCGGACCGTCTGCGTGCCCTTCGACCTTGCCGCCGGCCGGCCGCGCCGGGTCAAGGACGTCGAGCGCGAGTTCCTGTCCCCGTGGCTCGGTTAGCGGGCGCTCCGTGGCTTGGGTAGACGGCCTCGGGGCCGCGGACGCCCGGGCATTCCTGGCCCGGGCGGTCCGGCTCGACGCCGGCGCGATGGTCCGGCTGCGGCCGGCCGGTGACGACCGCGTCACCCTCTGGTCACGCCTGCCGTGGGGCGTCCTGGTGAGCCGCGGCGTCCCCGGACACGTCGACGGCGATCACACCGTCCTGGCCCGCGAGCTGCTGGTGATGCTCGATGACCAGCTTCCCGCATTCCGGGACAGCGAGTGGCGGTGGTCCATCCCCGGCGACGCGGGTGTGGTCGTGGAACGCATCCCGGGTGCCGACATCCGGCGGGTCGGGGCGGCCGCGGCGGACACGTTGCGGACCGCCGCCGCGGAGGGCGTGGGTGGCCGCGCGGTCGGCTCCCGGGTGCTCCGCGACGCGCTGCTCGATCATGTGCCGATCGTCGTGACGACCGACGGCGGGGAGCGGGTCGAGATACCCCAACGGCTCGTGCAGGCGGTCGTGCGAATGGGGTTCATGACGAGCGAACGTGCACCTGCACGAGACTTCGTCGATGTTCGGAAATCGGGTCCATGGACGGCTCTGGCCTGCGCATATGGCTCAGCCTGGCATCGTGCTGCCAAGACTCTCTTCATCGGATAGACGGTGGTAAGACCCTCACCCGAACGGGTGGGGCGAGGGTGAAATTGGGGGCTGCTGAAACTCGTCCGAACGGGTACCGTCCTCATTCGGGTCCACCGCCGAGCGAAATCACTCGGCGACGGACCGCAATTGCGGGTGGAGGCCACGGGGGAGCTAGGGAGCGCGGGACGATGCCAAAGTGGCCATGGCGTGCCGAGCAGACGGACGGGTCGCAGACCGACACGACCGTCGCGCAGCTGGCACGGGAAGAGCCGATTCCGGTGACCGACGCGGTGTGCGACGGAGCCCCGGACGTGGGTGCGGGCGTGATCGCACCGGTGACGTTGCTGCGGGTCGCTGAGGCCCTCGAGCAGCTGGAGATTCGATACCTGACAGATGGGGATGGCAGCCTTCTCGCGCTGTGGGAGCGCCACGCTGTGCTGTTCGCCCTCGAGGGGCCGTCGGACGAGATCCTCGTCGTGCGTGCCAGGCCGCATGCCACGGTGCCCCCGGACTGGGCCGACCGGTCCTACCGGGTGGTCAACGAGTGGAACCACACACGCCGCTTCTACAAGGCCTATGTCGGCGACCCCACCGACCGCGGCCAGCTCCCGATCTACGCCGAGATGCAGGTGCCCCTGCTGTCCGGTGCCCACCCCGAGCTCATCGCCGAGCTCGTCGACTGCGCGGCCGTCGTCGCGATGGGGTTCGTCGACTGGCTGCACGACGAGGGCGCACTGCTCTGACGCTGCTGTGTGCCCCGCCTTTTCCGGACATTTCCGGCAACGGCGGGGCCTCGTACCGGCGCCGCTTCGACGTGATCCGTGGGCATGGGACGATAGGGGTCTGATCCCCGCCAACTCGGAGAACGGACGCCTGTGCCACCGACGAACGACCCCGGCGTGAACCGTCCCGGTGCCACCGTGCCGGACCGGATCCGCAACTTCTGCATCATCGCGCACATCGACCACGGCAAGTCGACGCTGGCCGACAGGATGCTGCAGCTGACCGAGGTGGTCGACGCTCGGCAGATGCGGGCCCAGTATCTCGACCGCATGGACATCGAGCGCGAGCGCGGCATCACCATCAAGAGCCAGGCCGTCCGCATGCCGTGGCGGGTCCGCGAGGGGGACCTGACCGGCGAGCAGTTCGTGCTCAACATGATCGACACCCCGGGCCACGTCGACTTCACCTATGAGGTCTCCCGCAGCCTGGCCGCCTGCGAGGGCGCGGTGCTGTTGGTCGACGCGGCGCAGGGCATCGAGGCGCAGACGCTCGCCAACCTGTACCTCGCGCTCGAGAACGACATGACGATCATCCCGGTGCTCAACAAGATCGACCTGCCGGCCGCGCAGCCCGAGAAGTACGCCGAGGAGCTCGCCCACCTGATCGGCTGCGAGCCCGACGACTGCCTGCGCGTGTCGGGCAAGACCGGCGTCGGCGTGCCGCACCTGCTGGACGAGATCGTGCGGCAGCTGCCGGCGCCCAAGCCCGGCGCGGACGAGGGCACCCGGGCGATGATCTTCGACTCGGTCTACGACGTGTACCGCGGCGTCGTCACGTACGTCCGAGTCGTCGACGGCCGCCTCGGCGCCCGCGACCGGATCAAGATGATGTCGACCGGCGCGGTCCACGAGCTGCTGGAGATCGGCGTCATCTCGCCCGAGCCGATCAAGAGCGACGGGCTCGGCGCCGGCGAGGTGGGCTACCTCATCACCGGCGTGAAGGACGTGCGCCAGTCCCGGGTCGGTGACACGGTCACCATCAACGCCAAGCCGGCCACCGAGCCGCTCGGTGGCTACAAGGACCCGAAGCCGATGGTCTACTCGGGGCTCTACCCGATCGACGGCTCGGACTATCCGCTGCTGCGCGACGCGCTGGACAAGCTCAAGCTCAACGACGCCGCCCTGGTGTACGAGCCGGAGACCAGCGCCGCGCTCGGCTTCGGCTTCCGGTGCGGCTTCCTCGGCCTGCTGCACCTGGAGATCATCCAGGAGCGCCTCGAACGCGAGTTCAACCTCGACCTGATCTCCACCGCGCCCAACGTGGTCTACCGGGTGATCATGGAGGACGGCAGGGAGCACGCCGTCACCAACCCGAGCGAGTTCCCCGACGGCAAGAGCAGCAACATCTACGAGCCGACCGTCCGGGCCACCGTCCTGACCCCCAACGACTTCGTCGGCGCCGTCATGGAGCTGTGCCAGAGCCGCCGCGGCTCCCTGCAGGGCATGGACTACCTGTCGGCCGACCGCGTCGAGCTGCGCTACACGCTGCCGCTGGGCGAGATCATCTACGACTTCTTCGACCAGCTGAAGAGCCGCACCAAGGGCTACGCCAGCCTCGACTACGAGCCCAGCGGGGAACAGCAGGCCGACCTGGTGAAGGTCGACATCCTCCTGCACGGCGAGCCCGTGGACGCCTTCAGCTCGATCGTGCACAAGGACAAGGCGTACAACTACGGCGTCACCATCGCCTCCAAGCTGCAGAAGCTCATCCCGCGCCAGCAGTTCGAGGTGCCGATCCAGGCCGCGATCGGCAGCCGGATCATCGCCCGCGAGACGATCCGCGCCATCCGCAAGGACGTGCTCGCCAAGTGCTACGGCGGTGACATCAGCCGGAAGCGCAAGCTGCTGGAGAAGCAGAAGGAAGGCAAGAAGCGGATGAAGATGGTCGGCCGCGTGGAGGTGCCGCAGGAGGCGTTCATCGCCGCACTGTCCACGTCCGACGCCCCCACCGCGGACAAGCCGAAGAAGTGAAGCACTGCCCCCGTTGCGGGGCGTCCACGGACGCCCCGCCGGTGGAGTGCGCCACCTGCGGCTACGAGGTCTTCCTCAACCCCCGCCCGACCGGCACCGCCATCATCTTCGACGACGCCGACCGCTTCGTCGTCATCCGCCGCGCCCGCCCGCCGCAGGTCGGCTGGTGGGACCTGCCCGGCGGCTTCTGCGACGGCTGGGAGCACCCCCGCGACGCGGCGGTCCGCGAGGCCCGCGAAGAGCTCGGCGTCGAGGTCCGTCTCGGCGACTTCGTCGGCATGTGGATCGGCACCTACGAGTACCAGAACGAACAGCTGTCCGTCCTGGACTGCTTCTGGCTGGCCCGGCTGGCCCCCGGCGCCACCATCACCCTCGACACGTCCGAAGGCACCGAGTACGCCTGGGTGCCTTTGTCTGATCCGCCCCCTCTCGCGTTCATCACGATGGAGTCGGCCATACGCGAGGTTCGTCGATCGCCGGGGCGTTTGGTCCCCTGAGGTCACGGGCAATAGGAGCGCAACCGCAACTGCAATCCCCCAGGTTGAGGCTCTGAAGGAGGACACCGTGACTGTCACCGGAATCATCACGGCACTGATCGTCGGCCTGATCGTCGGTGCGCTCGGGCGCCTGGTCGTCCCCGGCCGCCAGAACATCCCGATCTGGCTGACCATGGTGATCGGCGTGGTCGCCGCCCTGCTCGGCACCGTCATCGCGAACGCCATCGGCATCTCCACCGACACCCCCGGTGTCGACTGGGGCGAGCTGCTGATCCAGGTGCTGGTCGCCGCGGTCGGTGTGGCCCTGGTGGTCGGCGTGGCCGGTCGCGGGCGCCGCAGCACCCTGTAACACCCCCATCGCGTCAGGCCCCCAGCCTCCCCGGACTGGGGGCCTTCGCGCGCCATGACCCCGGTGGACGCGGAGCGGCCGTGCGCCTCAGGGGTTGAGGGGCACGGCCGCTTCGGTCAGGCAGGGGGGTAAAGCTAGCGGAGCCAGGGGATGGAGCGGTCGAGGAGGCCGCGGGTCTTGAGCTCCTTGCGGAGGGGGATCTCCTCGTCGATGTAGCCGTTCCAGTTGATGCCCCAGTAGTTGGCCGTGTGCGTGGCCTCGCCCAGGAGCTGGCGCTGGACGGGGGTGCGGTTGGCCCACCACTCGCCGTCGTAGTCGATCGGCATGTCGTCGAGGTTGCGGATCCACCGGTACGTGTAACCGATGAACAGCATCTTGCGGGTGATCTCGGAGTAGTTGGGCGACCGGGAGTGCCAGAGGCGCCGGTCGAAGATGAAGCAGTCGCCCGGGTTGGCCGTGATCTCCACGGTGCCCTCGGGGTCGGGGTTCTCGACCGTGGTGTCGGCCGGGCGGGGCAGCGAGTTCCAGAGGTGGCTGCCCGGGATGACCTTGGTGGCGCCGCGGCCCTGCTCCGAGAGGTCGGAGATGACATAGGCGATCTTCAGCGAGAACATGGGCCGCGGGAGGTTCGGGTCCATGGTCTCGGGGTCGGAGTTCTGCCGGTACCCGTCCTGGTGCCAGCCCCACGAGGGAGCTTCCGTCATCGCCGCCGGCGGGGTGATGTCGAGGTGGTTGTGGTGCGTGTAGATGTTCCAGCCGGCCAGGCCCCACATGTACGGGAAGAGGGTCGGCTGGGTCAGCAGGTGCCCGAAGAGCTCGTCACGGTTCAGGAAGCCCAGCAGGTGCAGCGTGCCGTCCTTCTTCATGCTGCTGGAGCCGGCCGCCTGCTCCTCGGCGTAGACCCGGTCCATGGCGGCTTCGAGCTGCGCGCGGTGGTCTTCCTTCAACACGTTGCGGACCAGCAGGAAGCCCTGGTCCAGGAATTCCTTGCGGTCGGCCTCGCTGATCGGCTCATAGCCGGTCAGACCGCCGTAGTCGGGTGCAGCGGACGTCATGTCCTCCCCTTACTTTCGTCAACCAGGGAACGACCGATGGTAACGCGAGGTGTACAACGGACCGAGTCGGGAGTTCTCCACCGGACAGTGCGAAATCCCGTCCGAACGGCGTGCAACCTGCGCGTCAGTAGACCTCGGCGACGACGCGGTCGCCGCCGGCGCCGCCACGCTGCGTGATCCGGGCCCAGCTGCCGCTCTTCGCGGTCCACTCCATGTCGTTGAACGCGACCCGCTTGACGCCGTGGTCCTGGGCGTGGGCGACCATCCAGTGCGCGTACTGCCAGCCGGTCTTCTGCTCGCGGACCTTGAGCGCGACCCCGACGAGGTCGGTGACGTCGGCGGTGCTGACGTTGCCCCAGTCGAGCTTGACGCCGGCGGCGAGGGTCTGCGCGGCCTCGACGCCGTGGCTGGAGGACTCGGTGACGGTGCAGGAGACGGCGCCGGTGGCCTCGCCGCTCAGGGCGCGGGCCATGATCTCCGACTCGTCGACCCACTTCTCGTACGCCTCGGGGTGGGCGCTGCGCTGCACCTCCTGCGCGGCGTCGGTGACGCGCATCTTCTCCCAGCCCTTGACCTTCAGCAGGGCGGTGTAGAAGGCGTTCGCCGCGTAGCGCGGGTCGGCGATCTGCTCGGGCTTGCCCCAGCCCTGGCTGGGCCGCTGCTGGAAGAGGCCGATCGAGTCGCGGTCGCCGCCGGCGAGGTTCTCCAGCTTCGACTCCTGCCACGCGGTGGCGAGGGCCACGACCAGCGCCCGCCGGGGCACACCACGGCGCAGGCCGACGGCGGTGATGGTGGCGGCGTTGGCGACCTGCTCCGAGTCCAGCGGCACGGAGGTGACGGTCGAGGAGGAGCCGGACGACGCGGCGGGCGCGCTGCCGGCGTCGATGACGCAGGCGCGGCCCGGCGGCAGCAGCGCCGGCAGGTGGTCGCCGAGCTTCTGCAGCAGCGCGTAGATGCCGGCGGTCGCGACGATGCCGAGCACCACGATCGCGATCAGCACGTGTCGTGTACGCATCGTCACCTCCTGACCTGAGAACTTGACCAGCGTACGTCCCACCCGCCACCACATCCCCGCGCTACACACCGGGACGGGACGGGTCCGGCCGTTCAGGCGACGCCGTCAGGGATCCAGTTTGGGTCTCGTTTGTCCCGGAATGCCATGATTCCCTCGATTCCTTCGGCGGAACCGAAATACGACACGGAAAGTTCCGTCATGGCCGCCAGCTCGTCACGGAACGTGTCGGCTTTCCGTCGCCGGAGCAGCTCCTTCGTGCCGCGCAGGGCGCCCGGCGCTCCCCGTACCAGCGACGCGACGAACGCCGAGACGGCCTCGTCGACCTGGTCGGCGGCGACGGCGGCGGTGACCAGACCGATCTCGCGGGCCCGGGCGCCGTCGAACGTCGCCCCCGTCAGGAACAGCTCCGCGGCGGCGCGTGGGGACAGCCGCGGCAGCACCGTGGCGGAGATCACGGCCGGGATGACGCCGATGCGCACCTCGGAGAACGCGAATGTCGCCTCGAGCGAGCAGACCGCGATGTCGGCGGCGGCGATAAGGCCCAGGCCACCCGCGCGGGCGGGCCCGGTGAGCCGCGCGACGACGGGCTTCGGGCACTCCCAGATCGCGGTGAGCACCTCGCCGAGCCGGTTGATCGGCGGCTTGCCCGAGCCGAACGCGGCCGCGGTCTCCTTCAGGTCCGCGCCCGAGCAGAAGACCGGCCCGGTGTGGGTGAGCACGACGACCCGCACGGTGTCGTCCGCGGTGGCGGCGGCGAGCGCGGCGAGAAGCTCCTCGATCAGGGCCGTCGACAGCGCGTTGCGGTTGGCGGGGCTGTCGAGCGTGACCGTCGCCACGCCATGCGCCGTCTGTGACCGTACGAGTGGCATGCGGGCACACTAGTGAAATGCCCGGAACACTGCCAGAAGGTGAGCCGATCCCGCGGGACGGCGCGCTGCCCGACGGGGTCGCCGACGCGGCGGGGGAGGCGGGGTTCGGGGTCTACGTCCACGTCCCGTTCTGCGCGTCCCGCTGCGGGTACTGCGACTTCAACACGTACACCGCCGACGAGGGCGTCCTGAGCGCCGGCTATGCCGAGCAGGTCCTCGACGAGCTGGCCCTGGCCGCCAAGGTGGTCGCGCCGCCGCGGGTCGACACGGTCTTCTTCGGTGGCGGCACGCCGACGCTGCTGCCGCCGGCGGAGCTGGCCCGCATCCTCGACGGCATCGACCGCACCTGGGGCCTCGCCGGCGACGCCGAGGTCACCACGGAGGCCAACCCGGAGTCCGTCGACGCGGCGGGGCTGCGGCAGCTGCGCGCGGCCGGGTTCAACCGGATCTCCCTGGGCATGCAGTCCGTCGCGCCGGGCGTCCTGACGGTGCTCGACCGCCGGCACACCCCCGGGCGGCCGGCGGCGGCGGTCGCGGAGGCGCACGCGGCCGGGTTCGAGCGGGTCAACCTGGACCTGATCTACGGCACGCCCGGCGAGCGCCCCGAGGACTTCGCGGCGTCCCTGCGCACCGTGATCGGCTCGGGCGTGGACCACGTGAGCGCGTACGCCCTGATCGTCGAGGACGGGACCCGGCTGGCGGCCCGCATGCGCCGCGGTGAGCTGCCGTACCCGGACGACGACGTGGCCGCCGACCGCTACCTCGCCGCCGAGCAGGCCCTGACGGAGGCCGGGATGACGTGGTACGAGGTGTCGAACTGGTCCCGCGACTCGCCCTGCCGGCACAACGAGCTCTACTGGCGCGGCGGCGACTGGTGGGGCCTCGGGCCCGGCGCGCACAGTCACGTGCGGGGGGTGCGGTGGTGGAACGTGAAGCACCCGCACACGTACGCGGCGCGCCTCGCCGACGGTGCGTCGCCGGGGCACGCGCGGGAGGTGCTGACCGAGGAGGAGCGGCGCTTCGAGGACGTGCTGCTGCGGATCCGGCTCGCCTCGGGCCTGCCCCTGGCCGTCCTGGAGCCGCCGGCGCTGGAGGGCGCCCGCCGCTGCCTCGACGACGGGCTGCTGGAGGCCGGTCCGTTCGCCGAGGGCCGGGCCGTGCTCACGCTGCGTGGCCGCCTGCTCGCGGACGCCGTGGCCCGCGACCTGACCTGACCTGCCCTGACCTGAACTCAGAGGGGCCGGACATGGCGAGGGGCGGCTCGATGGCCGCCCCTCGAACGATCGGATGCCTTACTTGATGAAGCGGTACGTCATCGGGTAGCGGTACAGCTCGCCGCCGTTGGCCTTCATGCCCGCGATGATCGCGAACACGACGATGACGATCCACGGCACGATGAGCGTGAGGCCGAAGGTGCACACCGACAGCAGGGCGCCCACGAACAGGATGATGCCCCACGTGATGTGGAAGTTCAGCGCCTCGTTGGCGTGCGCCTTGACCGTGGGCGACTCGTTGCCCTTGGCCAGCAGCGCGATGAGCGGGGCGATGAAGCCGATGAAGATGCCACCGAAGTGCGCGATCAGGGCCCAGGTCTTCTCGTCGCTGTTCGCGTAGCCGACCGGGCCGGCGCCGGGGTATCCACCGGGCTGCTGGTATCCGTACTGACCCGGCTGCTGGTAACCGCCGGGCTGCTGGTAGCCACCGGGCTGCTGGTAACCGCCCTGCTGGTAGGCGTTCGGGTCCTGGTAGCCCGCGCCGCTGGTCGGCGGCGGGTAACCTCCACCGGAGACCGGCGGCTGCTGGCCGTAGTCCGGGCCCGGCGGCGGATACTGTGCCCCGCCCGGCATCGAATAGGGGTTGTTGGGGTCCTGCGGCACGCCGTACTCCCCGGGGCGAGGTGGTTCACTCATGGGGGCCACGGTAGGGGTACCGATCAACTATCGCCAGCGACGTGGCATGACTTCTTTTGGACAAACTTGGCGCAGACCAGTCCAATAGCGGCGGTTCGCACACATGACGATCATTCCGTGGGCGGCGCGGGCGACGTAGACTGGCACTCACAAAGTGGGAGTGCCAGTTTCTCGAGGAGGTGCGCATGGCTCTCGACGAGCGCAAGCTCGAGGTCCTGCGTGCCATCGTCGAGGACTACGTCGCCACCCAGGAGCCCGTCGGGAGCAAGGCCCTCGTCGAGCGGCACAACCTGCGGGTCTCGCCGGCGACGGTCCGCAACGACATGGCCGTCCTCGAGGAGGAGGGCTATATCCGGCAGCCGCACACGAGCGCCGGTCGCGTGCCCACCGACGCCGGCTACCGGCTCTTCGTCGACAAGCTGTCCCGCGTCAAGCCGCTGAGCCCCGCCGAGCGCCGGGCGATCGAGCGGTTCCTGATCGGCGCCGTGGACCTCGACGACGTCGTGCACCGCACCGTGCGGCTGCTCGCGCAGCTGACCCGGCAGGTCGCCGTCGTGCAGTATCCGAGCCTGTCGCGGGCCAGCGTGCGCCACTTCGAGCTGGTGCCGCTGTCCACCACCCGGCTGATGGTGGTCATGATCGCTGAGACCGGCCGGGTCGAGCAGCGGATGGTCGACCTGCCCGGCCCGATCCTCGCCGACGACGTCACCGAGCTGCGCCGCAGAATTAACGAGAAGCTCGTCGGCAAGCGCCTCGTGGACACCCCGCCACTCGTCCAGGCGCTCGTCGAGGAGTCCGGGCCGAGCCTGCGCCCGCCGATGACCGTCCTGTCGACCGTCCTGCTGGAGACCCTGGTCGAGCGCACCGAGGAGCGGATCGCGCTCGCCGGCACCGCCAACCTGGCCCGCGGCGGCCTGCTGGACTTCCAGGGTTCGCTGCGGCCGATCCTCGAGGCGCTCGAGGAGGAGGTCATCCTGCTCAAGCTCTTCGGCGAGGTCGAGCCGAGCATGACCCGGGTCCGCATCGGCGACGAGAACGAGATCGAGGACCTGCGCAGCGCGTCGATCGTGGCGACCGGCTATGGGCCGGGCTCCATCGTGGTGGGCGGCATGGGTGTGCTCGGGCCGACGCGGATGGACTACCCCGGAAACATCGCCACGGTGCGTGCCGTGGCACGCTACGTCGGCGATCTGCTGGGACAAGGTTGAACCTCATGGACGAGTCAGGGGCATAGGACTCAGTGGCGAAGGACTACTACGGAATTCTCGGTGTCAAACGGGACTCCACGGCCGACGAGATCAAGCGCGCTTACCGGCGGCTGGCGCGCGAGTTCCACCCGGACGTCAATCCCGATCCTGTGGCACAGGAGAAGTTCAAGGAGATCAACGCGGCCTACGAGGTGCTGTCCGACCCGCGTAAGCGGGAGATGGTCGACCTCGGCGGCGACCCGCTCGCGCCCGGTGGCGGCGGGGCCGGCCCGCAGGGCGGGGCGTTCGTAGGGTTCCAGGACATCATGGACGCGTTCTTCGGCACGACCGCCAGCCGCGGGCCTCGCCCGCGGATCCGGCCGGGCGCCGACGCGATCCTGCGGCTGGACCTCGACCTGCACGAGACCGCGTTCGGTGTCGAGGCACCGATCACCGTCGACACCGCCGTCGTGTGCAGCACCTGCACCGGCGCCGGCACCGCGCCCAACACCCACCCGACCACCTGCGAGATCTGCGGCGGTCGCGGCGAGGTCCAGTCGGTGCAGCGCACGTTCCTCGGCCAGGTCGTCTCGGCCCGGCCGTGTTCGGCCTGCCAGGGCTTCGGCACCGTCATCCCGCACCCGTGCGCGACGTGCGGCGGCGACGGCCGGGTCCGCACCCGCCGCACGCTGACCGTGAAGATCCCGTCCGGCGTCGAGGACGGCATGCGCATCCGCCTCGCCCAGCAGGGCGAGGTCGGCCCCGGCGGCGGCCCGCCCGGGGACCTCTACGTCGAGATCCACGAGCGCCCGCACGACGTGTATTCCCGCAAGGACGACGACCTGCACTGCCGGGTCACCGTCCCGATGACGGCGGCGGCCCTCGGCACCCGGCTGACGATCAAGACCCTCGACGGCGAGGAGACGGTCGACGTCAAGGCCGGCACCCAGCCCAACCAGACGCTGCGCATCCGCGGCAAGGGCGTCCCGCACCTGCGCGGCACCGGCCGCGGTGACCTGCACGTCCACCTCGACGTGCGCACCCCGACGCGGCTGGAGCCGGAGCAGGAGAAGCTGCTGCGCGACTTCGCCCGCACCCGCGGCGAGGAGGTCGCCGAGCTGTCCAAGCAGGGCGGCTTCTTCTCCCGGGTGCGCGACGCGTTCAACGGACACGCGTGAGCGGCCGGAGCGCAGCGGAGGTCGTTCACGCGTGTGGCCTGTTCGGTCCGGATGTCGCGGCGTGAGCCTTCCGCTCTTCCTGGTCCCCGATCTTCCTGTCGGGGACCACTGGCGGCTCGACGGGCCCGAGGGGCATCACGCGGCCAACGTGCAGCGGCTCTCGCCCGGTGAGGCGCTCCTGCTCTGCGACGGCCGCGGCGGCCTGCGGCAGGCGGTGGTCGCGGCGGCGCACAAGGGTGCGCTCGATCTCGACCTCGGCGAACTGAAGCAGGTCCCCGCGCCCGACCCGAGGATCACCGTGGTGCAGGGGATCGCCAAGGGCGAGCGGGCGGAGCTGGCCGTGCAGCTGATGACGGAGCTCGGCGTCGACCGGATCGTCCCGTGGCAGGCCGCCCGCAGCATCGCGCGGTGGAAGGACGCCAAGCCGGTCGAACGGTGGCGGTCCACGGTCCGCGAGGCGGTCAAGCAGTCCCGCCGCGCCTGGCTGCCCGAGGTCACCGACGCGCGGACCACGAAGCAGCTCTCCCTCACCGGCACCGTCCTGCTGTTGCACGAGGAGGCGTCGGAACCGCTGTCGACCGTCCCCCTCGACGGCGACATCACCCTGGTCGTCGGCCCCGAGGGCGGCATCGCACCGGAGGAGCTCGCCGCGTTCCCCGACGCCGTCCCGGTGCGCCTGGGCCCCGAGGTCCTGCGCACGTCGACGGCGGGCGCCGCCGCCCTGGCCGCCCTGTCGGTCCGCCTCGGCCGCTGGTGAGGACCGCTCAGCGGAAGTAGGAGGCGCCGTTCAGGTCGAGGACGGCGCCCGAGGACCATTCCGAGCCCGCGAGGAACAGCACCGCCTCGGCGACCTCCTCGGGCCGGGCGACCCGGTTGAACGGGCTCTGCGCGCGGATCGCGTCGCCGTCGCCGGTGGCCATGACGGCGTTGCCCATGTCGGTGGCGACGAAGCCCGGGGCGACCGCGTTGACGGCGATGCCGCGAGGGGCCAGGGCCAGGGCGAGGGACTGGGTCAGCGAGTTCAGGCCGGCCTTGGCGGCGCCGTACGCCGGGTAGCGGGGTTCGCCGCGGTACGCGCCGCGCGAGGAGACGTTGACGATCCGGCCGCCCTCGCCGAGGTGGCGGGCGGCGCACCAGCAGACGTTGGCGGGGCCGGTCAGGTTGGCGGCCAGGGTCACCTGCCAGGCGGCCTGCCAGGTGGCGTAGTCATCGGTGAGGATCGGGTGCTCGACGGCGACGGCCGCGTTGTTGACGACCACGTCGAGGCCGCCGAGGGAGAGTGCCGCGCCGTCGACGAAGGCCTGGACGGCGGCGGGGTCGGTCAGGTCGCCGGAGACGATCACGTGACCGTCGCCGGGCAGCGCCGCCCGGACCTTCTCGGCGAGGTCCGCCGAGTCGCGGTGGTGCACCGCGACCGTGTCGCCCGCCGCGGCGAACGCGTGCGCGACCGCCTCGCCGATGCCGCGGGATGCCCCTGTCACCAACACCTTGCGTCCAGCCATGGCAGCACCGTACAAGAGCCGCAGGACACATACGATGCGACTGTGACTGATGACTGCCTGTTCTGCCGCATCGTCGCGGGCGAGATCCCGGCGACCGTGGTCCACGAGACCGACGACACCCTGGCGTTCCGCGACATCGACCCGAAGGCGCCCACGCACGTGCTGGTGATCCCGAGGGCGCATCACGCCGACGTCGCGGCGCTCACCGCCGCCGACCCGGCGCTCGCCGGGAAGGTGCTCGCCGCCTGCGCCGCGGTGGCGGAGCAGGAGGGGCTGACCGGCGACGGGTACCGGCTCATCTTCAACACCGGTCGGTTCGGCGGCCAGGAGGTCTTCCACGTGCACGGGCACGTGCTCGGCGGCCGCCCGCTCGGCCGGATGCTGGCGGCATGACCGCGCTCGAGAAGTACGAGCGGCTCGCCCGTCAGGTCCAGGCCGAGGCCCGCGTTCCGGCGCTGAGCGTCGCGATCCACCGGGCGGACCGGCCGCTGTGGACGTTCACCGTCGGCGCGGACGTCGACGAGCGCAGCCAGCTGCGGATCGGCTCGGTCACCAAGACGTTCACGGCGGTGCTGGTCATGCAGTGCCGCGACGAGGGGCTCCTGGACCTCGACGACCCGATCTCCCGGCACCTGCCGGTGAAGGCGCACGGCGACCTGACCGTCGGCAGGATGCTGTCGCACCTGTCGGGGCTGCAGCGTGAGCCGTTCGGCGACGTCTGGGACACGATGCAGGCGCCTGACGTGGACACGCTGCTCGACCAGCTCGACCGGGCCGAGCGGGTGCTGCCGGCCGGCCGGCGGTTCCACTACTCCAACCTCGCGATCGCCCTGCTCGGGCACCTCGCCGGGCGGCTGCGCGGCGGCACCTGGGAGGAGGTGCTGCGGGAGCGGATCCTCGACCCGCTCGGCCTGGACGACGTCGTCGTCACGCCGGCCCGGCCGGTCGTCGGCTACCAGGTCGACGCCTGGTCCGACTACGCGCACCCGGAGCCCCCGGACGACTTCGGCGCGGTCGGCCCGGCGGCGCAGCTGTGGAGCACCGCCGCGGACCTGGCGAAGTGGGCGGCGTTCCTGGCCGACCCGCGCGCGGTCGACCCTTCCGGCGGCGTCCTGGCGGCGGAGACGGTCGAGGAGATGCGGGCGCCGCGGGCCGTCACCGAGGACGTGCTGTGGGCGCGGGGGATCGGCCTGGGCCTGATCCTGCAGCCGCAGCCCGGCGGCGACCGGATCGTGCACGTCGGGCACGACGGGGCGATGCCGGGGTTCCTCGCCGGCGCCTACGGGCGGGTCGGCGGCGCCGGCACCCCCGCGGCGTTCGGGGCGGCGGCGCTCGGCTCGTCCGGCACCGCCGGTGAGGTCATCGACCTGACGCACCGGCTGCTCGCCGCGGCGGTCGAGAGCGACCCGGCCGACATCGCGCCGTGGCAGCCGGCCGAGCCGCCGCCGCAGCGGTACCGCTCGCTGCTGGGCCGCTGGTGGGGTGAGGGCTTCGAGTACGTCTTCAGCTGGCACTCCGGCGCCCTGCAGGCGCGGCAGGCGGACCAGCCCGCGAACCGTCCCCCGGCGGTCTTCGCGCCGGTCGACGGCCAGCCGGACGTGTTCCGCACGGTGTCCGGGCGGGAGGCGGGCGAGCTGCTGCGGCTGACCCGCGCCGGGGACGGCACGGTCGAGCGGCTGCACTGGGCGACGTACCGCTTCACGCGCGGCCAGGAGACGTTCGACAAGTACCGCTTCTGACCGCCGCGGGTCGCCGCGGGTCGTCGCGGGCCGCCCTGCGCCCGGCGGTGCCGCACGGCCGGGCGCGGTCAGCGGGAGATGATCGTGAAGACGGCGCCGTTGGGGTCCACGACGACCGCGATGCGGCCGTGCGGGGAGTCGAACGGCCCGTGCTGCACCTGGCCGCCCGCCGACCGGACCAGGTCGGCGGCGCGGTCGGTGTCGGCGGCGGCGAAGTAGACCATCCAGTGCGGCGGGATGCCCTCCCAAGCGTCGGTCATCGTGAGCCGCCCGGCGACGGGGTCGGCGTTGCCGAGGCTCCACGCCGTGTAGTCGAACTGCTCGTCGGCCTCGACCCGGGCCTGCCGGTAGCCGAAGAGGCCCTGGTAGAAGGCGTCGACGGGGTCCGGCTCGCGGGTGTTGACCTCCGCCCAGCACAGCGCGCCGTCCTCGTCGAACAGCTGCGAGCCGGTGTGCTGGCCCGGCTCCCACGCGCCGAACGCGGCGCCGGACGGGTCGAGGGCGAAGAGCATCCGGCCGTTGCCCGGGATGTCCATCGGCGCGACGATGATCTTGCCGCCGCCGGCGTCGACCCGGCGGGCGGTGTCCTCCAGGTCGTGTGACATGAGGTACAGGCTCCAGGCGGCGGGCGTCTGCTCCGCGCCGGGCATCGGCGGGCTCATCCCCGCCACGACCTTGCCTTCCTTGAGGCACATGACGTAATGCCCGAAGTCGGCGCCGGTGTCCAGGAACGTCCATCCGAACAGCGCCGAGTAGAACCGCTGTGCGGCGGCGAGGTCGGGGGCGACCAGGTCGGCCCAGCAGGGCTCACCGTCGACGTATCCGCTGCGCTCGACCATCAGGCCTCCCTGTCGATGTGGTCCTCTGCCTCAGTACCACCGGGCGGAGGGGCCTGTCCGGACTTTCAGCGCAAAGGACATGATCGGGCGACAACCAACCGGATATAAAGCCTATAAGGCATTAACCGGGCATCGGCAAGAAATGGGAACGGCTTCAAGGGCGGTCAGCCGATACCATGAAGAGCCTGGGACAACCCCAGCAGGAGCGAGCCCCGGAAGCAGGTGCTTGAGGCCCTACGCGGCCGACGTATGACCGAGACCCCAACCCCCGCACCGGCAGTGTCGTCGGAGCCGCCCGTGCGGGCCATCAGCAAGATCACGGTCCCCGACCCGCACACGATGGTCAGGCTGCTCGGCGCCGGAGACGAGATCCTCAAGCTCGTCGAGCGGGCCGTCAGCAGCGACGTGCACGTGCGGGGCAACGAGATCACCATCACCGGCGCGGCCGCGGACAACGCCATGGCCGAGCGCATCTTCAGCGAGCTCATCGAGCTGGTGCGCAAGGGGGAGACGCTCACCCAGGACACCGTCCGGCGCACCGTCGGGATGCTCCAGCAGAACACGACGGAGCGCCCCGCCGATGTGCTGACCCTCAACATCCTCTCCCGGCGCGGCCGCACCATCCGGCCGAAGACGCTCGGGCAGAAGCGGTATGTCGACTCGATCGACCAGCACACGATCGTGTTCGGCATCGGCCCGGCCGGCACCGGCAAGACCTACCTCGCCATGGCGAAGGCGGTCCAGGCGTTGCAGGCCAAGCAGGTCAACCGGATCATCCTGACCCGGCCGGCGGTCGAGGCCGGCGAGCGGCTGGGCTTCCTGCCCGGCACGCTCTACGACAAGATCGACCCGTACCTGCGCCCGCTGTACGACGCGCTGCACGACATGCTCGACCCGGAGTCCATCCCCAAGCTGATGGCCGCCGGGACGATCGAGGTCGCGCCGCTGGCGTACATGCGCGGCCGCACGTTGAACGACGCCTTCATCATCCTCGACGAGGCGCAGAACACGACGCCCGAGCAGATGAAGATGTTCCTCACCCGGCTCGGCTTCGGCTCGCGCATCGTGGTCACCGGCGACGTGACGCAGATCGACCTACCCGGGGGCACCCGCAGCGGCCTCAGGGTGGTCCGTGAGATCCTCGGTGACGTCGAAGACGTGCACTTCGCCCAGCTCGGCAGCGCCGATGTCGTGCGCCACCGGCTGGTCAGTGAGATCGTCGACGCCTACGCCAAGTGGGACGAGGCGCAGGAGGCACAGGAGGCCCAGAAGCCGCCGGTGCGTGCTGTGCCCGACCGCGGGCGCCGCAGGTAACCCCGGCTAACAGGAGCAGTTGTTGTCCATCGAGATCGCCAATGAGTCCGGCGTCGACGTCAACTCCGACACCATTCTCGCGGTGGCGCGGCACGCGCTCGACGAGATGGGGGTCAACCCGCTCGCCGAGCTGTCGATCCTGCTCGTCGACGTCGAGTACATGACGGAGCTCAACCACCGCTGGATGGACGGCGACGGCCCGACCGACGTGCTGGCCTTCCCGATGGACGAGGGCAGCGTCGACCACGGCCCCGGCGAGGGCGGCGGCGAGCCCGCGCTGCTCGGCGACATCGTGCTGTGCCCGGAGGTGGCGGCGAAGCAGGCCGCCGCCGCCGGGCACGCCACCATCGACGAGCTGGCGCTGCTCACCGTCCACGGCACCCTGCACCTGCTGGGCTACGACCACGCCGAGCCCGAGGAGGAGGCCGAGATGTTCGGCCTGCAGGCACGGCTTCTGGAGAGCTGGCGCAAGTGAGTGACGTGACCTTGCTGACGACCGCCGCAGGGCTGGTCGTGGTGGCAGGGTTGTTCGCGATGTCCGACGCCGCGCTCAACGTGGTGTCGCCGGCCCGTGCCCACGAGCTGGCCCGGGAGGGCAAGCCCGGCGCCAACGCCCTGCAGGTCATCGCGGCCGACCCGGCCCGCTACATCAACCTGCTCCTGCTGCTGCGGCTGCTGTGCGAGCTGACCGCGACCACACTCGTCGCGCTCGTCAGCGCCGCGGCCGTCGGCGGCGACCGCGACTGGCTCGCCGCGCTCATCACCGCCGGCTCGATGACGGTGGTGAGCTTCGTCGTCGTCGGTGTCGGCCCGCGCACGATCGGCCGCCAGCACGCCTACGCGGTCGCCCGGATCGCCGCGCCCCCGGTCCGGTGGCTCGGCACCGCCCTGGGCCCCCTGGCCCGGCTGCTGATCCTCATCGGCAACGCCGTGACCCCCGGCAAGGGCTACCGCGAGGGGCCCTTCGCCACCACCATCGAGCTCCGCGAGCTCGTCGACCTCGCCGAGCAGCGCGGCGTCGTCGAGCACGGCGAGCGCGACATGATCCACTCGGTGTTCGCCCTCGGCACGACGATCGCCCGCGAGGTCATGGTCCCGCGCACCGAGATGGTCTGGATCGAGACGCACAAGACCGTCCGCCAGGCGCTCATGCTCGCGATGCGCAGCGGGTTCTCCCGCATCCCCGTCGTCGGGGAGAACGTCGACGACGTCCTCGGCATCGCCTACCTCAAGGACCTCGTCCGCCGCACGTCCGGCGACGCGGCCGCCGGCGACATCCCCGTCGCCCAGATCATGCGCGACGCCACGTTCGTCCCCGAGTCGAAGCCCGTCGACGACCTGCTCCGCGAGATGCAGGCCGCCCGCACCCACATGGCGATCATCATCGACGAGTACGGCGGCACCGCCGGCCTCGTCACGATCGAGGACATCCTCGAGGAGATCGTCGGCGAGATCACCGACGAGTACGACGTCGCCGAGCGCCCCCCGGTCGAGGAACTCCCCGACGGCGCGTACCGGATCACCAGCCGCCTGCCGGTCGAGGACCTCGGCGAGCTGTTCGACGTGGAGCTTCCAGCCGACGAGGTCGAGACCGTCGCCGGCCTCCTCGCGCAGGCCCTCGGCCGCGTCCCGATCCCCGGCGCCGCCGCCGTCGTCGGCGGCCTGCACCTGCTCGCCGAGGGCACCGCCGGCCGCCGCAACCGCATCGACACCCTGCTCGTCCGCCGGGCCGACCCCGACGACGAGGAGCAGGCCAGCCACGACAGCGAAAGGCAGCACGCCGATGCCTGAGTCAGAGCCCTCGCAGCTCTCCGCGGAGGACGCGAAGCTGGTGACCCTGGCCCGGGCCGCCCGCGCCCGGATCGGCGCCGCGGAGGGCGCCGCCGTCCGCGACGGCGACGGCCGCACCTACAACGCCGCCTCCGTCGCCCTGCCGTCCCTGTCGGTCACCGCGCTGCAGCTGGCGGTGGCGATGGCGGTCGCGTCCGGCGCCGGCAAGATCGAGGCCGCCGCCGTCGTCACCGAGGCGTCGTCGCTGGACACCCTGGGCCGCGCCGCCGTCCGCGACGTGTCGCCGTCCGCCCCCATCCACCTGGCCGCCCCCGACGCAGTCGTCTTCGCCACCATCGCGGACTGACGCCGGGGATCGACGTTGGTGCGCAGAGACCGGGTCGACGACGTCGTCGACGAGTGGCGGGTGCAGCTGCCCGACACGGTCGGGCCCGCGATGGAGCTCGGCAAGCGGATCCACCGGCTCGCCGGCCGGCTGCAGGAGGTCGTCCGCGCCGAGACGGCGGCGGTCGGGCTGACGCCGGCCGAGTTCGACGTGCTGTCCGCGCTGCGGCGGGTGGGTGCGCCGTACGCGCTGAAACCCTCCGACCTGGCCGGCAGCCTGCTGCTCACGTCCGGCGGGATCAGCAACGTGCTGCGCAGGCTGCAGCAGGACGGCGTGATCGAGCGGGCCGCCGACGCCGCCGACGCCCGCGTCGCCTGGGTCAGGCTGACGCCGAAAGGGGTCACGGTCGCCGAGCGGGTCGTGCGGGCCGTGACGAGGGCGCAGGCGCGGCTCTTCGCCCCCGTGCCGGACGAGCTGCTGCTCACCGCGGCCGGCCACCTGCGGGAGCTGCTGGTGGAGCTGGGCGACGAAGCCGCTGAGGCCGCTGAGGCCGTATCCGAAGGAGCCTGAACACGTGCTGCAGCAGTACGACCCCCGCAACGCCGACATCCGCTACTGGGTCGACGGCGTGCTGCGGCACCGCGACGAGCCGGGGATCTCGCCGTTCGACTCGGTGGTGCAGGGCGGCGACGCCGTCTGGGAGGGGCTGCGGGTCTACGACGGCGGCGTCTACGGCCTCCGCGAGCACCTGGCGCGGCTGCGGCGCTCGGCCCTGGCGCTCGGCTTCGAGCGGATCCCCGCCGACGAGGAGATCGTGGCCGCGGTGCGGGCGACGCTGGACGCCAACGCCATGCGCGACGGCGTCCACGTGCGGCTCACCCTGACCAGGGGCGTCAAGGTCACCAGCGGCATGGACCCGCGGCTCAACGCGTCCGGCTGCACGCTGATCGTGCTCGCCGAGCACAAGCCGCCGGTGTACGACACGGGCGGCCTCTCCCTGGTGACCTCCAGCGTGCGGCGCCCCGGCCCGGACGTGCTCGACCCGAAGATCCACCACAACAACCTGATCAACTCGATCCTGGCGAAGATGGAGGCGAACCTCGCCGGCGCCGACGACGCGATGATGCTCGACGGCCGCGGGTTCGTCGCGGAGACCAACGCCACGCACCTGTTCGCGGTCGTCGACGGCGGTCTCGTCACGCCGCGGGCGGTCGCCTGCCCGGAGGGCATCACCCGCGACACCGTCATCCGGCTCGCGCCCGGCGAGGGGCTGAGCGTGGCCGTCCGCGACGTGTCGCAGGTCGAGATGTACACCGCCGACGAGGTCTTCTGCACCGGCACGATGGGCGAGATCGCCGGCGTCGTGCGGATCGACGGCCGCCCCATCGGCGACGGCACCGTCGGCCCCGTCACGAGCCGCCTCGCCGAGACGTACCGCGACCATGCCCGCAAGCACGCCCAGCGGCTGTAGCGGCTCAGAGGCTGTGCGCGGACAGCTCCGCGTAGAGCGGGGCGGCCGCGTCGACGAGCCACCGCAGGCGCTCCGGGACGTCGGCGGGGCGCGGGTCGTAGGCGGCGAAGCCCGTCGAGGACTCGACCGCCGCGTACCAGTGCGGCGCCCACACCCCGTCGGTGTCGCGCCGCCCGGCCGGCCACGCCAGCATCGCCGGGTCCCACGGGACGCCGAGCGCCGCGCAGAGCCGCGACAGCGTGCCCGCCGGGTCGCGCAGCACGTCCGCGGCGTCGACGACCGGGCCGCCGTACGCGCGGAAGATCTCCACCTGCTGCTCGTAGCCGAGGTCGGCGAGGGTCGGCTCGCCACGGACCTTCGCGTAGGAGGCGACCACGTACGCCGGGTCCCGGACGAGGAACGCGTTGCGGACCGCCCCCAGCCATTCCCGGCCGATGTCCGGCAGCAGGTGGTGGGTCATGTGCTTCTGGTAGTGCACCGCCGCCGGCACGTCCGCGACCAGCGCCGACACGGCCTCCCGCCAGTCGACGGGCTGGGACGCCAGGATCTCCTCCCGGCCCGGGTGCTCGATGCCGGTCGCGGCCAGATAGTGCGCGTACAGCGGCTCGTCGACCACCACCGTGTCCGCCCGCGCGCCGAAGCTGCGCATCATCGCGGTGGAGATGTTGCGGGGGCCGGACCACATCGCCACTCGTACCGTCATGGCTGACGAGGGTAACCGACGCGGCTTTCCGCCAGTTTTACTGCTGTATGTGACGGAATCCTGGTGCGCGTCGATGCGATCCACTCGGCCTTCCGGCGCTTACTGTCGGATGCGGAGCCCTGCAGTGCGCCCGCCCCGCCACCAGGCCTACTGGACAACGCCGACAGGTAGCCGACGGACGCACTGCGCGGGAAGGAAGGGGCCGGTCCATGGACCTGCTGATCGACGTGCGAGTGGCGCGACGGGACGGCACGACGCCGTCGTCGCTGTCAACCGGACGGGACCGCACGGTCCGCCTCCGGGCCGACCACGGCGGCACCGTCACCGACCTCATCACCGCGCTCCTGAGCGACCTCGACCCCGCCGACCGGCCGCAGCAGGCGACCTGGGCGTGGAACCTGCGCACCGGCCGCCGCCTCGACCCGGCCCGCCCGCTCGGCGCGCAGGGGCTGCGGTGCGGCGACACGATCGTGCTCGGCCCGCCCGAGCAGGCACCCGAAACGCCGGTCGCGCCCGCCGAGCACCGCTTCGAGCTGCTCGTCGTCGCCGGGCCCGACGCCGGACGGTGGCTGCCGCTGCCGGCGGGGGAGTTCGTCATCGGCACCGACCCCTCCGGTGACCTGGTCCTCGCCGACCCGGCCGCCGGCCGCCGCCACCTGCACCTGGGCATCGGCAGCCACGAGGTCGCCGCGACCGACCTGCGCTCGCCGGCCGGCACCACCATCGACGGCGAGCCGCTGACCGGCACCGTCACCCTCGCCCCCGGGCAGCTGCTGCGCCTCGCCGGCACCCTCGTCACCGTCGAGGAGACACCCGCCCTCGACATGCCCGTCGGCGCGGCGCCGGCCGTGTGGCTGCCGACGGTGCCGCAGCCGCCGAAGAAGCGGCGCCTGGCGTTCCGGCGCTCGACCCTCGACCCGGTCGCCGAGTTCGCCGCCGCCGTCGAACGCGCCGAGGCCGACGCCGCCGTCAAGCACCGGGCGGTGCTGCGGATGCGCCGCGCCGCGACACCGAGCCTGGCGCATCTCGCCCGCGCCGCCGACCGGTACGCCGGCGGCATCGACAACCCGGAGCTCGCCGCGGTGCGGGCCGGTGGCCTCTGGGCCCGCCGCCCCGACGACCGCGACTTCCTCACGCTGCGGCTGCGGACCGCCGACCTGCCGGGCCGGCTCCGCTTCGAACAGCCGCCGCCGGGCCCCGACGCCGACCCGGCCCACGTCGAGCGGACCGAGACGCTGCGGGCCCGGCACGCCGTCGACCGGGACGTGCCCGTCGAGGCCGACCTGCGGGTCCTCGGCGCGCTCGGCGTCGCCGGCCCCACCGGCGTCACCGACGGGGTGCTGCGCTCCTGGCTGACCCAGCTGGCGACCCTCGCCAACCCCACCGACCTCGCCGTCGTCGTGCTCAGCGACGCGCCGGAGTGGACCTGGACCGGCTGGCTGCCGCACACCCGGACGCTGACCGCCGCGATCGCCCCCGGCGCACGCACGATCGCCGCGGGCGAGGAGGACCGGCTGCAGGTCCTGGCGCTCGTCGAGGCGCTGCTGCGCCAGCGGCGCCGGGGCCGGCACGCGATCGCCGAGTCGTTCGTGCCGCACGTCGTCGTCGTGCTGCCCGATCCGTCGCTGGTGCCGCCGGCGTCCCTGACCCGCCTCGTCGAGGAGGGCCCGCGCTGCGGGATCAGCCTGCTGGTCGGCGCGCCGACCCGCGACGAGCTGCCCCCGGGCGTCTCCGTGCAGGACGGCGAGCCGCTGCCGGCGGACGTCGCGACACGGGTCGCGCACGCGCTCGCCGCCACGCCCGACGCCGCCGGCAGCGCCGCGCCGCGCGTCGCGCCCCTCGCCGAGGTGCTGAACCTGACCGAGCTGAGCCCGAGCGCGATCGTGAAGCGCTGGGTGCCGTCGACCCGCGACCGCGGGCTGGCCGCGCCGATCGGGCTCGGCGGCATGGCAGCCGGCGGGGTCGGGCCGGTCAGCGTGGACCTGCGCCGGGACGGGCCGCACGGGCTCGTCGCGGGGGTGGGCGGCTCGGGCCGCTCGTGGCTGCTGCGGTCCTACCTGGCCGCGCTGGCCGCCACCTACCCGGCGAACCGTCTCACGTTCGTCCTCATGGACTTCCCGCCCGCCTCCGGTGCCGTTTCCGGGTCGGATCCGGCCGCCGACGCCGACCCGGGTTCCGCGCCCGTCGGCACCTTCGCTGAATGTGTCTCGCTGCCGCACACCGTCGGCGTCTTCACCGACACCGACCCGCACCAGGCCCGCCGGGTCCTCGTGTCGCTCAACGCGGAGCTGCGCCGCCGCGAGGCCGTCCTGCGCCGGCACTCGGTCAAGGACATCGTCGAGATGGAACGCAAGTTCCCGGCGGCGGCCCCGGCGAACCTGCTCGTCGTCGTCGCCGAGTTCGTCGACGCCCCCGCCGACTTCGTGCCCGCCCTGCGGGAGCTCGCCCGCCGCGGCCGGCACGCCGGCGTCCACCTGCTGCTGGCGACCGCGAAACCGCACGGTGCCGTCGACGACGACCTGCGCGCCGAGGCCGACCTGCGCATCGCGCTGCGCGTCGAGGAGGAGGCCGACAGCCTCGAGGTGCTCGAACGCCCCGACGCGGCGCACCTGTCGCCGCTGCTCGCCGGGCGGGCGTTCGTGCGGACCACCGAGGGCGGCTTCCAGGCCGTCCAGGTCGCCTACGGCGGGTTCCGGTCCCCGGCCGGCCGCCGCGCCACCCCGACCACGGTCACCGAGGTCCGCTTCGAGTCCGGGCTCATCGACCGCGAAGCCCTCGACGCACCCGTCGGCGGCGACGAGTCCGCGCCGACGGACCTACAGCGGCTCGTGGAGGCCATCAGCGCCGCGCACCGCGAGGCCCGCGTCCCCGACCAGCCGCGGCCCTGGCAGCCGCCGCTCGCCCAGTCGTACACCCTCGAAGAGCTGACGCAGCCGGAGACGGCAGGTCACGGGTCGGGGTTCTCCGCCGCGATCGGCATGGTCGACCTGCCCAACTCGCAGGCCCGCCAGGTCTGGCAGCTCGACCTCGACGAGCTCGGCCACCTGCTCGTCTTCGGACCCACCGGCGGCGGCAAGAGCAGCCTGCTCGACACGGTCGCCGCCTCGTTCTCGGCCCGGTTCGACGGCACCAGGCTGCGCGTGTACCGCGTCGACGGCACCGCCGTCGAGCAGGCCGAGGCGCTGCTCGCCACCATCGACAAGCTGGTCGTGGAGCGGGCCGCGCTCGCCGAGCACGCCGGCGCCCGCGTCCTCGTCCTCGTCGACGGCCACGACGTACGGCTCAACGACGCCCTCATCCGGCTCGCCGGCGACGGCAAAGCGGTCGGCGTGCACCTGGTCCTCGCGACCGAGCAGCGCAGCGCCGTGCCGACGGCCCTGTCCCGGCTCATGCCCGGCCGGATCGTGCTCCGATCCGCCGGCCGGGGCCTCGTCGAGGGCACGATCGAGCTGCAGACGGCCCTCGCCACACCACCCGACGCACGCACCGTCACAACACCTGCACAACGCCCCCGCCAGTTGCAGCTCGAGGTCTGAGTACGCTGAACCACCGTGCAGCACAACTACCACGCAGGCTTCGCGTGCTTCGTCGGCCGGCCCAACGCGGGCAAGTCGACGCTCACCAACGCGATCGTCGGCCAGAAGATCGCGATCACGTCGGCGAAGCCGCAGACCACCAGGCACACCGTCCGCGGTGTCGTACACCGGCCGGACTCGCAGCTCGTGCTCGTGGACACCCCCGGGCTGCACCGGCCGCGGACCCTGCTGGGGGAGCGGCTCAACGACCTCGTCCGGGCCACCTGGAGCGAGGTCGACGTGATCGGCCTCTGCCTGCCCGCCGACGAGGAGATCGGCCGCGGTGACCGCTTCATCACCGGCGAGATCGCCGAGCTGAAGGCCACCCTCGTCGCGGTCGTCACCAAGACCGACCTCGTCGACCGCGGCAAGCTCGCCGAGCGGCTCCTCGCCGTGCAGGAGCTCGGCGACTTCGCCGACATCGTGCCGGTCAGCGCCGTCTCCGGCGCGCAGGTCCAGACCCTCGTCGACGTCATGATCAAACACCTGCCGGAGTCGCCGCAGCTGTACCCGGACGGCATGCTCACCGACGAACCCGAGCACGTCCTCATGGCCGAGCTCATCCGTGAGGCCGCCCTCGAAGGCGTACGCGACGAGCTCCCGCACTCGATCGCCGTCCTGGTCGAGGAGGTGCTGGTCGAGGAAGGCGGCCTGACCAGGGTCTTCGCCGACGTCTACGTGGAGCGCTCCAGCCAGAAGGCGATCGTCATCGGCCACCAGGCGAGCCGCCTCAAGGACGTCGGCACCCGCGCCCGCCGGGCGATCGAGGACCTCGTCGGCGGCCGCGTCTACCTCGACCTGCACGTCCGGGTCGCCAAGGACTGGCAGCGGGACCCGAAGCAGCTGCGCCGCCTGGGCTTCTGAGGGTTCTTCGGTGTCCGGGGCCGGGTTCAAGGGGAAGCTGTACCGCGACGACGCGGTCATCCTGCGGGTGCAGAAACTGGGCGAGTCCGACCGGATCATCACCCTCTTCACCCGCCGGCACGGCCGCATCCGCGCCGTCGCGAAGGGTGTCCGGAAGACCATGTCGAAGTTCGGCGGCCGCCTCGAACCCTTCGGCCACGTCGACGTGCAGCTCCTCGAAGGTCGCAGCCTCGACGTGATCAGCCAGGTGGAGGGCGTCGACCTGTACGGCCGCCGCATCATGGACGACTACCCCCGGTACACGGTCGCCTCCGCGATCGCCGAGACCGCCGAACGGCTCACCCCCGTCGAGCAGGAGCCGGCGCTGCGCCTGTTTCAGCTGACCCTCGGCGCCATCAAGGCCCTCGCCCTCGGCGAGCACGGCAGCAGCCTCGTCCTGGACGCCTACCTGCTGCGCGCGATGGGCATCGCCGGCTGGGCACCCGCGCTGCGGGAGTGCGCCGTCTGCGGCACCGCCGGCCCGCACCGCGGGTTCTCCGTGCCCGCCGGCGGCGCCGTGTGTCCCGACTGCCGCCCGCCCGGCGCGTCGCACCCGGCGCCTGCGACGATCGAACTGATGGCGGCGCTCGCTTCGTCGGACTGGCTGGTCGCCGACGCCAGCGAGCCCAACCATCGGCGCGAGGCCAGCGGGCTGGTCGCGGCGCATCTGCAGTGGCACCTGGAGCGGGCGCTACGCTCGCTCCCGCTGGTAGACCGGGACGACACCACCCGTGGCCGCGCCCGGGATCGAAAGGACAGTTCGTGAGCAGATTCCGTCCGCCGTCGCAGCACCCCACCGGCGCCCGCCCGCCGGCGCTGCCGAAAGAGGCCGTGCCGCAGCACGTGGCGATCATCATGGACGGCAACGGCCGCTGGGCGAAGCAACGCGGCCTGCCCCGCACCGCCGGCCACACCGCCGGCGAGGCCGCCCTCTTCGACGTCATCGAAGGCGCGCTCGAGCTCGGCGTCAAGTACGTCAGCGCCTACGCCTTCTCGACCGAGAACTGGAAACGGTCCCCCGAGGAGGTCCGCTTCCTCATGAACTTCAACCGCGACACCATCCACCGCCGTCGCGACGAGTTCCACGAGATGGGCATCCGCGTCCGCTGGGCGGGCCGCCGCCCCAAGCTGTGGCGCAGCGTCATCAACGAGCTCGAGTACGCCGAGGAGCTCACGAAGCGCAACGACAAGCTCACCTTCACCATGTGCGTCAACTACGGCGGCCGGGCCGAGGTCGCCGACGCGGCCGCCCGCATCGCTGCGGACGTGCAGGCGGGCCGGCTCAAGCCCGACCGCATCACGGAGAAGACCTTCGCCCGCTACCTCGACGAGCCCGACCTGCCCGACGTCGACCTGCTGGTGCGCAGCTCCGGCGAGATGCGCACCAGCAACTTCATGATCTGGCAGGCGGCGTACGCGGAGTTCGTCTCCGTCGACACCCTCTGGCCCGACTTCGACCGCCGCCACCTCTGGTACGCCTGCGAGGTCTACGCGAAGCGCGACCGCCGCTTCGGCGGCGCCATCCCCAACCCCGTCGTACCAACCTTGACCAGCTGAAACTGGCGGCGCTCGCCGGCGGTGCGGTCCCCGGCAGGGCCGGAGACGGCACCGCCGGCGGCGATCAGTGGTCCTGGCAGCAGGGGCGCTGGGAGGCAGACTCGAACGGGACGAGGACGCCGCCGCGGGCGAACTGGGTCACCAGGGTCAGCACGCCGTCGCGCCAGATGGGGCGGACGAAGTCGCCGGTGTCGATCAGCATCTCCGGGACGGCGGTCAGGCCGCCGAGGATGACGACGCGGTCGATGGCGGAGTCCGCCAGTACGGTCGAGACCGCCAGCACGCCGGTGAGCTTCTCCCAGCCTGGGAAGAGCACGGCGCGGGCGCCCTCCGGCGCAGTGCCCGTGCCGACCTGGACCTCGCCGCCCTCGAAGTACGTGAACGCGGGGCGGCCGCCCACCAGGATGTGGTGGTCGGCCGCCGTGACGTCGGGAAATCCCATTACCGGGGGTAGACCCAGATCGGGTTCGCGTAGAACCAGAGGTCCTTCCACGGGTCGGCGTCGCCGACGACGTCGATCGCGGGGCCCGCCGGGTCGACCGCCGGGCCGTGGTAGCCGGGGGCGGTGCGGTTGCCGTCGGTGCCGCGCAGCCGGACGTAGAAGGGCTGGTCGACGGGGCCGAGGTCGTAGGTGAACGCGACCGTGCCCGTGGACTTGTTGACCTCGAAGGACTTCACGACCTTCGTGTCGGGGGCCTTGAACGTGTCCTTGTCGGAGACGGCGCCCGTGACGGCGCCGCGGATCACGTCGACGCGGGCGAGGGTCGGCACGAAGTTCGCCCAGTTCGGCGTGTTCGCCAGCTTGATGCGGATGGTGAGCTCGGCGCGCTGACCGCGGCGGACCACCAGCGAGTCGCCCAGGGTGACGCCGGAGCCGCCCGCGCGGACCTGGACGTCGAGGGCGCTGATCAGGCCGCCGTGGTCGACCCAGACGCGGCCGGCCCGCAGGGCCTCCATGACGGCGGCGTAGCCGAAGTTGCGCGCGCCGACGTGGGTACGGCTGTAGTAGCCGGGCCAGAAGTCACCGGGGGTGAGGCTGGCCGGCTGGCCGTACACCGGGTCGAAGTGGTAGCCGTTGGCGTTGAAGTCGGTGTTGTCGGGGCGCTTCGCGGTCTCCTCGTAGACGACGTGGGAGTCCGAGTTCGCGGTGATCCACCACGCCTTGCCCTCGGCGAGGAGGCTGTCCCAGAGACCGCCGACGGTGGAGGTCATCCAGTCGAAGCCGCCCCAGGTGCGGTAGCTCTCCAGCGGGTAGCCGGGGAACGAGGCGGCGCCGGGCGCGTTGCCGTAGAAGCCACGGGCGGAGCCGCCGCCGGTCGGCTTGGCGATGCCGGCGGCCTGGTGGCCGGGGGCGCCCTCGAAGCCGATCGCGATGCGCGGGTTGGCGTCGCGCCAGCCGCGGATCTCGTGCGGCGAGTCGATGCCGTTACGGGCGGGGTGGTTGGCCAGGAACAGCGCGTCCTGCACCCGCCGCTTCGTGACCTGCTCGCCGAGGAACTTCACGCCGGCGATGGCGAGAGCCTCGGTGACCAGGGACGGGTCGACGGCGCCGACGACGGAGCCGTCGAACGTGTTCTCGAACTCCTTCAGGACCGCGACCTCGTTGGCGCCGGGGTGCACGAAGACGGTGCCGTGCTCGGCGGCCGGGATGTTCCACTCCAGGCCCTGGAAGACGAGGACGTCCTTGTAGTCGTCGCGGGCCGCCCGGATGTCGGGGTTGACCTTGTCGACGCCGATCTTCACGTGGCCGGTGCTGCCGTGGTCGGTGATGACCATCCAGTCCAGCCCGTACGCGGAGGCGTGCCGCACGTGGTCGGAGACCCGGTACATGCCGTCGCTGGAGAACTGGGTGTGGATGTGGTGGTCGCCGGCGAGCCACTTGTAGCCGTTGCCCAGCGGGCGGCCGTGCCCGTGCCGGTCGTAGCCGTCGAAGCCGGCGTGGTCGTCGTCGTCGCCGTGGGCGTGCGCGGTCCCGGCGCCGGCGAGGGCACCGCCGGCCGCGGCCGCGGCACCGAGCAGGCCGGCGCGGCGCAGGAAGCCGCGGCGGGAGACGTCGCCGGGGGAGAGCTCGCTGTCGGGGATCGAGGCGTCGAGCACCGCGGGGACGTCGCCGGCAGCCTGCGGCATGTCCTCGTGGTGATGGTGGTGGCCGTGGCCCATGTTGGGGGCTCCGTTCAGAGTCGATGGTCCTCACCGGGGAATCTCGACCGCCTGAACGAACATCAGGTAGCGACGTGGCTATGTATGCACGAACTTCAGCAAGATCAATGCCGCCGCGAGGGTCGCGCCGGCGAGCACGACCGATCCGTCGGACCAGCCGAAACGGGTCTCGCGGGCGCTGGTGCGGGGCTGCCCCCGGTCGAAACCGCGGGCCTCCATCGCGGTGGCGAGCCGGATGCCGCGCCGGATCGCGCCGACGAGCAACCCGAACGTCGCCGACGCCGCGAGCCGCAGGTGCGCGACCGGGTTCCAACCGGCGTCGATGCCGCGGGCCCGCCGGGCGAGGCGGATCAGCCGGTACTCGTCGGTGAGCAGCGGCACGAGCCGGAACGCGGCGAGCGCGCCGATCGCGAACCGGGGCGGCACCTTCGCGTGCGCGATGAGCGAGTCGGCGAGGTCGGTGGGGTCGATCGTCGCGAACATCACGAACCCGGGCAGGCCGATCGCGACGAGCCGCAGCGCGTAGCCGAGCGCCGGCTCGTGTACCTCGAAGCCGGCGACGGTGCCGACGACCGGTCCCGTACGGGCGCCGAGCAGCACCGTGAAGACGAGCACGACGGTCGCGGACAGCAGCAGCGGCCACCCTCGCCGCCACAGCTGCGCCGCGCTCAGGCCGGTGAGCGGCAGCAGCGCCAGCTCCACGCCGATCGCGACCGCGGTGACGAACGGGTCGACGGTCGACAGCACGGCGGCGGTGAGCAGGGCCGCCGCGAGCAGTTTCGCGGTCGCGTCGCGACGGCGCAGCCAGGCGGTCATGCGCGGTCCAGCCGCAGCCGGCGGTCGCCGAGCGCCCGCACGAGGTCACGGTCGTGGGTGACGATCACCAGGCCGCGGCCCTCGTCCCGCAGGTCCGCGAGGAGGTCGACCAGCTCCCGCCACGTCCGCGGGTCCTGGCCGAACGTCGGTTCGTCGAGGATCAGCAGGTCCGGGGCGGCGGCGAGGGCCGTGGCGACGCTGAGTCTGCGCTGTTCGCCGCCGCTCAGGGTGTACGGGTTGGCGAGGGCGAGCCTGTCGAGGCGCAGCCGGCTCAGCAGGTCGTCGACGACCTTCGGGTCGCGGCCGCCGAGGAGCAGCTCGTCGCGGACGGTCGAGGTGACGAACTGGTGCTCCGGGTTCTGGAAGACCGAGCCGATCCGGCCGGCGAGCTTCGAGGCCCGCCAGCGGTGCGGCGGCCGCCGCTCGCCGGGAGCGTGCACCCGGCCGGGCTTCGCCGGCTTCGTCAGCCCGCCGAGCAGCAGCGCCAGGGTCGACTTGCCGGCGCCGTTGGGGCCTTCGACGACGAGGGCCTCGCCGGCGCGGACGACCTCGTCGACGACGTTGCCGGTGTGCCGCAGCGCCAGCCGCTCCGCGGTCAGCAGGACCGGGCCGGGGCCGGAGCCGGGACGGTGCGGCACGACGACCGGCTCCTGCTCCTCGCCCAGCGTGACCACCCGGTCGACCAGGGTCAGCGCGTCCTCGAGGCGGTGTTCGACGAGGATCATGGTGGCGTCGACGTCGTGCAGAGCCTTCGCGAGCGCTGCCCGTACCAGCTGCGCACCCGCCGGATCGAGGTTGGCGGTCGGCTCGTCGAGCAGGAGCAGCCGCGGCTGCGACACGAGCACGCCGGCGATCGCGAGCCGCTGCTGCTCACCGCCGGACAGCTGAGCCGTGTCGCGGTCGCGGTCGTACGGGAAGCCGACGGCGGCGAGGGCGGCGTCGACCCGCGGCCAGATCTCGTCGCGGGCCACACCCCGGTTCTCCAGGCCGAACGCGACGTCGTCGCCGCAGCGGCTCATGACGAGCTGGGTCTGCGGGTCCTGGAAGACGATGCCGGTGCCCGCCCTGTGCTGCCGGGCCGGCGCTCCGTCGACGAGCACCTCGCCCTCCTGCTCGCCGGAGTCCTCGGCGAGCAGGCCGGCGAGCGCGGCGAGCAGGGTGCTCTTGCCGGCGCCGGAGGCACCCGCCAGGAGGACCCGCTCGCCGTGCTCGATCCGCAGGTCGAAGTGGCGGACCGCCCAGGCCTTGCGCCCGGCGTGCCGCCACCCGAATCCCTTGAACTCGACGGTGCTCACTGTTGCTGGGACGTGCTCAGACGGCGGCCCGCTCGCGGCCCGAGGGGAAGCGGTCCAGGACGCCGGTCGTGGCGAGCGAGCGCTGCAGCGCCCACGAGCCGGCGCCGGCGATGACCGCGCCGCTGGCCATGACGATCGCCGCGTACAGGGCCTTGTCGGTGTTGCTGAACGCGCCGTAGTAGATGTTGAGGTCCAGCAGGGCCGCGCCACCCCCGGCGAGGGCGCCGGCGACGAGCGCGTTGCCGAGCTTGAAGCTGCGGTAGCCGGTGAACGCGAAGCCGAACTCGCCGCCGACGCCCTGCACGAGGCCGGACAGCAGCACGCCGAGGCCCCAGGTCGAGCCGAACAGGGCCGAGACCAGCGCCGCGACGAACTCGGTGTAGAGCCCGGCGCCCGGCTTGCGGATGACCAGCGGGCCGAGCACGCCCGGGATCAGCCACACGCCGTAGATGAACGCGCGCCACGGCAGGGCGACGCTCTCCATGGCGTTCCACAGGTTGTTCCATGCGTAGAACACGGCGGCGAACGCCACCGCGATGACCGACGCGACGATGATGTCGACGGTCCGCCAACGGGTTTCCATTTCGGTGCCTCCTGGTCCGGGGGTGAGCCAGAAGGAGACGCGACGCCACGCCCGCGGGTGCGGACGTGGCGCGTGGCCTGAGGTGACCGAGCTTCCTGCGCTGGCATTACCCAGATCAGGTTCGAGGGTCTGCGGCTTGCTCGCCGCACTCTCAGCGCTGTGCGCTCCCCTGTCGGATGTGAAGTTGTTTCCCGACGGTAACAGTGAACGTTTCCCACTCGTAGGTTCCCGTCATGAAAATCACGGCGCTTGATCCTCTCCGGCGAGGCATGGCCTTCGCTACTGGCGGGTAATAGCCTGGTCGGTACTGGACTGACACCTGGGGGTGCCGCAATGACGCAGGTCGCTTCCTCGCCAACCGCTAGCAGTACGCACACGGAGAAACAGGCGCGCAAGGTCATCGAGGCCAGCCGCGAGCAGGAATGGCGCAAGCCGAGCTTCGGCAAGGAGCTGTTCCTCGGCCGCTTCCGCCTCGACCTGATCGACCCACCGCCGGCCGACAAGCAGACCACCGAAGGCCAGGAGTTCCTGGCGAAGCTCCACTCGTACATCAGCAGCGTCGACGGGCAGCAGATCGAACGCGACGCGCGCATCCCCGATGAGGTGCTCCGCGACCTGGGCTCGCTCGGCGCCTTCGGGATGAAGATCGACACCAAGTACGGCGGCCTGGGGCTGTCGAACCTCGACTACTGCCGCGCCCTCGCGCTGGTCGGGTCGGTCAACCCGTCGATCGGCGCGCTGCTGTCGGCGCACCAGTCGATCGGCGTGCCGCAGCCGCTGAAGCTGGTCGGCACCGATGAGCAGAAGTCCCGCTTCCTGCCCCGGCTCGCCGGCGGTGAGGTGTCCGCGTTCCTGCTGACCGAGCCCGAGGTCGGCTCCTACCCGGCGAACCTGCGCACCTCCGCCGTGCCGACCGGGGACGGCGACTACCTGCTCAACGGGGTCAAGCTGTGGGCCACCAACGGCACCCTCGCGACCCTGTTCGTGGTGATGGCGCTGGTACCCCGTTCCGAGGGGCACCGGGGCGGCATCACGGCGTTCGTGGTCGAGGGTGACGCGCCCGGGGTCACGATCGAGCGGCGCAACGCGTTCATGGGCCTGCGCGGCCTGGAGAACAGCGTGACGCGCTTCCACGACGTGCGGGTGTCCGCCGCCAACGTCATCGGTGGTGAGGGGCAGGGCCTGCGGATCGCGCTGAGCACCCTGAACACCGGCCGGCTGTCGCTGCCCGCCATGTGCGTCGGCGCCGGCAAGTGGTGCCTCAACGTCGCCCGTGAGTGGGCCGCCGAACGGGTCCAGATGGGCCGCCCGATCGGCTCGTACGAGGCGATCGCGAAGAAGATCGCGTTCATCGCCGGCTCCACGTACGGCATGGAGGCGATGCTGGAGCTGTCCTGCCGCCTCGCCGACGACGACCAGAACGACATCCGCATCGAGGCCGCGCTGGTCAAGCTGTACGCGAGCGAGCTGGCCTGGAAGGTCGCCGACGAGCTGGTCCAGATCCGCGGTGGCCGCGGCTACGAGACCGCCGACTCCCTGGCCGCCCGCGGCGAACGCCCCATCCCGGCCGAGCAGATCCTCCGCGACGTGCGGATCAACCGCATCTTCGAGGGCTCGACGGAGATCATGCACCTGGCGATCGCCCGCGAGGCCGTCGACGCCCACCTCTCCGTCGCCGGCGACATCATCGACCCCGACGCCGGCCTGGGCGCCAAGGCCAAGGCCGCGGGCCGGGCCGGCGGCTTCTACGCCAGGTGGCTGCCGACCCTGGTCGCCGGCAAGGGCCAGCTGCCGTCCGGCTACAGCGAGTTCGGCCTGCTCGCCCAGCACCTGCGCTACGTCGAGCGCGCTTCTCGCCGCCTGGCCCGCGAGACCTTCTACGGCATGGCCCGCTGGCAGGGCAAACTCGAACACAAGCAGGGCTTCCTGGGCCGCGTCGTGGACATCGGCGCCGAGCTGTTCGCGATGTCCGCGGCGTGCGTGAAGGCCCGCAGCGAGCGCGCGACCCGGCCCGAAGGGGTCGAGCTCGCCGACCTGTTCTGCCGCCAGGCCACCCTGCGCGCCGAGGCCCTCTTCCGCGAGCTGTGGGACAACGCCGACGCCATCGAGTCCGCCGCCGCGAAGCGGGTCATCGCGGGCCGCTACCTGTCCCTGGAGGAGGGGATCATCCCGCCCGCGGCCGCAGGCCCGTGGCTCGCGGACTGGGAGCCGGGCGCGTCGGCCGCGGAGGACGTCCGCCGCCGCTTCTGACCTCCACGCGTGGGGGGCGTCCTGCGTGTGCAGGCGTCCCCCGCGTGCGGGCGTCCCACGTGTGCGGGCGTCCCACGTGTGCGGGCGTCCCACGTGTGCGGGCTTCCCGCGCGTGCGGGCTTCCCGCGCGTGCGGCGGTCAGCCGGAGACCCGGCTGACCGCCCGTGTCTCGCGTGCGTGGGCGGGCCGCTTGCGATCAAGCCGCGCCGAGGCAGGCCGCCACCCACGCCCGTGCCTCGCGTGTGCGGCCGGGCTGCTTGCGATCAGGCCGCGTACGGGGCGGGCCGCCACGCCCGTGTCCCGCGCGCGGGCGGGCGGCTTGCGAGCGGGGCGTCGTCGCTCCACCTAGGCCCGGACTCGGGGCGACCCGAGGCTGGCATCGAGCCGGGCGGCGCGTCGGCGTTCCGCTTCACCAACACGCTACTCCACCGCGCCTAATTGATCTCCAGGCGGGTAACAGAGCGCTCACCGAGCGATGTCACCGCAGGTCGCAGGCCGAGGCTGCGGAGCTCCAGGGTGGCGAGGGCCTCGACCGCCTGCTTGTCGCCCCTGCGCCACAGGGCGGCGATCTCCGGGTCGATCCTCACCAGTTTGCCCAGCGGCTGGGTGGCCAGGGCGCGCAGGGCCAGCAGGTCGCGGCCGGCGGTGGCGTTGCGCAGCCGGGCCGCCGAGCCGGCCCGGCGGATCCAGCGGATCCGCAGCGGCAGCCACACCAGGACCAGCAGCGCGACCGGCACCGCGATCACCAGGACCGACAGGATCCAGGCCAGGTCGTTGACGATCTGCTGCTGCTGGTGGCCGGCGTCGGCGAGGGAGCGGGCGGCGTTCGCGGCGCTCGTGAAGGGGGCGGCGACCGAGTCGGGTACGCCGGGCACACCGTTGATCTTGTCGCCGGCGTTCTTGAGGTTGTCGGCCAGCCCGGTCCCGGCGCTCTCGAGCTTCTGCCCGGGCACCGCCAGCTTCTGGATGAGGTCGAACAGCGTCATCCCCAGCCTGACCCAGACATAGACCCACGCGACCACGAACACGTCGGTGAGGAACTGCCGCAGGGCGGTGGGGGCACGGTCGGCATAGAGCTTCACCGTTCCAGCCTGACGGACAGGCGCTGTGACCGCACTGTGTGGCGGTCAGGAGCCGGTCGACTCCCGGGCGTGGGAGACGGCGTCGGCGACGATGTGGGCGATGTGGTCGTCGGTCAGCGCGTACGCGATCTCGCGGCCCCGGCGGGAGCCCCGCACCACGCCCGCGCCGCGCAGGACGCGCAGGTGCTGCGAGACGAGCGGCTGCGGCGCGCCGAGGGTGTCGACGAGCTCGTGGACGCAGCGGGGGCCGCCGGCGAGCTCGGTCACGATGCGGATGCGCAGCGGGGCGGCGAGGGCACGCAACAGCTCGCCGGCCGCCTCGTAACCCTCAATGCTCGACATGTGCGCAACGGTAACCGTTGTCAGTAACCACGGTCGAGCACCACCTCAGGTGTGGAGCGCTCCTCGGTGGCGTTTCCGGCTGTTGTACGACGGCGCGCCGCCCTCCAGGCCGCGGCCCCGACCGTCACGACGAAGAAGCCGGCGATGGCGAGCAGGACGACGGTGGCGCCGGGGCCGGTGTCGGCCTCGGTGGAGATCCAGATGCCGCCGCCGGAGACGGTCAGCCCGAGCAGCACCGCGACGAGCATCGTCGCCTTGAAGCCGCGGGTGATCTGCTGGGCGGTCGCCACCGGCACGACCATGAGGGCGCTGACCAGCAGGAGTCCGACGGCCCGCATGGCCACGGTGACGGTGACGGCGGTCGTGACGGCGAGGATGAGGTTGAGAGCGCGGACCGGCAGGCCGGACACCCGCGCGTACTCCTCGTCGTGGCAGACGGCGAAGAGCCACGGGCGGAGCAGGACGGCGACGGCGAGCACCGCGCAGCCCAGGACGAGCATCACCGACAGGTCCTGCCTGCTCGTCGTCAGCGGTGAGCCGAAGAGGTACGTGACAAGGCTGCGACTGCCCTGCTCGTCGGACAGGTTGACCAGGACGACGCCGCCGGAGATGCCGCCGTAGAACAGCATGGCGAGGGCGACGTCGCCGGAGGTCTTGCCGCGCTCGCGGACGAGCTCGATGACGACGGCGCCGAGGGCCGCCGCGACGACCGCCATCAGCACCGGCGACTGGTGCAGCAGCAGGCCGAACCCGACGCCGGTGAGCGCCACGTGGCCGAGGCCGTCGCCGATCAGCGACAGCCGCCGCTGGACGAGGTAGATGCCGATGGCGGGCGCCGACGCACCCGTGATCAGCGCGCCGACGAGGGCGCGGATCATGAAGTCGTACGTGAACAGGCTCATGCGCTGCCCAGGAGGCCGGGCGCCTCGACGGCGGCGTGGGGGTGGACGTGGTCGTGGCCGGGTTCGGCGTGATGGCCGGCGGGCTCCGGGGGTGCCCCGTCGTGGATGATCTCGCCGTGGTGCACGACGACCGCGCGGGTGATCAGCGGCCGCAGCGGGCCGAGCTCGTGCGCCACGAAGACGACGGTGCCGCCCTGGTCGGCGAAGCGGTGCAGGCAGGCCGCGAACGCCTCCTGGCTGCCGGCGTCCACGCCGGCCGTCGGCTCGTCGAGGACCAGCAGCTCGGGGGCGCCGGCGAGGGCGCGGGCGATGAGCACCCGCTGCTGCTGCCCGCCGGACAGCACCGACACGGGCTCGCGGGCGCGGTCGGCGAGCCCGACCGCGGTGAGCGCCTCCTCGACCGCGCGCCGGTCGGCGCGGGACGGGAAGCGCAGGAACCCCCGCCGCGCGAGCCGTCCCTCCGCGACGACCTCACCGACCGTGGCCGGGACGCCGCTGCCGGCGCCGACGCGCTGCGGGACGTAGCCGAGACGGTGCCAGGACCGGAACCGTTTGAGCGGGGTGCCGAAGAGGCGGATCTCGCCCTTCGCGAGGGGTACCAGACCCAGTGCCGACTTCACGAGGGTGGACTTGCCGGAGCCGTTGGCGCCGAGGATCGCCACGACCTCGCCGGCGGCGACGCTCAGCGTCACCCCGTCGAGCACTGGTCGGCCGTCGTAGGCGACGACGGCCCGGTCCACCTCAAGTACCACGCTGCCGAGCGTGCCTGATAATGGGAATCGTTGTCAACTTCAGGTGAGCTTCACGACGGCCACGGCCACCACGAGCCCGAGGACCGCCAGCCGCATCACCCGTGCGCGGGACGGGTGCAGGTGCCACGTCTGGGCGAGCAGCCACCCGGCGCCGGCGGCCAGGGCGAGCAGCACCGCGGCACCGAGCGCGCCCGGCAGGACCAGCCCCAGGAACGTGAGCGCGCCGACGCCGAGGAACGCCGCGGTCGGGCCGATCCGGCCCAGCCGGGACAGAACACGCTGGGTCATCTCGGGCAGCTCCTCAGGGTCCGAATGCGCGTCCGTATGCTCGCGTCATGCTGGTGGTGACAAGGTTCGTGCTGGACGGCGACGACGAAGGCTTCGTCGAGCGGGCCCACGCCGCGCTCGGTGCGCTCGCGGCCTGCCCAGGGTATCTCCGCGGACGCCTGGCCCGCGCGTTCGACGACCCGGCGCACTGGAGCATCGTCACGGAGTGGCAGTCGGTCGGCGCGTACCGGCGGGCATTGTCCAACTTCGACGTGAAGATGCACGCGACGCCGCTGCTCGCGCAGTCGCTCGACGAGCCGTCGGCGTTCGAGGAGCTCGCCGAGGTCGCCCCCGGCGGCGCGCTCACGGTCACCGCGAGCGACCGCGCGTAGGTGATGGGGTAGTTGGCTACTGTTGGGGGCATGATGCCCTCGCCGACCGAGGTGCCGGCGCCGCCACCCGGCCCCGGTGTGGTGACGCCGTTCGCGGCGCCGCCCCGTGACCGGGACCTGCGCGGCCTGTGGATCGGCCTCGGCGTGGGCGGGCTCGTGCTCGTCCTGTGCTGCGTCGGCGGCGTCCTCGGCGGCGGGTTCCTGCTCTCCGGCCTGGAGGGCGTCGCCCGCTCCCAGCTGACCAGCGTCGTCGACGACTACCTGGGCGCCGTCCAGGCGACCGAGTACGAGACCGCCCGCGGGCACCTGTGCCCCGAGCTGCAGCGCAGCCACAGCGTCGCCTGGTACGAGGAGCACTACAAGGGCTCCGAGGTCATCGCCTACGTCGTGCACGAGGACCGGGTCGACGTGAACCTCGTGCAGGTCCCGGCGACCGTCAAGCGTCGCGGGCTGCCCGAGACCCTGATGACCTTCACCATGGAGCAGCAGACGACCCGGTGGGTGATCTGCGGAGGGGTCGACTGATCCCGCCCCGTGGCCCTGCGGTTAATCTGGTGCGGCTCGCCCGGGCGTAACCGTACCGTCGACGTGGACGTTGACGGTTTACCCGTCTTGACCAACTTTCTGCATGCCTTGCCGACAGCCAGTCGCCGTGAGGCCGAGGAGGAACCATGGCCGCCGATCGCATCGATTCCGTCGTCAGCCTCGCGAAGCGCCGCGGCTTTGTCTTCCCGTCCAGCGAGATCTACGGGGGCACCCGGTCCGCCTGGGACTACGGCCCACTCGGTGTCGAGCTCAAGGACAACGTCCGCCGGCAGTGGTGGCGCACCATGGTCCAGCAGCGCGACGACATCGTCGGCCTGGACTCCGCCGTCATCCTGTCCCGCGACGTGTGGGCCGCCTCCGGCCACGTCGACGCGTTCGTCGACCCGCTGACCGAGTGTGCGTCGTGCCACAAGCGCTTCCGCGCCGACCACCTCGAAGAGGCGTTCGTCGAGAAGCACGGCGAGGGCAAGCCGTTCGTCCTCAGCGAGATCAACTGCCCGAACTGCGGCAACAAGGGCACCTTCAGCGAGCCGCGCATGTTCAACGGCCTGATGAAGACCTACCTGGGCGCCGTCGAGAACGACGAGGGCCTGCACTACCTGCGCCCCGAGACCGCCCAGGGCATCTTCATCAACTACAAGAACATCGAGGGCGCCGCGCGCAAGAAGCCGCCGTTCGGCATCGCGCAGGTCGGCAAGAGCTTCCGCAACGAGATCACCCCCGGCAACTTCATCTTCCGCACGCGCGAGTTCGAGCAGATGGAGATGGAGTACTTCGTCGAGCCGGGCAAGGACGAGGAGGCGCACGAGTACTGGCTCCAGGAGCGCTGGAACTGGTACATCGACCTCGGCCTCTCCGCCGACAACCTGCGCTTCTACGAGCACCCGAAGGAGAAGCTGTCGCACTACTCGAAGCGCACCGTCGACATCGAGTACCGCTTCCGCTTCGGTGGCCAGGAGTTCTCCGAGCTCGAAGGCATCGCCAACCGCACCGACTTCGACCTGACCACGCACTCCAAGCACTCCGGCGTCGACCTGTCCTACTTCGACCAGGAGAAGAAGGAGCGCTGGGTCCCCTACGTCATCGAGCCCGCCGCCGGCCTCACCCGGGCCGTCCTCGCGTTCCTGCTCGAGGCGTACGACGAGGACGAGGCGCCCAACACCAGCGGCAGCGTCGACAAGCGCACGGTCATGCGCTTCGACCGGCGGCTCGCCCCGGTCAAGGCGGCCGTGCTGCCGCTGTCGCGCAACGCGGACCTGTCGCCGAAGGCGCGCGACCTCGCCGCCCAGCTGCGGAAGCGCTGGACCGTGGACTTCGACGACGCGCAGGGCATCGGTCGCCGGTACCGGCGGCAGGACGAGATCGGCACACCGTTCTGCCTGACCGTGGACTTCGAGACGCTCAACGACAACGCCGTCACCGTCCGCGACCGCGACACGATGACGCAGGAGCGGGTGTCGCTCGACCAGGTCGAGACCTACCTGATCGAGCGCCTGCCCGGCTGCTAGCGCTTATTGGAAGTCGGTTCCGCCCGGTCGGCCGTTACGGTCGGCGACGAGCCCGGCGAGGGTCGCGAGCGCGATCTCCGGCGGCGTCCTCGAGCCGATGTTCAGGCCGATCGGGCGGTGCACCCTGGCGATCTCATCGTCGGGGACACCGAGACCACGCAGGGCTTCGACGTGTGGTCCGGGGTGCCTCGGGTTGCCCATCACACCGATCCAGCGGGCCGGCGAGGCGAGGGCGTCGCGCAGTACGGCACCCAGCTCCGGCCGGTCGTGATCGGTGACCACGATGTCGGTGTCGGCGTCGACGACCACGCCCTCGAGGTCGGGGTCGGCCAGGGCGACCCGGAAGCCGAGCGTCGTCGCGAAGTCCAGCAGGTGCGCGGCGACCGGGGTGTCGAACACCGCCACCAGTGCCCGTGTTGTGTTCATGCGGTTCGCCGAACTGTCATACCTGGACGGTAGCCTCCAGGCGTGACCGTGACTTCTCCGCCGCCCCCCACCGCCGCCACCAGGCCGCGGCGGAGGGTCGGCTCGGTCGAGGTGCTCGCCGCGCTGCTCGTGCTGGTCGTCCTGCTCCGCGACCCGCTCACCGAGTCGCTGTCGGCGCCGGCGCTGCAGACCTGGCTGACCGTGTTCGTGTCCGTGATGACCCAGGCGATCCCGTTCCTCGTCTTCGGAGTCGTGCTGTCGGGCGTCATCGCCGTCTTCGTGCCGCCGTCGTTCTTCGCGAAGGCGCTGCCGAAGCACCCCGCCCTGGCCGTGCCGACCGCGAGCGTCGCCGGCGTCGTCCTGCCCGGCTGCGAGTGCGCGTCCGTGCCGGTCGCCGGCGCCCTGGTCCGCCGCGGCGTTACCCCGGCGGCCGCGTTCGCGTTCCTGCTCGCCTCGCCCGCGGTCAACCCGATCGTGCTCGTCTCGACCGCCGTCGCGTTCCCGGGCCAGCCGCGGGTCGTCGTCGCCCGCGCCCTCGCCAGCCTCGTCGTGGCGTGCCTGATGGGCTGGCTGTGGCAGGCGTTCGGCAAGGGCAGCTGGCTGCGCATGCCCTCCCGGGCGCACCTCGACGGGATGCGGAAGTGGCCGGCGTTCTGGGCCAGCGTCCGCCACGACGTCCTGCACGCCGGGGGTTTCCTGGTCATCGGCGCCGCCGCGGCCGCCGTCATCGCCGTCGCCGTGCCCAAGTCGTGGCTCGCCGGCCTCGCCGCCGACCCGTTCGTCGCGATCCTGGTGCTCGGCCTGCTCGCCGTCCTGCTGTCGATCTGCTCGGAGGCCGACGCCTTCGTCGCCGCCTCGCTGACCCAGTTCTCGCTGACGGCCCGCCTCGCCTTCATGGTCGTCGGCCCGATGATCGACCTGAAGCTGTTCGCCATGCAGGCCGGCATCTTCGGCCGCGGCTTCGCCATCCGCTTCGCCCCGGCCACGTTCGTCCTCGCGATCGCCGTGTCCGCCCTGGTCGGGACAGTCCTGCTATGACCGCGCCCGCCCGCTCCACCGCACCACCTTCGTCGCCACCCGCCGCGCCACCCGCGCTGCTGCCTGTGGACGAAGGTCGCGGCGCTCGTGTCTGTCTTGGTCGCGGCGGTGCTGCTGTGACCACCCTGTCGAGGTCCGCCCCGGCGTCCGCTGGGTCGCTCGCGGTGGCGTCTGGCGTGACGCTCGTATCCGGGGTTGAGGTCGCTGGGTCTGCTCTGGTCGGGGCGGTCCCGCTGACCCACGCTGCCGCGATTCGCCGTGGCGCCCGCGTCGGCGCTCGCTGTGCGGCTCGCGGTGGTGCCTGGCGTGATGCGTGCGTCTGGGGTGGCGGTCGCCGTGTCCGCTCCGGTCGGGGTGGTGCTGCCGACGACTCTGCCGCGCTCCGCTGTGATGCCTGCGGTGGTGTTCGCTGTGATGCTCGCGGTGGGGGTTGTGGTCGTCGGGTCCGGGTTGGTCGGGGCGGTGCTGTTGGGACCACGCCCTTCAAGGCCGCTGTGGTGGGTGCGGTGGGGCTTGCGGGTGGGGTGGCGTGATGGGCGCGGCGGGAGGATCGGCGGTGGGCGGGTCGTGGGGCGGTCCGTGGGAGCGGTCATGAATGCGGAGAGAATGTCGGCGACGGGCGGGACGGTGCTGGTGTGAACAGGCAGGCGCAGGCGGTCATTCTGCTGCTCGTCGGTGGTGCGGTGCTGCGGGCCAGCCTCACCGACCAGTACCTGAACTATGTGAAGCCGGGGTTGCAGCCGTACCTGATCCTGTCGGGGGCGATCCTGGTGCTCGCCGGGGTCTTCTCGCTCTGGTACGAGATGCGCCCCGCCAGGCTCGCCGTCGCGGAGAGCGCTGCCGGCGCGTCGGGGGGTTCCGCCGGTGTTCCGGAGGGCGCGGCCGGCGTCTCGGCGCACGACGGACACGGGCACGAGCACGGGCAGGATGACGACGGGCACGGGCATGGCAGCGGTGGGCCGAAGGTCGCGTGGCTGCTGCTGCTTCCGGTGTTCGGGCTGTTGCTGGTCGCGCCGCCCGCGCTCGGCTCGTATGCGGCCGGCCGGTCGGGGGCGGCGCTGGTCGCGAAGTCCGACTTCGCGCCGCTGCCGGCCGGTGACCCGGTCAAGCTGACCATGCTCGACTATGCGTCCAGGGCCGTGTTCGACCGGGGTACGTCGCTGGGTGACCGGCGGGTCGAGCTGACCGGCTTCGCGATGCGTGGCCCCGGCGGCACCTGGCTCCTGGCCCGGATGATGGTCAGCTGCTGCGCCGCCGACGCCCGTCCCGTCAAGGTCGCCCTGGCGGGCCAGTTGCCCGACGGGCTGCGCGAGGAGCAGTGGCTGCGGCTCACCGGCACGTACACCGACCGCCAGCTGAAGGACACAGTCAACGGCGAGACCATCCCGTTCATCGAGGTGTCGGGTTCGACCGTGATCCAGGCGCCCGCCGAGCAGTACGAGTCCTGACCGAGCCGACGTTCAGAGAAGAGGCATCCGGAGATGGAAGCGAAACGGCCGGCGTTGCTGGTGCTCGTGCGGCATGCCGAATCGGCGCGTAACCAGGCGAAGAAGGGCAGCGTCTACTTCGCCGACGACGCGGCGCGGCAGGTGGTGCGGGGCGTGCCGGATCACCTGATCGAGCTGACGGCCGACGGGCGCAAGCAGGCGGAGCAGACGGGGCACGCGATCCGGGAGCGGTTCGGGGTGTTCGACTACGTGTACACCAGCGGGTACGCGCGGACGGTGCAGACCGCTGAGGGCCTGCTCGCGGCGTATCCGGCGGCGGAGCTGGAGCGGATGCGGGTCCGGACCAACATCTTCGTGCGGGAGCGGGATCCGGGCTTCGCCTACGACATGACGACGGCGGAGGCGGAAGCGGCGTTCCCGTGGCTGAACGAGTACTGGCAGACGTTCGGCGGGTTCATGGCGCGGCCACCTGGCGGGGAGAGCCTCGCGGACGTGACGGGGCGGGTGCACACGTTCCTGGACACGCTGTTCCGCGACCGGGCGGGGCAGAAGGTCATGGTGGTCACGCACGGCGGGACGCTGCGGTGCTTCCGGTTCCTGCTGGAGCGGTGGGGCTACCAGGAGGCGCAGCGCTGGCCGGAGGGTCAGACGCCGGGGAACTGCGGCGTCACGACCTACCGGGTGGCGGAGTCCGGCGACCGGCTGGAGCTGGAGGACTACAACCGGGTCTACTGGACGGTCGGCTCCGCCACCGACGGGATGTGAGGCCCCCCAGTGCCGATCACGCCGGTGTACCGTGTGCGCGTCGATGGGGGAAAGATGCGAATCAGCTTCACGGTCGAGCCGGAGCCGGGTCGGGCGCGTCGAGCCATCAGGGCCACCATGGGCGGCAAACTGCTGCGCCTGTACGTCCTGGGGGCGGTCCTCGCCGCTGTCGGGATCGTCATGTTCGCCAATGACGTCGCGTCGGGTGCCGCGCCGGCCGCGATCGGCGCCGGGGTGTTCTGCTTCCCGTGGCTCGTCTCGCGCGCCGCGGCGCAGGCGAAGACCGGCCTGCTCGGCGAGACGGTGACGTACGACCTGACCGACGTCGACGTGCAGGCGCACACCAAGAGCCTCAACGTCGGGTACACCTGGGAGTCGGTCCAGGCGGTCAAGGAGACACCCGAGTTCTGGATCCTGACCGTCGCAAAGATCAACCCGTTGGTCCTGCCATGGACGGAGCTGCCTCCGGCCGCCGCCGCCGAGGCTAGGGAGTTCCTGGTGGCCCGCGGCCTCCTCGCCGCCCGTCACACCCCCACCTCGTAACACGGCCGTCCGCCCGTCGGCACTGACCGACCGGCGGGGCAACGTCAGGGGAGGCGGTCGGCCAGGGCGAGGAAGTGGTCGGCGGCGTCGTCGTAGGTGGTGAGGCGCCAGCCGGACAGGGTGGCCGTCGCGGCCAAGGAGGCTTCGGCGAGGGGGTCGTCGGGGCGCAGGACGCGGCCGTGGCGGGCGGCGAGGGCGGCGCGGCCCGTTGGGTGGAAGAGCACGAGGCGGCCGCCGGGCCTGGTGACCCGGGCGAGTTCGCGCAGGCCGTCGACGGGGTCCGGCAGGTGCATGACGAGACCCGCGGCGAACACGGCGTCGATGCTTCCGTCGGCGAAGGGCAGCCTGCCGGCGTCGGCGAGGACCAGTCCGGTGTTGCCCTTCTCCTGGGCCTTGGCGAGCATCTGCGGCGTGTGGTCGAGGCCGATGACCGTGCCGGACGGGCCGACCGCGGTGCGCAGGGCGGGCAGGGCGCGGCCGGTGCCGCAGCCGGCGTCGACGACGACCCCGCCCGGTGGCAGGCCGGCGGCCTCGACGGCCGCGGCGTACGCGGGCAGGTCGTCGCCGAACTTCGCGTCCCACGTGCCGGCGCGTACGCCGAAGAACGCGCGGGACTCCACGAGGTGCCAGCGGCGCCGGTCGAGCAGCCGCGGGTCGACGTGCCGGATCACGGGCCACGCGGGGTCGTGCAGGTCGACGACGACGTCCGCCGTGTCGCCCCGCGCCCCGTCGGCGGCGTGCTCGCGCCGCGAGGTGCGCAACCAGACCACCACGTCCCACCCGTCCGGCGCCCCCGCCCGAGCCTCAGCCCCATCGGCCACGAACACCTCGCCGGCGGCGCCCGCCGAGCCGGTGGCAGCCGCTGAGCCGGCGGCGCCCATTGAACCGGTGGCAACCGCAGATCGAGCGGTGGCCAGTGGACCAGTGGCGGTCGATGAGCGGGTGGTGGGGCGGCCGGCGGCGCGGAGGGCGGCGGCGAGGCGGTCGGCCACCGGGCCGGTCGTGGCGTCCGTGCCGTCGACGACCACTGTCGCGCGGCCGGCGGGGACGGACTCCACGAGGAGGGTCATGACCTCGTCCCAGCGGTCCTGTGTCATCGGTCCATCATGCAGAGGGGCGGGCGGGGCCTGACATCATGGGGCGGTGCGGAAGGTACTGATCATCGGAATCGGCGCGGGCGACCCGGAGCACGTGACCGTGCAGGCAATCAACGCCATGAACGCGGTCGATGTGTTCTTCGTGCTGGACAAGGGGGACACGACCGCCGACCTGACCGAGGCGCGGCGGGAGATCTGCGACCGGTTCGCGACGGAGCGGGAGTTCCGGACGGTGGTCATCGCCGATCCGCCCAGGGACAGGACCGCGGCCGACTACGAGCGGGCGGTGCGGGACTGGCGGGACGAGCGGGCCAGGCTGATCGAGGAGGCGCTGCTCGCCGAGCTCGGTGAGGACGGGGTCGGCGGGATCCTCGCCTGGGGTGACCCGGCGCTGTACGACGGCACGATCCGCATCCTGGACACGATCGCCGCGCGGGGCAATGTGGCGGTCGGCTATGACGTCATCCCGGGCATCACCAGCGTGCAGGCGCTCACCGCCCGGCACAGAATCATGCTGAACCGGGTCGCCGGGGCGGTCCACATCACCACCGGGCGGCGGCTCGGCGCGGGCTGGCCGGAGGGGTGCGACGACGTCGTCGTCATGCTGGACGCGGACCTCGCCTGCCGGGCGTACCGGGACGAGGACGTCGACATCTACTGGGGCGCGTACCTCGGCACGCCGGACGAGCTGCTCGTCGCCGGGCGGCTCGGGAAGGTGATCGACGAGATCGAGACGGTCCGGCGGGAGGCCCGCGCCCGCAAGGGCTGGATCATGGACACGTACCTGCTACGACGGGTCTAGGCGGCCCGGTCTCCCAAAGAGGCGGCCCGGTCCCCGCAAGAGACGGCCCGGTCGAGGCGGGAGGCGGGGCCAGGCACCAGGCGCAGCGGCGCGGGAGCGGGAGCGGGCGGCGGCGGGACCTCGTCGAGCGCGGGCGGGCGCCCCCAGCGGCGCGGCGGGCGCTGCCGGTCCGACGGCGGGCCGGCCGGGTCGAGGGCGGGCCGGGACAGGGCGAGCACGATGGCGTAGCCGGCGAGGACGAACCCGTGGCTCACCAGCCGCGCCGTCTCGACCGCGCCGGCGAGCAGGTCGTTGGCCGACAGCAGCGCGAGCAGGGCCACGAACGCCGTCAGCATCGGCAGCGCCCCCGCCGGGGTGGCCCGCCGGGTCGCGATCCAGGCGAAGCCGGCGCCGATCGCCACGTTCCAGGCCGCCGACTCGTGGAACACGTGGCCGGCCTGGTGCGCGTGCGTGGTCGCAGCGTTCGCGGCCTGGGCGATGCCGAGCAGGAACTGCGCCGCGCCGAAGGCACCGAGCAGCACCCGCAGCGCGTACACCAGCCGCGACCGTTTGAAGAAGGACCGCCCGCGAAAGGACGGCAGGACGAAGGACCGTGCCCCGGAAGGCTGGTCGGAGAAGCCCGCCAGCAGGCGCTCCGCCGGGATCGGCGCGGCGTGCAAGGGTTGGAGCCGGACCAGCCGCGTCGCCGCGACCGCGTCCCGCTGAAACTGCCGGCACCCGCCGCAGTGCGACAGGTGCGCGTCGACCAGCGCCGGCGCGACCGGCTCTTCCTCACCGTCCATCCGGGCGGACAGCGCTTCCCGGAACCGCATGCACTCCACGGACGGGTAGTCGCCGCCGGCGTCCGGAAAGTTCCCGGCGCCGGCGGCGATCGTGGGTGCCACCAGGCTGCACCGGCGTGTTGTTGGCGGTGCCGCTGCTCTTGACGTCGAGACACATCGTGCCGAGGCGCAGCGCGCCGTCGCTGGTCATCGTCCACCACTGCGACAGCGGGCCGCCGTTGCAGCTGTACAGCTGGATCGGGTTGCCGGCGGTGGTGGCGCTGCCCTTGTTGTCCACGCAGTACCCGGCGTACGCCGACTTCAGCAGGCCCTGGTTGCCGAGCTGGTTGGTGACCGCCGCGGCGAGGGCGTTGGCGCCGGTGTTGAGGCGGGCGTCGAGCGCGGTGCCGCGCGAGTCGGCCCAGAGGTCGGGCTTGCCGTCGGTGTTGATGTCGGCGCCGGTGACGGCCGGGACCGTGTTGGCGTCGAACCCGCCGGCGGCGTAGACGACCGGGGCGGCCGTGCCGGCCGGGGTGCCGGCTGGGGTGCCGGTCGCGGTGTCGCCGGTGTAGAGCGCCAGCGGCGACTTCGGCGACGGCAAGTCCTTCCGCTGGCAGAACGCGCTCCCGCAGTGGCTGGGCGGACCGTTCACGTGATCTGAGAAAGTCGGGAACCGTCTCTCGGCTGTCGGGCAAGTACCAGATGTACTGACCGACAGCCGAGAGGCCTGATGTCCGATGACCAGACCAACCGAGACGGCGGTGGCCACCGAACCGGTGGGCGACGCCGTGATCATCGCGCGGTCCAAGGATGAGCCCGAGCTCTTCGCACAGATCTTCCGCCGGCACGCGCCGGTGATCCAGCGGTACGTGACCCGCCGCCTCGGCCCGTCCGTCGCCGAGGACGTCTGCGCCGACGTGTTCCTCGCGGCGTTCCGGCAGCGGCACCGCTACGCCGTGGACCGGCTCGACGCCCGGCCGTGGCTGTTCGGCATCGCCACCAACCTGGTGGGCCGGCACCGGCGCGCCGAGATCCGGGCGCTCAAGGCCCTCGAACGCACCGGCGTCGACCCGGTGACGGAGGCGTTCGAGGTGTCCAGCGACGCGCGGCTGGGTGCGGGGGCCGTCGACCGGCGGCTCGCCGCGGCGCTGGCGGCGCTGCGTCCGGTGTACCGCGACGCGCTGCTGCTGGTCGCGTGGGGCGACCTCACGTACGAGGAGATCGCGGTCGCGCTCGGCGTGCCCGTGGGAACGGTGCGGTCCCGGGTGAACCGGGCTCGAAGCAGGATGCGCGCGGCACTCGGCGGGGCGGACCCGACATCCATTCAGGAGGACCTGTGAACGACCTGCAACCACTGCGCGACTTCCGCAGCGAGGTGCCCGAGATGGCCGACGTGACGCGTGCCGAGCGGGCGTTCGTGACGGCGATGCGCGCGTCGGCGCCGCGGCCCCGGTCGCACCGGCCGCTCATCTTCGCCGCCGGGCTCGCCACCGCGGCGGCCGCCGTCGCCGTGGCCGTCATGATGACCTCGGCCCCCACGCCCACGCCGCGGGTGGCCGGTGGGTCGCCGCCGGCCGCCGGCTCGTCCGCCCCGCCGGCCGTGAAGATCAGGCCCGTCTCGGTCGCGGAGCTGCTCGACCTGGCGGCCGCGGCGCCCGGCGCGATCAACCCGGGACCGGGACAGTTCGTCGTCACCGAGTCGCTGATGTCCGACATGGCGGAGCTCGGCGAGGGCGGGCGCTTCCTGTACGCGATGAAGGTCACGACCTGGGTCGCGTCCGACAACTCGAAGCCGGGCGTGTCCAGGACCGAGCAGCTGGAGCCCCGCCCGTACCCGGGGCAGCCGCTCCCGGCGGACCTTCCCAAGGCCGGCAGCGTCGACGTGCGCGTCCTGTGCCCCGTGAAGGGCGACGTGACCCGGCGGGACTACGCGTACTACGGCACCCTGCCCGCCGACGCCCAGGGCATGCTGAAGGTCTTCGCCCGGTTCCCCGGCGGCGGCGCCGACAAGAACCACTACCTGTGGAAGGCCGGCATCGAGCTGGCCGCGGCCCCGATGCCCGCGGCGCAGCACGCGGCGGTGTTCCAGGCGCTGAAGCTCATCCCCGGCGCCACGCTCGTCGGCGACGCGCAGGACACCGCGGGCCGCACCGGCACCGCCGTCGGCCGCGTCGGCCCCGACGGGTGGCGCCGTGACCTGATCTTCGACCCGGTCACGTTCGCGTTCCTCGGCTCGCGGACCGTCAACGAGAGCGGCGCCCAGGTCGGCGGCACCGCGCAGCTGTCCGTGACCGTGGCCGACACGGCGCCGGCCGCGCAGCCGGGGCCGAAGCAGGAGGGCTGCTAGAAGTTGCACGGGGGGCGGGCACGGGTGCGGCACGTATCGACTAATCTCGGCGGCATCGACGCTTCGACGTCGCTCACGGTGAGGGGTCGGTCGTGACCGGACAGGACCGGATCGACACGACGGTGCCGCACCCTGCCCGCCGCTACAACTACTGGCTCGGCGGCAAGGACCACTTCGCCGCCGACCGCGCCTCCGGCGACGAGATCGCCGCCGCGTTCCCGACCGTGCGCACCGCCGTCCTGGCCAACCGGGCGTTCCTGCGCGGCGCCGTGCGGTTCCTGGCGCAGGAGGCCGGTGTCCGGCAGTTCCTCGACATCGGCACCGGCCTGCCCGTCCCGGACAACACGCACGAGCTCGCGCAGCGCGCCGCCCCCGCGTCCCGCGTCGTCTACGTCGACAACGACCCGATCGTGCTGACCCACGCGAGGGCGCTGCTCACCGGTACACCCGAGGGAAGGACCGCCTACCTGGAGGCGGACCTGCGCGATCCCGCCGCGATCCTGGCCCACCCGGACCTGCGCGCCACCCTCGACCTGGACCAGCCGGTCGGCCTGCTCCTCGTGGCGATTCTGCACTTCATCCACACCGACGCCGAGGCGCTGCCGATCGTGCGGACCCTGCTGTCGGCGCTGCCCTCCGGCAGCTACCTGGTCGCCACGAACGCGACCGTGGACTTCGCCGACGAGGCGGGCGCGGCCGCGTACCGGGCGATGTTCGCCGCGGGACGCACCGACGGCTACGCCCGCACCGCGGCGGAGTTCGGCGCCTTCTTCGAGGGGCTCGACCTCGTGCCGCCGGGGATTGTCGCGGTCAGCGACTGGCGCGACGCCTACCCCGACGCCACCCCCGCGGACGTCGCCATGTACGCGGCGGTGGGCCGCAAGCCGTGACCCCCGCCGACCTGACTCTGGGGTTCTCCGGCTGAGCCCGGTCAGACTCCGGCGCCGGCAACGGCGACGGCGTCGCGGACGGCGGTGGGCGGGCGGCCGAGGATCGCCTCGACGTCGTGGGTCAGTCGGTCGTACCGGCCTTCGCGGTGCAGCTTCGCCATGGTGACCAGGTGGTCGCGCAGGTGCTCCGGCAGCCCGAGCGGCGCCAGCGTCTCGTCGATCCACTGCCGCATCGGCACGTCGACGTAGGCGACCGGCCGCCCCACCGCGGCCGCGATCTCCGCCGCCATCGCGGTCATGTCCTGCGACCGCGGCCCCGTCAGCTCGTACACCTTCCCCACGTGCGGCCCGGGCTCGCCCAGAACCGCGGCGACGACCCCCGCGACGTCACGCGCCGCGACCGGCGAGGTCCGCGCCTGCCCGAACGGCAGCCGCAGCTCCCCACCGGTGACCCTGAAGAGCGGGTTCTCGAGGAACACGGTCGGCCGCACCTGCACGACCGGCAGCCCGGACCAGTCCAGCACCCGCTCACCCAGCAGGTGCATCCGCTGTTGCGCCGACTCCGCGGTACTGGTGAGCGTCATCTCCGACACCGTCATCTGCGACATGTTGACCAGCACCGCGAGCCGCCCCACCTCCCGCGACGCGGCCGCGACGGTGACGGTCGCCTGCAGGTACCCCGCCGACACGCCCATCCCGAAGTACACCCGCCCACAGCCGTCGAGCGCCCGCACGACGTCACCCGCGTCGGTGAGGTCCCCGGCCACGACCTCGGCCCCGGTCGCCCGCAGCGCCTCGGCCCGCCCGTCCTCCCGGTGCACCATCGCCCTGACCGGCACACCGCGCTCCCGCAACAGCTCCACAACCGTCCGCCCGACGGACCCGACCCCACCCGCCGCCCCGGTGACCAGCACCGTGTCCCGCGCCATGCCCCCATGCTCGGCCCATCCACGCCCGCCCACCGCCACCCCCGGCGAATGGTCCCTCAGCCGCCGGAGTCGTCGAGTTCGGCGCCTTCGGGGATGGTGTCGTCGTCGGGGTCGTCGAGCCAGTTCTGGGGGAGGATGACCTTTGCCGGGGTGCCGGTGCGGCCTCTCGGTTGGCCGAGGATCTCGCGGGGGAACGGGACGTCGGGGTCCAGCTGGGACAGCAGGGCGCCGAGTTCGGTCAGGGATGAGGACGTGGCCATGGCGGCACGGAGTTCGCCGCCTGCCGGGAAGCCCTTCAGGTACCAGGCGACGTGTTTGCGGAAGTCTGTCACGCCTTCCTTTTCGCGGCCCCACCATTCGACGAGGAGGGTGGCGTGGCGGAGCATCAGGGCAGCGACCTCGCCCTGGGTGGGTAGGACGCGGTCGGTGCGGCCGGCGAAGGCGGCAGCCAGGTCGGCGAAGAGCCAGGGGCGGCCGAGGCAGCCGCGGCCGATGACCACGCCGTCGCAGCCTGTCTGGGACATCATGTCCAGCGCATCCGAAGCTTCCCAGATGTCGCCGTTGCCCAGGACCGGGATGTCCAAAGAGGACTTCAGCGAAGCGATCGCGTCCCAGTTGGCTGTTCCGGAGTAGCGCTGGGCGGCGGTGCGGGCGTGCAGGGCCACCCATGCCACGCCCGCGTCCTGGGCGATGCGCCCTGCGTCGAGCATGGTCTGGTGGTCGTCGTCGATGCCGATGCGCATCTTGATGGTCACCGGTAGGCCCTGGGCGCCTTCGACGGCCGACGTCACGATGTCGCGGAACAAGCGCCGTTTCCAAGGAAGGGCTGAGCCGCCGCCGCGGCGGGTCACCTTCGGGACGGAGCAGCCGAAGTTCATGTCGATGTGGTCGGCGAGGTCCTGCTCGACGACCATCTCGACGGCCTTGCGGATGGTGGCGGGGTCCACGCCGTACAGCTGCAGGCTCCTCGGCTTCTCCAGAGCGCCGAACTGGATCATGCTCATGGTCTTGGGGTTGCGCTCGACCAGGGCGCGGGTGGTGATCATCTCGCAGACGTAGAGGCCGGCACCCTGCTCGCGGCAGAGTTGCCGGAAGGCGACGTTGGTGATGCCCGCCATGGGGGCGAGCACCACGGGCGGGTCGACGACATAGGGACCGAGCTTCAACGTCACGCCTTCGAGCATGCCATGCCGGGCTACTCAGATAGCCGATGGCAGCGCGCACAAACGATGCTCGGAAGTGATCGAAAAGCCGGGAGATGGAGCAGGTCCAAGCGTCGCGACGTGCGGGAATGCGGAAGCCGTAAAACGGACACGAAACGCAACGATGCGCGAAGGTGCTTGGTGGAGCGCTCCCAACTGCACCCGTAAGAGGCGAATGTGCCGTTCCTTGTGCGACTTGTCTCAAGGCCATGCCAAAGCTCGGAACGCCGCTTTACGGTGTCCCGCACACGGGAACCCTAACGATGGATCAGTCAACCATGGAGGCTTCAGTGGAGAAGTTCGTCTATGACTTCGAAGAGGGTAACCGGGATCTCAAGGACCTTCTCGGCGGCAAGGGAGCCAACCTCGCCGAGATGACCAACCTCGGCCTGCCGGTGCCGCCGGGGTTCACGATCACCACCGACGCGTGCCGGGAGTTCCTGAAGACCGGCCGTCCGCCGGAGGGCATGGACCCGCAGGTGGGCGAGCACCTCGCCGCCCTCGAGGCGAAGATGGGCCGCCGGCTCGGCGACCAGCACGACCCGCTGCTGGTGAGTGTGCGGTCGGGGGCGAAGTTCTCCATGCCCGGCATGATGGAGACGGTGCTCAACGTCGGGCTCACCGACCGCAGCGTCGACGGGCTCGCCGCGCAGGCCGGCGGGGACGAGCGGTTCGCCTGGGACTCCTACCGGCGGCTGATCCAGATGTTCGGCAAGACCGTGTGTGACGTGCCCGGCGAGGAGTTCGAGCACGCGCTCGACGACGCGAAGCACGCCGCGAAGACGAAGGACGACCTGGGCCTCGACGCCGCCGCGCTGAAGGCGCTGGTGCGGACGTACAAGGAGATCTTCCGCGAGCACACCGGCCGCGACTTCCCGCAGGACCCGCGCGAGCAGCTCGACCTTGCCGTCAGCGCCGTCTTCCGGTCCTGGAACGCCGACCGCGCCGTGCTGTACCGGCGGCAGGAGCGGATCCCGACCGACCTCGGCACCGCCGTCAACGTGGTCGCGATGGTCTTCGGCAACCTGGGCGCCGACTCCGGCACGGGCGTGGCCTTCACCCGGGACCCCGCGACGGGTGAGCCGGGCGTCTACGGCGACTACCTCGCCAACGCCCAGGGTGAGGACGTCGTCGCCGGCATCCGCAACACGATCCCGCTGCAGGAGCTCGCCGACAAGGACGAGAAGTCGTACGACGAACTCCTGAAGATCATGGCGAAGCTCGAGGAGCACTACCGCGACCTGTGCGACATCGAGTTCACCATCGAGCGCGGCAAGCTGTGGATGCTGCAGACGCGCGTCGGCAAGCGGACCGCGGCGGCCGCGTTCGTCATCGCCACGCAGCTCGTCGACGAGGGCGTCATCGACCTCGACGAGGCGCTGCGCCGGGTCAACGGCGCCCAGCTGGCGCAGCTGATGTTCCCGACGTTCGACCTCTCCCAGGAGCCCGAGCAGCTCACCCGCGGGGTCGGCGCGTCGCCGGGCGCGGCGGTCGGCAAGGCCGTGTTCGACGCCAAGCACGCGGTGGCCATGGCGAAGGAGGGGGAGCAGGTCATCCTGGTGCGCCGGGAGACCAACCCCGACGACCTGCCCGGCATGATCGCCGCGCAGGGGATCCTGACCAGCCGCGGCGGCAAGACGTCGCATGCGGCGGTGGTCGCCCGCGGCATGGGCAAGACGTGCGTGTGCGGCGCCGACGACCTCGACGTGAACCTCCACAAGGGACAGTTCACGGTGGACGGTCACGTGGTGTCCGAGGGGGACGTCATCTCCGTCGACGGCACCACCGGCCGCGTCTACCTCGGCGAGGTGCCCGTCCAGCCGTCGCCGGTCGTGCAGTACTTCGAAGGCACCCTCGACGCCGAGGCCGACCCGCTCGTCAGCGCGGTGCACCGGGTCCTCACCCACGCGGACGGCAGCAGAAGGCTGAGGGTGCGCACCAACGCCGACACGGGCGAGGACGCGGCGCGGGCCCGCCGGTTCGGGGCGCAGGGCATCGGGCTGTGCCGCACCGAGCACATGTTCCTCGGCGAGCGCCGGTCCCTCGTCGAGCGGCTCATCCTGGCCCGCACCGCGGAGGACCGCGACGCGGCGCTGGAGGAGCTGCTGCCGCTGCAACGGGCCGACTTCGTCGAGCTCTTCCGCGAGATGCGGGACCTGCCGGTGACGGTGCGGCTCATCGACCCGCCGCTGCACGAGTTCCTGCCGCCGCTGGAGGACCTCGCGGTGAAGGTCGCCGTCGCGGAGGAGCGCGGCCAGGACCCGGGGCACGACAAGGACCTGCTGGACGCGGTGCGCCGCATGCACGAGGAGAACCCGATGCTGGGGCTGCGCGGCGTGCGGCTCGGGCTGGTCATCCCCGGCCTGTTCGCGATGCAGGTGCGGGCGATCGTCGAGGCCGCCGCGCAGGTCGACGGCGCGCACCCGGAGATCATGGTGCCGCTGGTCGGTGCGGTGCAGGAGCTGGAGACGATCCGCGCCGAGGCCGAGAAGATCATCGGTGAGCACGACGTCGACGTGAAGATCGGCACGATGATCGAGGTGCCGAGGGCCGCGCTGACCGCGGGGGACATCGCCCAGGCCGCCGACTTCTTCTCGTTCGGGACCAACGACCTCACCCAGATGGGGTGGGGCTTCTCCCGCGACGACGTCGAGGGGGCGTTCTTCTGGCGGTACCTGGAGCTCGGCATCTTCGGTGTGTCACCGTTCGAGTCCATCGACCGTGACGGCGTCGGCCGGCTCGTGCGGATCGCGGTCGACGAGGGCCGGGCGGCCCGGCCGGAGCTGCACTTCGGGGTCTGCGGCGAGCACGGCGGCGACCCGGAGTCGGTGCACTTCTTCCACGAGGTGGGCCTGGACTACGTGTCGTGTTCACCGTTCCGCGTGCCCGTGGCGCGGTTGGAGGCCGGCCGCGCGGCTGTCGCCGAGCAGTCGACCTCCGACACCCGTTAGGGCGGAACCGCTGCGCTGAGGTCAGACGTCGAGGTCCTCCTCGACGCGGGCCAGCTGGTGCCGGGCCAGCGCGAGGTTGGCCCGGGACCGCAGCACCGCCAGGTACAGGAACAGCCCCTTGCCGGAGCGCCCGGTGAGGGGCCTGATCAGGTGGTACTGGTTGTTCAACGTGATGAGGATGTCCTCGATGCCGTCCTTGAGGTTCAGCATCTCGATGGTGCGCATCTTGGCGCGGACCACGTCGGTGTTGCCGGCCGCCGCCACGGTCAGGTCCAGGTCCTTCGAACCGCCGAGCACGCCGAGCGCCATGCCGCTGTTGTAGTCCACCAGCGCGACGCCGATCGCGCCGTCGATGGTCATGAGTTCCTTGAGCGCCGTTTCCATGTCCGCCATGGCTACCTCCGTGAGCTTGTTCGTGGGGGGACTGTCGATGGTCTGGGGGGTTGGTTCGTTCGTTCGCCTGGGTCGCCGGTGTGCCCCGCCGTTGCGGCCTACCACCGGGCCGGCTCCGGGATCGCCTGCGCGAAGGTGAGCGCGGCGGTGGCCACCACGTGGGACACCACGCTGATCGACCGTCGCGCCTCGTGGTGCAGCCTCCCGACGTTCGCGTCGGCGGCGGCCAGCAGCACCAGCACGGCGCCGTGGCCGGCCATGTACATGGCGACGTGCCCGCCCATGCTGCTGATCAACACCTCCTGGAAGTCGTCCTGGCCGGCGCTGTCGGCGATCCGCTGGCTGACGCCGAGGCACGCCGCCGCGAGCGCGGCGATCCCCTCGGCGACGACCGTCTCGGCCTCGTCGACGATCAGCAGACCGTCGGTGCTGGCGACCAGGCACCCGGTGAGCTCCGGCACGGCCCGGCGCAGGCGACCGAGCTCCAGCAGGAGCGCGCCGCGCAGTTCCGCATCGGTGGTCATCGTCGCGTTACCTCCATCTCCCGGTCGGCTCATCGCAGGGACTGCAGCGCCGAGCGGATGCGTTTGAGCAGCGTGTCGTCGGGTGCCTTGTCGATCGCGCCCGGCAGCACCGCCAGGGCGGTGACCCCCGCCGGCAGGTGCCTGCGGGTGTCGGTCGCCGGATCCTCGAACGTGAACGTCCCCGGCACCCGCTGCGGCAGGAACTCCTCGCCGCCGCCGCTGACCGGTGCCGAGCCGGCCGGCTGCCCCGCCGCGGCCGATCCCGTCGCGGCCGATGGCGATGACGACGAGGCCGGAGGCGACGCCGTTGCCGCCCGCGCCGCCGGTACCGACGCCGGATCCGCCGACGGGGAAGACGCCGGCGCCGCCGGTACCGACGCCGCAACCACCGACGAGGACGGCGTCGACGACGGCGCTGACGACGACGGGAGCTCGTCCCCGGTGGGCGGCGGCGACTCGATCAGGCCCGCCGCCGCGAGCCGCCGCACGTCGAGGGTCACCGCGTACGCGGAGCGCCCCAGCAGGCCGGCCAGGTCCTGCGGGGTGCGCTGCCCATCGGCGTGCAGCACGATCTCCCACTGCAGCCCGGACAGCAGCACACGGTCCAGGCCCGGTCGCAGGACCGGCCTGACCGCGGCTGTGTCAGTGACGTCAGAGGGGTGCACCTCGTCGAGGATGCGCCGTTGCCGGGCGACATGGTCGCACAACTGGTCCGCCGTCACGGTGCTCTCGGCGCCGAGCCAGTGCTCGATGTCCGGGGCGAAGCGCAGCTCGGCCCGCTCGGTGGACAGCACGAACCAGGCCGCGTCGTACAACGCGTTGATCGCGCACAGCTCGACCTCGGCCGCGCTGAGGTGCCCGCCCTCCACGAGGGCTCTGGCCGGCCGGGACGGGATCGTCTCCCACACCCGCTCGTCGACCACCCCGGCGGCGGTGAGCAGCCGGTCGACGCTCGGCGCGGCCGGCGACTCGACGCCGTTGACCAGGCCGTCGCGGAGGAAGATCACGCCGCCGGGCTGGCCGACGACGGTCATCGCGCCGGTCACGCCGAGGCCGGCGAGCTGCTGGAGCGCCTTCACCGGGGTGACGCCACGGCCGAGCTTGGGCTGCTGCCGCCCGTCCTTCACGGTCGCCCTGCCCCGACTGGTCACGCCGCCACCTCCGACATACTTGTCATCATGCAAGTTCCTCGGCGAGGGTGCGGATCCGGCGCCTTGCGATGGCCAGGTTGCCTTCTGCCCGGTCGAGCCACACGTAGAGCACCAGCCGCGAGTCGAAGCCGGTCCTGACGGGCCTGATCAGGTGATATGCCGCCGAGGTGCTGATGATGACGTCCTCGACCGTGTCGCCGGGCACCGCCGGGGCGTACGCGGCGGTCTGCATCGCGGCGTGGATGACGCTCGCGGTGCCCAGCGCCGCCGCGGCCGGGTCGGCGTGCGGCGCGACCTGCTCCTGTCCGCCCTGCATGCCCAGCGACTGTCCGGTCGTGTAGTCGATGAGGCTGGCCCCGATCGCCCCCCGGATCGTCATGGCGCGTCGCAGGCAGTCATCGATAGCAGGCACGGAGTCTCCCGTTCGCGGGCGGGGCCGGTACAAGCCCGGCGGGCAGGAGGAAGTGGCGCACAGCGGCAGAAAGTGAGGGAGAGGCCGTAACGATGCGCTTCCGGCAAATTACCCCAAGCCACTTGATCATCTACTCCGTGCGTTCGGGCGATAACGCTGATCCGATCGGTTACTGCTTTTTGCAATTTGCACGTTTACGGGACATGGGGGTCGGGAAGCGACTAAAGTGCCGTCCCCCCCACGCGTTCCGGCATGGCTGCGACGCCCGACGGCGCGGCGTATGGTGGGTCCCCACGCCGTCCACGGAGGTGCGCATGGGGAGCCGGTGGGATGCCTTGATCGTCGATGCGCTCGACCCCGAGCGGCTCGGCCGATGGTGGGCCGAGGTCCTCGACCAGCGGGTCGAGAGCGTGTCCGCGCGGGAGGTCGTGGTCGGCCCCGGCGCCGACGGCCACCCACGGCTGATCTTCCTGCGCCACCAGGACCCCAAGCACGCCAAGAACCGGCTCCACCTCGACCTGCGCCCCGACGACCTCGACGCCGAGATCGAGCGCCTGGTCAACATGGGCGCCCGCCACGTGGACGTCGGTCAGCACGAGGACGCCGAATGGCTCGTCCTCGCCGACCCGGAAGGCAACGAGTTCTGCATCCTGCGCCACCCCCGGTAACGGACTTCGGCCGGGCGTACCGTCGGGCCGTCGCCACCGGGCTCGGCCTGCTGACCGTCGCGGCCGGCGCGTTCGCGCTGTACAACGTCCGGCAGATCCTCGTGCAGGTCGCGGTCGCCGTCTTCGTCGCCGTCAGCCTCGACCCGGCGGTGCGGCTGCTGGTCCGCCGCGGGGTGCGCCGCCCGGTCGCGGTCGCCGTGATCATGGTGCTCGCCGTGGCGCTGCTGGCCGGGTTCGTCTGGTCGCTGGCCCCGCCGCTGGTCGGGCAGGCCGGCGACCTGTTGCGCAACGTCCCGCAGTACCTGCGGGAGCTGCCCGAACGGTCACGGGCCTATCGCGAGGTGGCCGACCGCTACGGACTGACGGCGAAGCTCACCGAGCTCGCCAGGACCCTGCCGGGCAGGATCGGCGGCGGCGCGCTCGGCGTGATCACCGGCATCTTCAGCGCCGTCCTCAACGTCCTGCTGGTCACCGTGCTCACGGTCTACTTCATGGCCGACCTGCCCCGGATCCGTCGCGGCGTCGTGCGGCTCGTGCCCCGGCGGGGCCGCCCCCACGCGGCGCAGGCGATCGACGTCGTGATCGACAAGGTCGGCGGCTACATGATCGGCAACCTGATCATCTCGCTGTTCGCCGGGGTGTCGTCGTTCGCCTGCCTGTTCCTGCTGGACGTGCCGTTCGCGCTGCCGCTCGCCTTCTTCGTCGCGGTCACCGACCTGATCCCGCTCATCGGCGCCACCGTCGGCGCGGTCGGCTGCACGGTCGTCGCGCTGGTGACCCGTGGGCTCTGGCCGGCCGCCATCGTCGTGGTCGCGTTCTTCCTGCTGTACCAGCAGCTGGAGAACTACCTGATCGCCCCGCGGGTCCTGCGCGGCACCGTGGACCTGTCGCCGATCGCCGTGCTGCTGGCGGCGCTCGCCGGCGGCGCGGTCCTCGGCGTCGTCGGCGCACTCATGGCGATCCCGGTCGTCGCGGCGATCAAGGTGCTGATGACGCCGATGGTCGACGCCCTCGACGAGCCACCCGCCGGCCGTGCCCCACCCGCCGCCGACGAGCCACCCGCCGGCCGTGCCCCACCCGCCGCCGGCGAGGCGTCTGCCGGTCGCGAGGCGCCCGCGTCGCCGTCCGATCCGGTTCCTGCGGCGCGGGACGAAGAACCCGGGAAGACCTCTAAGCTCGACACGTGAACCCGGACGCGGAACGCTACGTGCACGAGCCGCAGAAGGACCGCACCACGACCAGCGCGGACAACGGCCGCAGCCCGTTTCAGCGGGACCGGGCCCGCGTGCTGCACTCCGCCGGGTTCCGCCGCCTCGCCGCGAAGACCCAGGTGCACACGGCGGGCGCCGACGCGTTCCTGCGCACCAGGCTCACCCACTCCCTGGAGGTCGCGCAGATCGCCCGGGAGATGGGCGCCCGGCTCGGCTGCGACCCCGACGTGGTCGACACCGCCGGGCTCGCCCACGACCTCGGCCACCCGCCGTTCGGGCACAACGGCGAGGACGCCCTCGACGAGGTCGCCCAGGCATGCGGCGGCTTCGAGGGCAACGCGCAGACCCTGCGGGTCCTCACCCGGCTGGAGGCCAAGGTCCTCGTGCCGGACGGCGCCTCCGCCGGGCTGAACCTCACCCGGGCCTCGCTCGACGCGGTGTCGAAGTACCCGTGGCCGCGGCGCGACGGCTACCGCAAGTTCGGCGTGTACGCCGACGACGCGGCCGTCTTCGAATGGCTGCGCGCGGGCCGCACCGATGCCGGACGATGCCTCGAGGCGCAGGTCATGGACTGGGCCGACGACGTCGCCTACTCGGTGCACGACGTCGAGGACGGCGTCCACGGCGGCTACGTCAACCTCGCCACGCTGCGCGCCGACGGCGGCGAGCGGGCCGCGCTGTGCGAGGACGTCGCCGCCGCGTACTCCTCCGAGCGCGCCGCGGACCTGGAGACCGTCCTGCTCGACCTGCTCGCCGACCCGGTCCTCGTGCCGCTGGGCCACTACGACGGCAGCCACGCCGCGCAGGTCGCCCTCAAGCGGGTGACGAGCGTGCTCACCGGGCGCTTCGCGGCGGCCGCCGTGTCCGCCACCCGGGCCGCGCACGGCGACGCGCCGGTCCGCCGCTACGAGGCCGACCTGGTCGTCCCGCCCGTCGTGCGGGCGCAGTGCGCGCTGCTGAAGGGGATGGCACTGCGGTACGTGATGCGCCGCCCGGGCTCGAAGCAGCGTTACGCGCAGGAGGTCACGGTCCTCCAGGAGCTCGTGGCCGCACTGGCGGACCGTGCGCCGGACGGCCTCGACGCAGTCTTCGCCCCGATGTGGCGGGCGGCCCCCGACGACGCGGCCCGGCTGCGGGTCGTCATCGACCAGGTGGCCAGCCTCACCGACCTGTCCGCCACGGCCTGGCACCAGCGGCTGCTGGATCCGGCGGGTTCCGCGGGCGTGTGAACCCTTGGCGGATCGCGGACCGGTAGGGAAGGCTGGGACGTATGGCTGACGAGCGGACATTTGTGATCGTGGGCGCGAGCCTCGCGGGGGCGAAGGCGGCGGAGACGCTGCGCGCCGAGGGCTTCACCGGCCGGATCGTGCTGATCGGCGAGGAGACCGAGCGCCCCTACGAGCGGCCCCCGCTGTCCAAGGGTTACCTGCAGGGCGACAAGGACGCCCGTGAGAAGGCGTTCGTCCACCCCGAGTCGTGGTACGCCGAGAACGGCGTCGACCTGCGCCTCGCCACCCGGGTCACCCGCGTCGACCCGTCCGCGCACACCGTCACCCTCGACGGCGTTGACGAGCTGCACTACGACAAGCTGCTGCTCACCACCGGCTCCCGGGTCCGCACCCTCGACGTGCCGGGCGCCGACCTGACCGGCGTGCGCTACCTGCGCACCGTCGACGAGTCCGACGCGCTGCTGGCGCACCTGGGCAGCGCCGAGCGCGTGGTCGTGGTCGGCGCCGGCTGGATCGGCCTGGAGACCGCCGCCGCGGCCCGCAAGCACGGCGCGACCGTCACCGTCGTCGAGGTCGCCGACCTGCCCCTGCAGCGGGTCCTCGGCGACGAGGTCGCCACCGTCTTCGCCGACCTGCACCGCGCCAACGGCGTCGAGTTCCGCTTCGGCGCCTCCGTGGCGGAGTTCCGCGGCGCCGACGGCAAGCTGCGGTCGGTCGTGCTCGCCGACGGCACGGAGCTGCCCGCGGACGTCGCCGTCGTCGGGGTCGGCATCCAGCCCAACACCGAGCTCGCCGTCGACGCCGGTCTCGAGGTCGACAACGGCATCCTCGTCGACGCCGCCCTGCGCACCTCCGACCCCGACATCTACGCCGCCGGTGACGTCGTCAACCTCGACCACCCCGGCCTGCGCCGGCGCATCCGCGTCGAGCACTGGGCCAACGCCCTCAACGGCGGCAAGGTCGCGGCGAAGTCCCTGCTCGGCGACGCCACCTACGACCGGGTGCCGTACTTCTACTCCGACCAGTTCGAACTCGGCATGGAGTACTCCGGCTTCGTCGCACCCGGCGGCTACGACCGGGTCGTCTTCCGCGGCGGCACCTCGGTCGCGGACGGGTTCATCGCCTTCTGGGTCCAGGACGGCCGCGTCCTCGCCGGCATGAACGTCAACGTCTGGGACGTCACCGACGACATCCAGGCCCTCGTCCGCGCCGGCTGGGCCGGCACCACCGTCGACCTGGTCCGCCTCGAGGACCCGAAGGTGCCGCTGGGCGAGCTGCTGGGCTAGCCCGCGCTGGCTATCCTGCAGGTATGTCTGAGCAGGTCAGGCTGGTCATCGCCGATGATCAGGCGATGATCCGGGCCGGCCTGCGGCTGGTCGTGGAGACGGCGGCCGCCGGATCGATCACCGTCGTCGGCGAGGCGTCCGACGGCGTGGAGGCGGTCGCGGCCGTCCAGCGGCTGCGGCCCGACGTGCTCGTGATGGACATCGCCATGCCGCGGCTGGACGGGCTGGCCGCGGCCCGGGAGGTGCTCGCCGGGCCGCGGCCGCCGAAGGTCGTGCTGCTCACCATGTTCGACACCGACGAGCACCTGCACGCGGCGCTGCGGCTCGGGGTCAGCGGGTTCCTGCTGAAGGTGTCACCGCCGGAGCAGCTCGTCGACGCGGTCAGGATCGCGGCGGCCGGCGACGCGCTCATCGACCCGGCGGTGACCACCCGGGTGATCGCGTCGTTCGCCGCCCGCCCCGAGCCCGTGGCGCCGCCCGCGCTGGACACGCTGACCGGGCGGGAGCGGGAGGTCCTCGAGCAGCTCGTCCGCGGGCTGTCCAACGCCGAGATCGGCGCGCGGCTGCTGATGGGGGAGGCGACGGTCCGCACCCACGTCGGCCGGATCTTCACCAAGCTCGGGCTGCGCGACCGGATTCAGGCCGTGGTGTACGGCTACGAGGCGGGCCTCGTCCGGCCGGGCGGATGACCGGCGCTCCCGGGCCGTCGCGGCCGTCCTGGCTCGACGCCGTGCTGGCGCTCGCGGTCGCCGGGGCCGGTGTCGTCGAGGCGTACGGGCGGGCCGGTGCCGGCCCGGGGCAGGTGCACCGGCCCGGGCTCGTCGCCGCCGGGGCGCTGCTCGCCGGCGTGATCCTGCTGCCGCGCCGCCGGTTCCCGGTCGCGACCCTCGCCGCGCTGACGGCGCTGTCAGCTCTGTTCCGGTTCGCGGTGCTGGACGACGACTACCCGCTCACCGCCTGGCAGTTCTACTCCAACCTCATCCTCGTGCACACCGTGGGCAGCGCGGCGTCAGGGCGGCGGGCCCGGGCCGCCGGCGCCGCCACCGTCCTGGCCGCCTACGCCCTGCTGCAGACGCTGCCGGGGCAGGACCTCGCGGAGGGACTGATCGGCGCGATCTTCATGGGCGTCGCGTACGGCAGCGGCGTCCTGCTGCGGCGCCAGACGGAGCGGACGATCCGGATGGCCGAGCGGGCCGCGGTCGCCGCCGCGCAGGAGCGCACCCGCATCGCGCGGGAGCTGCACGACGTCATCTCCCACCACGTCAGCCTGATGACGTTGCAGGCCGGCGGGGTGCGGATGCTGCTGGCCGGCGACCCCGCCCGCGAACGGGAACGCGACCTGCTGCACAGCGTCGAGCGGGCCGGCCGGGAGACGGTCGAGGAGCTGCGGATGCTGCTCGGCGTCCTGCGTGACGGGCGGGCGCCGGTCGGCCTCGACCAGCTGGACCGGCTCGCCGCGCCGCTGCGCGCCGCCGGCCTCGACGTCAGGATCGGCACGACCGGCACGCCGCGCCCGGTGCCGCCGGCGCTCGGGCTGGCCGCGTACCGCGTGGTCCAGGAGGCGCTGACCAACACGCTCAAGCACGCCCGGGCCGCGACGGTGGAGGTGACGATCGGCTTCCCGCCGCCCGCGCTGACCGTCGAGGTCAGCGACGACGGGTCGGCCGCGGTCGCCGGCACGGGGCACGGGCTCGCCGGGATGCGGGAGCGGGCGGCCCTGCACGGCGGCACCCTCCACGCGGGGCCCCGGCCCGGCGGTGGCTACACCGTCGCGGCCACGTTCCCGCTCGGCGCCGCGGCGGTCCCGCCCGCCACCGGCTCCTGAGCCCACTCGGCGTCGGTCATCCGCAGCATCCGTACGCCGATCACACCCGAGCCCGCGATGTAGAGCAGGCTGCCGGCGATCATGCCGATCGGGTAGACGGGGCCGGCCAGCATCCCGGCCAGCATCGCCGGCGGTGCCCACCAGGGGACGCGCCGGTCGTACGCGAGCGCCAACCCCAGCAGGAGCACCCCGAGCAGCCCGAGGAAGCCCGGCACCTGGAACCCCCACTGTGCCCCGCCGGCGGCGAAGGCGGCGTCGGCGAGGCGGTCGCCCGCCGCGGTGCCGAGGTCCGCCTCGAGCCGGGCGTAGAAGAAGTCGCCGAGCATCAGCGCGGAGAAGTTGACGACGCCCAGCAGCGCGACGAGCCCGGCGATGTGCCCGAAGAGCACGGCGCGCCGGCGGACCAGGTGGATCATGCCGATGATGCCGGGCACGAGCAGGACCCAGCTCCAGTGCAGCAGCGCGGCGCTCACCGAGACCTGACCGGGGTGGCGGCCGTACGCGCCGTCCGCGGCGTCGCCGGCGCGCAGCGCGGGGTCGGTGAGCAGGCCCGCCACGTACACCAGCGGGGCGGCGACCAGGCAGCCCCCGGCGACGAGGCGGCGGAGTTTGTGTGGCATGGCGACCTTTCAGGCGATTTTGTGTGGCTCGACGGGATGTCGAGCCGGAACCGTAAGCCGGCCGCCGCCGCGCCGTCGTCAGCCGCGGCGCTGACCCGGGTCCGCGTGGCGGCGGACCGCGCCCGCAATTGCTTAGGATCGGAGGCGTTGCGTCGATGTGAGGGCTGCAGGGTCGGCCGGATCGGGGTAGGCGAGCCGTGGATCGAGATCGGGACATGGCGATGGCCGCCATCCGTTCCGTCTACCGGATCACGGGGCGGATCAACACCGGCAGCACCGTCGTCGAGACGTTGAACCGGATTGCCGACGCCGTCGTCGAGCACGTCGGGTTCGGCGCCGCCGTGGTCAACTACCTGCATCCGGAGGGTGTGTACGAGGCGGTCGCCATCGCCGGGTCCGAGGAGGCGCGGGCGGAGCTGCTCGGCGTCCGGTACCCGGCGGCGGAGTTCGACGCGCACCTCGCCGCCGCCGACGAGTGGGGGCAGCTGCGGTTCCTGCCGCACGAGCGGCACAACGACGGCATCCAGTCCTGGATCCCCGCCGCCCCCGACGGCGCGGACGGCATCCCGGAGGAGGAGCGCTGGCACCCCCTCGACGCCCTGTTCGCGCCGCTGTGCGCGCCCGACGGCTCGCTCGTCGGCGTGCTCAGCGTCGACCTGCCCGCCGACGGCAGGCGGCCCGGCGCGTTCCAGCGCGAGCTGCTGGAGATGCTCGCCGCGCAGGCCGGCATCGCGATCAACAACGCCAACCTGGTCGAGGCGCTGCGCCGGGAGCGGCAGCACCTGGAGGCGAGCGAGGCCGCGTTCCGGCTCGCGTTCAACGGCGCCGGCACCGGCATGTGCATGATCGGCCTGGAGGGAGCCGACACGACCCGCCTCGTCCGGGTCAACCCCGCGCTGTGCGAGCTGCTCGGGCGGGACGAGGACGTGCTCGTCTCGATGCGCTTCGGCGACTTCATCCACCCTGACGACTTCGAGCGCAGCCGGGAGGTGTTCGCCGGCGGCGCCGGCACGATCCGCGACTACGAGGTGCGCTGCGTCCGCGGCGACGGCGAGACGATCTGGATCTCCGCGACGATGTCGGTGGTCGCCGGGTCGCCCGCGTTCGCGATCACGCAGGTGCAGGACATCACCAGCCGCAAGGCCACCGAGGCCGACCTGGTGCGCAGGGCCTCCCGCGACCCGCTGACCGGCCTGGCCAACCGCGAGGCCGTCGCCGAACCCCTCGCGGCCGCGATCCGGCGGGCCCGCACCGAGCAGGTGATCAGCGCGCTGTTCTTCTGCGATCTCGACGACTTCAAAATCGTCAACGACACCCTCGGCCACGAGGCCGGCGACGCGGTCCTCGTCGCCGTCGCGCAGCGCCTCCAGTCGCTGGTGCGGCCCACCGACACCGTCGCGCGCCTCGGCGGCGACGAGTTCGTCGTCCTCATGGGCAACGTCGCCGCCGGCGACCTCGGCGTGCTGGTCGACCGCCTCGAACGCGCCGTCTGCGCACCCGTCACGCACCAGGGGCAGATCATGCGGGTCAGGGTCAGCGTCGGCGTGGCCGTGATCGATGACACGGTCGAGGACGCGGGCGCCGCGCTGCGGGCCGCCGACCGCGCGATGTACCTGGTCAAGGGCGGTCGTCACGCCGGCGAGGTGACCAGACGGGTGACGGCGTTCGGTGAGCGTCCGGGTGCTCAGGGTGGATTGCCGTTGCTGCGGTTGGCCCGGCCCGAGACGGCCCAGTAGGGTCGTTGAGTCCGCTCCGGTCGACCTGCACCGCATCGGTGCTGCCGGGCGGGCGCCGTCGAGTCGCGATCTTCGCGAGCCGGGGACCCATGCGCGTCCTCTGGGGTGTATCCGCGGCCTGGCCGCGGTAGGGCGAAACTTCCCGCCCGAACCCGTCAGCTAACCCGGTAGGCGGCACCGGAAGGAGTCTGCGTCGATGCCGGCCGCCCGCGCGCCCTCGTAACACCTCACCACTGGTTCCCCCCTTCCAGCATGCCGTCCTCGGGCGGCGTGCCGATGCCGCATGTCTTCTGCCTGCAAACGAAGGAAACATCAGTAGTGAAGCCCATATTGAAGGTGTTGCCACGCCAGTTCCACCCGCGACATCGCCGGCTGGTGCCCGTGCTCGGCGCCAGGGCCGGCACCGTCTCGGTCGCCGTCCTGTCCGCCACGCTGCTGGGCACCCTGCCGGCTGACTCGCCGGCGTCGATGTTCACCGGCCCCGCGTATGCCGAGTCCGCGGCCGCCTGGTCCTGGCCGTCGCCGTCGTCCCTGTCCGCTTCGGGGCCGTCGTCCGCGCCCTCCGCCGATGCGGCGCCGGCGCCCGCGACGGGGCCCCTGGCCGTCGCGGTGCCCGCCGCGCCCGTGCCGCCGGCGCCGCCGGTCGTCAAGCCCGTCGCCGGCCTCGACCAGCGGCAGATGGACAACGCCGCGATCATCGTCAAGCAGGGCCGGGCGCAGGGCATGCCCGACCGGGCCCTGGTCGTGGCGATCGCGACGGCGATGCAGGAGAGCGACCTGTACAACGTCGCCAGCTCCGCCGTGCCCGCGTCCCTCGGGCTGCCGCACGACGGCACCTCGACCGACCACGACTCGGTCGGGCTCTTCCAGCAGCGGGCCAGCCAGGGCTGGGGCACCGTCGCCGAGCTGATGAACCCCGCCCACTCCGCGATGCTCTTCTACAACGCCCTCAACCGGGTCGAGGGCTGGCAGCGGATGAGCGTGACCGCCGCGGCCCAGGCGGTGCAGCGGTCGGCGTTCCCGGGCGCGTACCAGAAGCACGCCACCCGCGCGGAGCAGGTGGTCGCCGCCCTCTCCTGACGCTCACCCGCACCCGGCCGGCGCGCCTTCTCGGGTCGCGCCGGTCAGGCGCCGGTTCATGGGTCGCCGGTCAGGCGCGGGTTTGTGGATCGCCGGCGGGGGTGTTGGTCAGGCCGGGTGGCGGGTCGCCCAGCGGGCCAGGGCGACGAGCTCGGCGACCGCGGCCGGCTCGGGGATCGCCAGGTCGAGGGCGACCAGGGCCTGCGCGAGGAGGTCGTCGGCCTGCTGGGCGCACCAGGAGCGGGCGCCGGAGCGTTCGACGACCTTCGCGGCGCGCTCCAGGTCGGCCTCGCTGAGGCGGGTCTCGCGGTGCAGCAGGTCGGCCAGCTCGTCGGCGCCCGCGGCGAGGGCGGCGGCGACCGGCAGTGAGCGGCGGCGTCCGCGCAGGTCGGCGAACGCCGGGCGGCCCGTCACGGCCGGGTCGCCCCAGATGCCCTGCAGGTCCTCGGCGAACCGGACGGCCAGCCCGAGCCGCACCCCGAACAGCCGCAGCTGCTCGACCCGTGCCGGGTCGCCGCCGCCGGCGAGCGCGCCGAGGGCGCACGCGCAGCCGAAGAGGGCGCCGCTGCGCTGCTCGACCGCGGAGATGCACGTGCGGAGCAGGTCGTTGCCGGAGCGGTGCCGGGGCAGCACGGGGTCCAGGGCCGTGCTGAGGTCGGTGTGTTGGCCGTGCAGGAGCTGCTGGACGGTGTCGCCGAGGATGCGGACGCCGGCCCGGTCGACGGATGCCGCCCCGGACTGCCGCCGCGCGTCGGCGCACGGGTCGGGGGTGCCGTGCTGCTCGGTGAACCTGTCCCGGGTCGCCCGGTCCTGCCGCACCGGCTCCCTGGAGGGCACGGACGGCACAGCCGGCACGGACGGCGCGGTGTCGGGCGTGGCGCGGCTGGCCTGGCGCAGCGGGCGTGGCACGCGTCTGGTCGGGTCGCCGGTCGCCGCCACGTCGAACGCGAGCGCCAGCATCGCCTGCCCGCCCAGCGTCGCCGGGTGCGGCCCCACCACGCTCCAGGCGGTCGGCCGGTGCAGGCGGGTCAGGTCGCCGTCGAACAGGTCCCGTTGCAGCCCCGACCAGTGGTGCACCAGCTCCACCGCGACGGCGCCCGCCACCGCGTCGTGCGGGTCACCACCGACGGCGCCCGCGCAGACGAGTGTCAGTGCGGCGCGCGTACGGGCGGCGGGCGGATCCTCGTCGAGCCCGCCGAGCTGCAGCTCGGCCACCTCGCGCGACGGCTCCGGGAGGCGCCCGACGGCGGTGCGCAGCGGCGGCCCGACCAGCAGCTCCGCCCATGCGAGGACGTCGTCGACGGTGCGCAGCACGGTGACCATCAGCCGGAAACCCCCGGACGCGGGATCATCACCGGTAACGCACCACCCATCGGGCCAGGCATGGACAAGCGCCGATCTGATGTCGGCGCCGTGGACGGGTCAAGTATGCCGCCGGTGCCTGCCGGACGTGCCCAAAACCACGATGGTGGGCGGGTCAGCGCATCGCCTGCAGCAGGGATGGATCCGGTGGTGACACGACTGCGGCCTGTCGGTGCCGGAGGGCCTCCCAGGCGGCCTTCGGCCCGGCCGCGACGTCCCTGGCCGTGTTGTACCAGATCGTCACCTGCTGGCATCCCTCGCAGAGGGCGGGCACCCCGTACGCGTCGACGCCCAGCCGCCGGCACAGCGTCACCGCACGGTGCAGGTGCAGCTCCTGGCTGACGAGTATGGCCTTCGTCACGCCGTACACGTCGCGGGCACGGCGGCACGTGTCATAGGTGTCGAGTCCGTGCGGGTCGACGACCATCCTGGCCGGATCGACGCCCTTGCCCGCCAGGTAGTCGCGCATCACCCGGACCTCATCTCCGGATCCGCCCTGCGCGTCACCGGAGATGAGCAGCGCCTTCACCTTGCCGGACGTGAGCAGCTGCGCGGCGACGTCGAGCCGCCCCTTGAGGAACGGCATCGGCTCCTGCCCGCCCGGCGCGACCTGGGCCCCGAACACGATCGCGACGTCCGCCTCCGGGGCCGTCGAGGCGGGACCGATACGGCCGAGGGAGGCCGCCCGTACCCACACGGTCGGTGACAACACGAGGACGGTGGCCGCGACGGTCCCCGTGAGGACGACCCTGAGCAGGATCCGGCGGCGCCGCTCCAGCCGGGTCTCGCGGCCGGCGGGGAGCGACTGCTTGTCGCGCGCCGCCCACCTGGCCCGCTCGACCTCGAACAGGAACCACGGCGGCACCGTGCCGTGCGTGCGCAGCGTCTCGCGCTCGTCGTCGTCGAGGTAGCCGGTGACGTGGTCGACGGCGAGCGAATACGCCGCCATCCGCGCCGACCCGCGCCCCTGGGACCGCAGCACCGCCCACGCGCCCAGCGTGGCGATCGTCAGCAGCCAGCCCCACGGCCCCAGCCGCCGACTGCGCCGCCGCAGCTGGTCCTGTACGGCCAGCCAGGCGACCCGCTCGTCCCGCAGTTTCGGCATGGCGGCCAGCATCGCACGGTGATGTGCGCCCATGGTGCCCGTGTGGTGTTGGCCGTGTGAAGCCGTGGCTGTGTGGTTTTGTCCGGGCGAGGCCGTGGCCGGTGTGGTGTTGCACGGGTGAGGTCGTAAATTGTCGTAGGCGCGAGGCAGGATGTAGGCCTCGGGTTGGGGAGGTGGCGTCGGGTGGCCGGCAAGATCAAGGACGAGGACATCGCCTTGGTACGGGAGCGCACCGCGATCGCGGATGTGATCTCCGAGCACGTGACGCTGAAGTCGGCCGGGGGCGGCAACCTGAAAGGGCTGTGCCCGTTCCACGACGAGAAGACCGCCTCGTTCAACGTCTCGCCCGCGCGCAACGTGTATTTCTGCCACGGCTGCGGCGCCGGCGGCGACGCCATCAAGTTCCTGATGGACCACGACCACCTGACGTTCGTCGAATCGGTCGAGCGGCTCGCCGGCCGCGCCGGCCTGCAGCTGCAGTATGTCGAGGCGGGCAGCGCGCCGGTCCGCCAGACGGGCCAGAAGCAGCGGCTCATCGCCGCGCACGCCGAGGCGGCCCGCTTCTATGCCGAGCAGCTCGGCTCGCCCGGCGCCCGGCTGGCCCGCGAGTTCCTCGCGCAGCGCGGCTTCGGCCGCGAGGAGGCGGAGCGCTATGGCTGCGGCTTCGCGCCCGAGGGTTGGGACCCGCTGAGCAAGCACCTGCGGCTGAAGGGCTTCTCCGCGCAGGAGCTGATCACCGCCGGGCTGTCGAAGGAGGCCCGCTCGGGCAGCCTCATCGACCGGTTCCGCCGCCGCCTGCTGTGGCCGATCAAGGACATCTCCGGCGACGTGATCGGCTTCGGCGCGCGGAAGCTGTTCGACGACGACGACGGCCCGAAGTACCTGAACACGCCCGAGACCCCGCTCTACAAGAAGTCCCACGTCCTGTATGGGGTGGACCAGGCCAAGCGCGAGATCGCCAAGCAGAGCAAGGTGGTCATCGTCGAGGGCTACACCGACGTGATGGCCTGCCACCTGTCCGACGTGCCCGTGGCGGTCGCCACCTGCGGCACCGCGTTCGGCGCCGACCACATCGCGGTCCTGCGCCGCCTGCTGCTGGACGCCGACGGCTACGGCGGCGAGATCATCTTCACCTTCGACGGTGACGCCGCCGGGCAGAAGGCCGCGCTGCGCGCCTTCGAGGACGACCAGCGGTTCGTCGCGCAGACGTTCATCGCCGTCGGCCCCAATGGCATGGACCCGTGCGAGCTGCGCATGGCGAAGGGCCCCGTCGCCGTCCGCGACCTCGTCGCCGACCGCCAGCCGCTGCTCGACTTCGCCCTCCGCTCCGTCATCCAGCGCTTCGACCTCGACACCGCCGAAGGCCGCGTCGGCGCCCTCAAGGCCACCGCCCCGCTGGTCGCGAAGATCAAGGACCGCACCCTGCGCCCCGAGTACGCCCGCAAGCTCGCCGGCGACCTGGGCATGGAGCTGGAGACGGTCCAGCGCGCCGTCGGCGCCGCCGCGAAGGGCGTCGTCGAGCCCCCACCCGCCGCCTCCACCCGCAAGATCCTCGCGCCCGACAGCGCCGAGGCCCTCGTCGAGCGCGAGGCGCTGAAGCTCGCCCTCCAGCAGCCCGCCCTCGCCGGCCCCATGTTCGACGTCATCGGCGCCGACATCTACGCCCACCCCACCTACACGGCGCTGCGCGCCGCGATCGCCGACGCCGGCGGCGCCTCGTCCGCGACCGGCGGGGCCGTCTGGATCGAGCGGGTCCGCGAGGCGTGCCCAGACCCGGCCGCCGCGGCCCTCGTCACCGAGCTGGCCGTCGAGCCGCTCCGCCTCGACGGCGAGCCCGACCCCCGCTATGTCGAGGCCACGATCGTCCGGCTGCAGCTGCCCGCCCTCAACCGCCGGATCGCCGACCTCAAGTCCAAGCAGCAGCGCATCAACCCGGTCACCCACGCCGACGAGTACCTGCGCCTCTTCAGCGAGCTCGTCTCCCTGGAGCAGCACGCGAGGGCGCTGCGCGACCGTAGTGCCAGCCGCTGGTGACCGTGCGCGTGCGGGGCGGGTGTCCCGGAGCCCCTGGCCGCTCCGGCGTTCGTGGCCGTTCTGGCGCTCGTGGCCGCTTCGGCGCAGGCGGGCGGTCGCTGCTGGTGGTCGGTGCGGTGCCGGCTTGCGATGGGTTTGTGGTGGCCGGCTCGGGGTCGGCTCGCGGCGGGTTTGTGGTGGCCGGCTCGGGGTCGGTTCGTGGCGGGGGTCCGGTGGTCGGCGGCGGGTTGCCGGCGGTGGTGCGTGGCCGGTTCGTGGTGGGTAGCAGGTCGGTGGGGTGCGGCCGGGGTCTGGTCCTGCGGTCGTCCGACAGAAGGAGAGCGTCGTGTTCGGCTTCCTGAAGAAGCGCCGGCTGCCGCCCGCGCAGCGGCCCGCCCTCGCCGCCGACGAGCGCGTCGTGTCGTGGGCGGGCGCGACCGGCGACACGGTGGTCGTCGTCACCAACCTCGGCCTCTGGCTCCCCGGCGCGGGCGAGCGGCTCGGCTGGCACGAGATCCACAAGGCCACGTGGTCGGGCCGGCAGCTGGCCCTCATCGCCGCCCGGGAGCTGCCCGTCGACGGCCCTGGTGGGTACGTCGTCATGGAGGACCTGACGCCGCTGGTCATCACGCTGCTCGACCCCGACAGGGTGCCTGATCAGGTCCGCACCCGGGTCAACAAGTCCATCGCGCACACCTCGCACCACCCGCTCACCACCGGCTTCGGCGTCCGCGTCGTCGCCCGCCGCGTCAGCGGCGTCGACGGCCTGCGCTGGACCGTCCGCTACGACGAAGGCGTCGACCCCACCGCCCCTGCCGTCACCGAACAGACCGCCGCCCTGGTCGCCGCCGCCCGCCAGTCGATCGGCACCCCCGCCTGACCCCACCCACCTGCCCCCGACGGCGCCCGCGCCCGCAACGTTTCGCCCCGGCCGGCCTTTCGGGTGGACGGTCCGCCACCAGCACCCGACCCGAACCCCGGCCCGTTGTCGCCGATACCACCGGGCGGCTCACAACGTGGGTCGCCCGCGCCGCTGAACGGTTGGGAGAGTCCTCTGGTCCGCTGACGGCGGTGCCGCTGAGCCGCCCGCGACGTGGGGTGGTTGCCACGCTGGCTGGTCGGAGTGGCAGGTCGGGAGCCTGGTCTGCTGATGGTGGGATGCTGCATGGGCGGCTCGCTATGTGGGGTGGTTGCCGCGCTGGCTGGTCGGTCGGGAGCCTGGTCTGCCGACGGTGGGGTGCCGTTTGGGCGGCTCGCGACGTGGGATGGTTGCCGCGCTGGCTGGTCGGTCGGTCGGGAGCCTGGTCCGCCGACGGTGGAGTGCCATTTTGGCGGCTCGCGACGAGGGGCGGTTGCCACGCTGTGTGGGCGGTCGGGAGCCTGGTCCGCCGACGGTGGGGTGCCATCTGGGTGGCTCGCGACGGGGGCGGTTGCCACGCTGTGTGGGCGGCCGGGAGCTTGGTCCGCTGAGGGTGGGAGTGTCGCTTGGGCGGACTGCGGTGAGGGGTGGCTGCGGTGCTGGCTGGTTGGGTCGGTCAGTCGGTGGCCGGCCCGCTGACGGCGGGTGTGCCCTGGGTCGAGTGTGCGGTAGGCGGGGGCGCGGATCGGCGACGGCGGCGGACCAGGTGGACGGCGGCGGCCGTGACGAGCGCGACGTCCAGGAACGCCCCGGGCACCTTCGTCTTCGTCGCCAGCCCCAGGCTGTCGGGCAGCGTCAGCAGCGGCAACCCGGCCGCGGCGACCAGCACGACCGTGCGCAGCCGGCCGGTGAGCGTCGTGCCCGCGAGCAGGGCGATGCCGGCGATCGCGTACCAGGCGTAGAACACCGGGCCGAGCACCGCGGCCGCGAGCATGCCGCACCCCGCCGCGGTCAGCACCACGTCCTGCGCCCGCCGCCCCGTCGCGCCGCCGTCAGCCGCGCCGCCGGTCACGCCGTCAGCCGCGCCGTCGGTCACGCCGTCAGCCGCGTCGTCGCCGGTCACGCCGCCCGTCGCGCTGCTGGCCGTCGCGCGGTCGGCCGTGGCATCGCGGCCTGTGGTGACGCTGCCCCCTGGCTCGGGGCCCGTCGCGCTGCCGCTGTTGATCGGTGCGCCGCCGGGGTGGGCGGCGCGTTTGAGCGAGGCCAAGGTGGTCGCGGTCCGCCACCACAGCCCCAGCAGGATCACCGCCAACGCTAGCAGTCCCACGGCCCGCGCGACCGCCACCGCCGTCGCGAACGACTCTGGGTGACCGAGCATGCGCAGCACGTAACCCACGGCCATTCCCACGCCGGTGGGGATGGAGAGCCACTGGACCATGGTGCTGGTCGAGCCGAGGGCGTGCAGGAAGCCGAGGCCGTGGCCGGTGAGCACCGCGAGGAGGGCGTAGGTCGCTCCGATCGTCACGCCGAAGGTGAGGGTGCTCGTCCAGCGGGCTCTGGTCGTACCGGCGAAAAACACCAACAGGAGGGCGAACGGCACGGCGCCGAGCGCGGTGACCTTGACGGCGACGGCGAGGCCGAAGGCGAGCCCGGACGCGGCGGCCGCCGCGAGGCCGGGCCGTCTCGCGGCGACGAAACCGGCCAGGACCAGGCCCGCGAGGACGACGTCGTTGTGAGCGCCGGACACGACGTGGACGAGGACGAGCGGGCTGGCGGCGAGCAGCGCGTTGCCGCGGGAGAGGCGGTGCACGGCGGCGACGCACAGCACCAGGCCGAGCACGGCGGCGAGGCGCAGCAACAGCACGGCGGCGGGCAGGCTGCCGTGCGCGAGCCAGGCCGCGGCGCCCTCCACGGCGATCCACAGTGGACCGTAGGGCGTGGGGGTCTCGCGCCACAGCTCGGGCACGTCGGACAGCCACGTGCAGGGCAGTGCGGCGGGCCCCACCTCGTAGAGGTCGAAGCCTGCGTCGAAGAGCTGGCCCTGGCAGGCGTACGCGTAAATGTCGTGGCTGCCCAGCGGCGGCGCGACCAGCAGCGGGACGCTCCAGAGCGCGGCGGTGACCAGCAGGCCGCGCTGGTCGGTCGCGTCGCGCAGCGTCCACCAGGCGCGGATCAGCATCGCGAGGGCGACGAACCACACGATCACACCGAGCAGCCACGCCCCGTCGCGCGGCACCGGCTTGCCGGCCAGGAAACCGCTGGTGGCGAGGAGGACGGAAGCGGCCAGCCCGAGCCAGCGCGGGTTGACGCTCACCAGCACATGGTGCCAACCGGCCGTCGCCGGCGGCAAATCGGACCGATTTTTGTCAGACCCCCGGGTTAGTGTCGCCACGTGGCTGATGACGGAGCGCTGATCGCGGCGACCGGGCTGGTGAAACAGTTCGGTGCCTTCACCGCGGTCGACGGGATCGACGTGCGGGTGCGGGCGGGGGAGGCGTTCGGGTTCCTCGGGCCCAACGGGGCGGGCAAGTCCTCCACGATGCGCATGATCGGCTGCGTGTCGCGACCGACCGGCGGCTCGCTGCGGATCCTGGGCATGGACGCGGCGCGGGACGGTTCGGCGATCCGGGCGCGGCTCGGGGTGTGCCCGCAGCAGGACTCGCTCGACCTCGAGCTGACCGTGCTGGAAAACCTGACGGTGTATGCGCGGTATTTCAACATCCCGCGCCGGGTCGCGCGGGCGCGGGCGATGGAGCTGCTGGAGTTCGTGCAGCTGGCGGACCGCGCCGGCGACAAGGTCGAGCCGCTGTCGGGCGGCATGAAGCGCCGCCTGACGATCGCGCGGGCCCTGGTCAACGAGCCCGAGATCGTGCTGCTCGACGAGCCGACCACCGGCCTCGACCCGCAGGCGCGGCACCTGGTGTGGGAGCGGCTGTTCCGGCTCAAGCAGCGCGGCGTCACGCTGGTGCTCACCACGCACTACATGGACGAGGCGGAGCAGCTGTGCGACCGCCTGGTCGTCATGGACGGCGGCCGGATCGTCGCGGAGGGCTCGCCGCGCGAGCTGATCGAGCGGCACTCGACGCGGGAGGTGCTCGAGGTGCGGTTCGGCAACGAGCCGCTCGACGGGTTGGCCGGCAAGCTGGAGGGCATCGGTGAGCGCACCGAGGTGCTGCCCGACCGCATCCTGGTCTACACCGGCGACGGCGACGCGGCCGCCGCGCAGGTCCACGCGCGGGGGCTGACGCCGTCGAGCGTGCTGGTCCGGCGCGGGTCGCTCGAAGACGTGTTCCTGCAGCTCACCGGCCGGACGCTGGTGGACTGATGGCTCACCGGACCGCCCTGGCGCTCGAATACCACCTGGTGTCCTACAAACGCACCTGGCGGGCGAGCGTGTTCAGCTCGTTCGCGCTGCCGGCGATGTTCCTGGTCGCGATGGGGATCACCGTCGGGCACTACATCGACGAGCGGTCGACGTCGATCGGCGTGCCGTACCTGGACTATCTCGGGCCCGGGCTGCTCGCCTCGACCGCCCTGCAGGTCGCGGTCGCCGACTCGACGTGGCCGGTGTTCGGCGGGTTCAACTGGACACGGGTCTACCACGCGATGCGGGCGTCGCCGCTCACGGTGGGTGACGTGCTGCGGGGGCATCTGGCGTTCGTCACGCTGCGGGTCGGGCTGTCGAGCATCGGGTTCCTGGTGGTGCTGGCGCTGTTCGGCGCGCTGCACTCGTGGTGGGCGCTCACGACCCCGCTGGTCTCCATGCTGCTGGGCGTGGCGTGCGCGGCGCCGTGCTTCGCGTTCGCGGCGCGGACCGAGACCGATGGGGCGTTCGCGGTGCTGTTCCGCGTGGCGGTGGTGCCCATGACGCTCTTCGCCGGCGTGTTCTTCCCCGTGGAGAGCCTGCCTGTGGCGGCTCGGCTGCTGGCGTACGTGTCGCCGCTGTGGCACGGCGTGGAGCTTTCCCGGGCCGCGACGCTGGGCACCACGACCGCCTGGGGGCTGCCCGCCCACGTCGCGGTCCTGGCGGTGTGGTGCGCGGTGGGCTATGTGCTGGCGGTGCGTTCGTTCACCCGGAAGCTGGGCGACTGATGGTCACGACACTGATCTTCCCGCGGGCGATGTCCCGTCTCGACCACCGCGCCTCCGGGGCCCTCTCCGTCACCGCGCGTAACCTCGCGGCGGCCAGGCATGCGGCGTACTGGTGGGTGCTGCTGTCCGGTTTCGTCGAGCCGCTGCTGTACCTGCTGTCGATCGGCGTCGGCGTCGGGCGGCTCGTCGGGGACATCGCGCTGCCCGACGGCCGGCTCGTGACCTATGCGCAGTTCGTCGCGCCGGCGATGCTGGCCGCCTCCGCGATGAACGGGGCGCTCGCGGAGACCACCATGAACTTCTACGGCAAGCTCAAGTTCATGCGCATCTATGATGCGACGCTCGCCACCCCGATCACGCCCATGCAGGTCTCCGTCGGCGAGCTCGTCTGGGCGATGTGCCGCGGCGGCATGTATTCCGCCGTCTTCCTCCTGGTCATGGCGGCGCTGGACCTCACCACGTGGGGGTGGGCGCTGATGGCCTTACCCGTGACGCTGCTGGTGGGGTTCGCGTTCGGGGCGCTCGGGATGGGGCTGTCGACGCTGCTGCGCTCCTGGCAGGACTTCGACTACATCAACGTGACCCAGTTCGGGCTGTTCCTGTTCAGCGGCACGTTCTCCCCACCGTCGGACTTCCCCGCGCCGCTGCAGGTCCTGATCGAGCTGACGCCGCTGTACCACGGCGTCGCCCTGCTCCGGGCGATCACGACGGGCTCGCCGGACTGGACGCTGCTGTGGCACGTGGCGTACCTGGCCGCGCTGGCCGCGGTCGGCCTGACGATGGCCAGCCGCCGGATGGGCACCCTGCTGCTGAAGTGAGCGACCCGCGTCGTCCAGCCGGCTGACGGCTCCGCCTTGGTGGGAGTTTGCCCGCCGCCGCTGAGGCATGGCAGCGGGGCATCGGGGCCTTCGGGCTGTCCGGCTTCACGCTGTCCGGCTCCACGCTGTCCGGCTCCACGCTGTGCGACTTCGGGCGGTGTGGTTGCGGATGGTGTGGCCTTCGGGCGGCGCGGCTTGGGTGGTGCAGTTTCCGGGTCGGGCCGAGCTGGGTGGGGCTGGACCGTGCTCCGGGCTCGGGTCTGTCGCGGGGTCCTGGCCGAGCCGGGCCGGGTAGGGCTGGGCCGCGCTTCGAGCTCGGGTCTGTCGCGGGGTCCTGGCCGAGCCGCCGTAGTGCTGTCGATGCCGGATGTTGCAACGGCCGTGACCGTCGGCATCCGGATGGACCGGCGGCGCTGAGCAGGCCCACGGCCATGACCGTCCTTCGATCAAGCGCTCAAGACCGGCGACCGCGCCGCCGCGATGTGCACCGGACCGCATGATCCAAGGACGGATCTGGCGGTGTGGGCGGCCAGGGTTGTCCTTCGATCAAGCGCCCGGGACCAGTGACGGCGCAGCTGCGGTGTGCGCCGGACCAGTTGATCCAAGGGATGGATCTGGCGGTGCGGGTGGCCATGACCGCACTTGATCGAGTGCTCGGGATCGGTGACCGCGCTGTTGCGGTGTTGCGCCGGCCCGGTTGATCCAAGGACGGATGTGGCGGTGGGGGTGGCCAGGGTTGTCCTTCGATCGGGTGCTCGGGATCGGTGTGTGCACGGTGTCGGGTGGCTGGCCGTCGCGGGTGCTGGCTTGATCCAAGGACGGGTCTGGTCGTGCGCGCGGCCAGGGTTGTCCTTGGATCATGTGGTCGAGTCCGGCGACGGGGCTGTTGCCTGGTCCGGGTGCGGTGGTGCGTCCGGCGCTGTAGTCCAGGGGCGGATCTGGTGGTGCGGGCAGACGCTGTTCGCCCAGCCGCCACAGACGTTGATCAATGCCCGGCTTTGCGGCTTTTGTCCACAGGCGGTGTGGGATCCGGGGCGGGTTGAGTGATCGAGCTGTGGGTGGATCGCGCAACGTCCATCGCGAGGCGGGGGCATGCGGGGTATTGGTCAACGTCTGTTCGCTGGGTGCGGGTCGGGGCTGACGGGGTCCGTGATCCGGAAGGGTTTGTGCAGCACAGGTGGCGCAAGGTCTTCCGGAGCATGGGGAGCCCTGGTCACTGCGGAGGACGGCCACCGGATGCGGCGCGCATGCGCCGCTTGGCCTGGCTCGCGCCTCGGTGCGGGCAGTGCGTCGCGGAGCGGCGCATTGGGGTGCGGGTGGGGATCCCCGCAGGGGTCCGCCGCGGCAGCGGTGGGGGGAATTACAGCTTGAGCTGGGGAAACGCGGTAACGTTCAGAAAAGGGTCAACTTCCGTTGGATTCAGCAAAAGTTTGGTAACGGGAGATAGAAGACCTAGACGCGGCGCTTCGGAGGGCCTAAAGTCTCGACGCAACACGGGTGTAACGCATGGCACACGACCCGGCAACCGGCACCTCAACGGAGGTGTGGTGGTGTAGCCGCGTGTCGCGGACGCCTGCCTGCGACCAGATGAGGAGGTGCCATTGTGAACACGGTCAGTGCGGTAGACGGCCCCGTTCAGTCGCGCCTGCTCCGCTTGTTGCGGGACACCGGTGCGTTGTCGCGTGCGGAGCTGGCGGATCGCCTGGAGGTGCCGCGGCCGCGGCTGCTCGCGGACCTGGACGCGCTCGTCGCGACCGGGCTCATCCGCGAGGCGGGCCCGGCGGCGAGCCGGGGTGGTCGCAGGTCGACGCTGGTGGAGCTGAACCCCGATCTGCGGTTCGCCGCGGTGGACCTGGGGGCGAGCTCGATCGACGTCGAGATCACCGATGGGCGGCTGGAGCCGGTCGCGGCGTACGGGGAACCCGCCGACATCAGGTCGGGACCGAAAGTAATACTGCAACGGGTCAACGAGATTCTGCACAAGTTCCGTGTGGATGGCTCGTTCGAGCGGTTGCACGCGATCGGCATCGGCGTGCCAGGGCCGGTCAGTTTCCGGGACGGCGTTCCGGTCTCGCCACCGATCATGCCCGGCTGGGACAGGTTCCCGGTGCGGGAGGTGCTCGGGCGCGAGTTCAACTGCCCGGTCGTCGTCGACAACGACGTGAACATCATGAGCATCGGCGAGCGCTACGGCGGCGTCGCGCACTCGGTGGACAACCTGCTCTTCCTCAAGGTGGGGACCGGCATCGGGTGCGGCATCTACCTCAACGGTGAGGTGTACCGGGGCACCGACGGGTGCGCCGGCGACATCGGGCACATCCAGGTCGACAGTCACGGGCCGGTGTGCTCGTGCGGCAACGTCGGCTGCCTGGAGGCCTTGTTCGGTGGCGGCGCGCTGGCGCGTGACGCGACGGCGGCGGCCCGCAGCGGTGCCTCACCGGCGCTCGCGGACCGGCTGAACGCCAACGGCATCGTGACCGCCAAGGACGTCGCCGACGGCGCCGCCGAGGGTGACGTCACGTGCATCCGCCTGATCCGTGACGGTGGGCGCCGGGTGGGTGGGGTGCTGGCCGGCCTGGTCAGCTTCATCAACCCGTCGATGATCGTGATCGGCGGCGGTCTCGCCGGCCTCGGTCACATCCTGCTGGCGGAGATTCGTAGCGTCGTCTACCGGCGTTCGCTTCCCCTCGCGACCGGCAATCTGCCGGTCGTCCTGTCCGAGCTCGGCCCCCGCGCCGGCGTTGTTGGCGCCGCGGTCCTGGCCAGCGAACTCGCATATGGACGGCCATCATGACAACTACGGACGACATCGTCCTGAAACTTACCGATGTGGTGAAGACCTTCCCCGGCGTCCGTGCGCTCGACGGGGTCCAGCTGGAGGTGCGGGCCGGGGAGGTGCACTGCCTCCTCGGGCAGAACGGCGCCGGCAAGTCCACGCTGATCAAGGTGCTCTCGGGCGCGCACACCCCGGACTCCGGCGAGATCATGTGGCTGGGTCAGCCGGCCACGTTCAACAGCCCGCAGACGGCCATGAAGGCCGGCATCGCCACCATCTACCAGGAGCTCGACCTCGTCGACGGCCTCAGCGTCGCCGAGAACATGTACCTCGGTCACGAGCCGCACAGCGCCGGGTTCGTCGCCCGGCGCACCATGCGCCACGGCGCGGCGGAGATCCTCGCGCGGCTCGGCCACGCGGAGATCCCCGTGGGTCGGGAGGTCGGCAAGCTGCCGGCCGCCGCGAAGCAGATCGTGAGCATGGGCCGGGCGCTGTCCCGCGAGGCGCGGCTGCTCATCATGGACGAGCCGAGCGCCGTGCTCGCCCACGACGAGGTGGAGAACCTGTTCCGCATGGTCCGCGCGCTGACGGCGCAGGGCATCGCGGTCATCTACATCTCCCACCGTATGGAGGAGATCCGCGAGATCGGCGACCGCGTGACGGTGCTCAAGGACGGCCGCACCACGGCGGCCAACCTCGACGCGAAGGCCACGCCGACCCGCGAGCTGGTCAGCAAGATGACCGGCCGCACCATCGAGTATGTCTTTCCGGAAAAATCGGATAAGTCGAATAAGTCGGATACTCCGGCGGAAGAGCTGCTGCTCAGCGTCGATGGCTTGAGCCTGGAAGGGCGGTTCAGCGACATCTCGCTGAACGTCCACGCGGGGGAGATCGTCGGGATCACCGGCCTGGTCGGCTCCGGGCGGTCGGAGGTGCTGGAGACCATCTTCGGCGCCCGCCGCGCCACCGCCGGCACGGTCGCGATCGGGGGCAAGGTGCTGCGCAAGGGCAGCGTCAACGCCGCCGTGAAGGCCGGCATCGGCATGGCCCCCGAGGAGCGCAAGAGCCAGGCGCTGCTGCTCGGCGAGCCGATCTACCGCAACGTCACCCTCGCCGGGTTCACCCGCTTCGCCCGCGCCGGCTTCACCGACGCCGGGCGTGAGCGCTCCGAGGCCCAGAAGATCACCCAGGGCCTCGACCTGCGCCCGAACGACGTCCGGCGCCCCGTGCGTACCCTCTCCGGCGGCAACCAGCAGAAGGTCGTCGTCGGCCGGTGGCTGCTGGGCGGCACCCGGCTGCTCCTGCTCGACGAGCCCACCCGAGGCGTCGACGTCGGCGCCCGCGCCGAGCTCTACCAGGTGATCCGCAGACTCGCCGACGAGGGTGTCGGTGTGCTGCTCGTGTCCAGCGAGGTGCCCGAGGTGCTGGGCCTGTCCGACCGCGTGCTCGTCATGCGTGAGGGACGGCTCGTACGGGAGGCTCCGGCGGACGAACTCGACGAAGACACCGTGCTCGACCTCGTGATGGCCGGCTCACTGCTGGACGGGGCCGATATGGCGAGCACCGCCCCTGAAGGGACCGCAGCATGAGCACCGCGACCACACCGTCCGCCGACTCCGTGGAGCTGAGCAAGGGCGCGGCGAGCGCCGCCGGGCAGGGCTGGTTGCAGCGGGACGGTGCCGACTCCGTCAAGCGCAACCTCGCCCTCATCGGGGTCCTGGTGCTGCTGCTGATCATCGGTGCCGTCACCCGTCCCGACATCTTCCTCGACCTCGACCGGCTCTGGTCCAACGAGCTGACCGTGCTGACCCAGGCGTCCAGCATCGGCGTGATCGTGGTCGGCATGACGTTCGTGATGATCAGCGGCGGCATCGACCTGTCGGTCGGCGCGCTGCTGGCCCTCGCCAGCGTCTGGTGCACCACCGTGGCGACGCAGGACATGGGGCCGGCCGCGATGGTCTTCACCGCGCTCGCCGTCGGTGCGGCCGCCGGCCTCGTCAACGGCGGCCTGATCGCCTACGGCAAGCTGGTGCCCTTCATCGCGACGCTCGCCATGATGCTGTCCGCCCGCGGTCTCGCCCAGAACATCTCCGGGTCGCACACCCAGATCACGTCGGACCCGTTCATCAAGAGCCTCGCCGGCGACCGGCTGCTCGGCGTCCCGTACATGGTCATCATCTTCGTGGCGGTCACCGCGCTCGGCTGGGTCCTGCTCAACCGCACCACCTTCGGCCGCCGCACCATCGCGATCGGCGGCAACGCCGAGGCCGCCCGCCTGGCCGGCATCAACGTCCGGTTGCAGACGATGCTGCTGTACGTGCTGTCGGGCCTCTGCTGCGGCATCGCCGCGCTGATGATCGTGTCGCAGACGACCTCCGGCAGCAACACCCACGGCGACCTGTACGAGCTCAACGCGATCGCCGCCGCGATCATCGGCGGCACCGCCCTCACCGGCGGCCGCGGCACCATCGTCGGCTCGCTCCTCGGCGTGCTGATCTTCACCCAGATCACGAACCTGTTCATCGTCAACAACCTGCAGCTGGACGTCCAGCGGATCATCAACGGCGGCATCATCGTCGCCGCGGTCCTGATCCAGCAGTTCCGGGTCGGCTCCTTCTTCCGGACCCGCCTCAACAGATAGGCACCTCGGTCCCACCTCGATAGGGCGCATCGCCACCGAACACCCAGCACCGCCGTCGCGACGGCAGTGTGGATCAACACGCCCAAAATGCAGCAAAACCTACCCGCCCCCCATCCCACAGACGACCAGGAGGTCGTGATGAGCGCATCCTCGGGTGACATGTCCCGCCGCAAGCTTCTCCTCGGCGGGGCCGCCCTCGGCGCCGGTGCACTGCTCGCCGGTTGCACGTCCAACGACAAGAAGGACGACGACGCCGGCACCAACACGAAGGTGAACGCCGCCGCCTCGGAGGCGCCCGGCAAGGCCGTCACCATCGGCTTCTCGGCCCCGGCCGCCGACCACGGCTGGATCGGCGCCATCACCGCGAACGCCAAGGCGCAGGCCGCCAAGTTCTCCGACGTGACCCTGAAGGTCGTCGACGCCGGTAAGGACGCCCCCGCGCAGATCGCGGCGCTGGACACCCTGATCGGCTCGAAGCCCGACGCGATCGTGCTGCTGCCGCAGGACGGTGCGCAGCTCACCGAGATCGGCAAGAAGGCCACCGCGGCCGGCATCATCGTCATCAACCTCGACCGGGAGTTCTCCGACTCGGCCGCCTCATTCTCGCTGATCAAGGGCGACAACTACGGCATGGGCATCGCCGCCGGCAAGTACATCGGCGAGAAGCTCAAGGGCAAGACCGACGCCGTCATCGGCGAGATCCCGGGCATCGACGAGCTCCAGCTGACCAAGGACCGGTCGAAGGGCTTCGCCGACGCGCTCAAGACCTACGGCCTGACCGTCAAGCACCGGGTCGCGGCGGGCTTCACCGTCGAGTCCGGCCAGAAGGCCGCGGCGAACCTGCTGCAGGCCGCGCCGAAGCTCGACGCCGTGTGGAACCACGACGACGACCAGGGCGTCGGCGTCCTCGCCGCGATCCAGCAGGCGGGCCGCAAGGAGTTCTTCATGGTCGGCGGCGCCGGCTCCCGCGACGCGATGGACCACATCAAGGCCGGCGACTCGGTGCTGACCGCGACGGTCACCTACCCGCCGTCGATGGCGTCCTCGGCGATCATCCTGGCCCGCCTCGCCGCCCAGGGCAAGGGCATGGGCGACCTGGTCGAGCTGCAGGTGCCGAAGCTGATCGTCCTGCAGTCCGAGACGATCACGAAGGACAACGTCGACAAGTACCTGCCGCTCGGCTTCAAGTCCTAGCAGGTCGTCAGGTAGAGCCAACCACCAGAAAGGAAACCGCCAGTGTCCACTCAGGGCAGCAGCGGGGAGCTGCGCGTCGGCATGGTCGGATACGCATTCATGGGCGCCGCGCACTCACAGGCGTGGCGCACCGTGAACCGGGTCTTCGACCTGCCGGTGCGGGCGACCATGGTCGCCGTCTGCGGCCGCGATGGGGCGAAGGTGGCGGACGCCGCCAGCCGGCTCGGGTGGGCCGAAGCGGTGACCGACTGGCGCGAGCTGATCGCCCGGGACGACATCGACGTCATTGACGTCTGTACCCCGGGCGACAGCCACGCCGAGATCGCCATCGCCGCGCTCGAAGCGGGCAAGCACGTGCTGTGCGAGAAGCCGCTCGCCAACACGGTCGAAGAGGCGCGCGCGATGGTCGCGGCGGCGGCGAAGGCCCGGGCGCTCGGCGTCCGGTCCGCCTGCGGGTTCAACTACCGCCGGGTCCCCGCCGTCTCGTTGATGCGCAACCTCATCGCCGACGGCCGGCTCGGCGCCATCCGGCACGTCAGAGCCGTCTACCTGCAGGACTGGATCACCGATCCCAACTTCCCGCTCGTCTGGCGGCTCCAGAAGGACAAGGCCGGCTCGGGCGCGCTCGGCGACATCGGCGCGCACATCATCGACCTGACCCAGTTCGTCACGGGCCAGCAGATCACCGGCGTCACCGGCATCACCGAGACGTTCATCAAGGAGCGCCCGCTGCCGGAGGCGTCCAGCGGGCTCTCCGCGAGCGCGGGCGCCACGACGGGTGAGGTCACCGTCGACGACGCCGCGGTCTTCGTCGCCCGGCTCTCCGGCGGCGGCCTGGCCACCTACGAGGCGACCCGCTTCGCGACCGGCCGCAAGAACGGGCTCAAGGTCGAGATCAACGGCGAGCTCGGCTCGCTCGTCTTCGACCTGGAGCGGCTCAACGAGCTCGAGTACTACGACGCCACGAAGCCGGCCGCCGAGCAGGGCTTCAGCCGCATCCTGGTGACCGAGGGCGAGCACCCGTACCTCTCCGCCTGGTGGCCGCCGGGCCACATCATCGGCTACGAGCACTCGTTCACCCACGAGATGCGGGACTTCATCGAGGCGGTGGCCACCGGGCAGGACCCGACGCCGTCGTTCGAGGACGCGCTGCAGGTACAACTCGTGCTCGACGCCGTGGAGAAGTCCGACGCGTCATGGGTCAGCGTGCTGGCATGAACGATCCCTACGCCCCCACTCCCGCGGACCGGTTCTCGTTCGGGCTCTGGACGGTGGGCTGGCAGGCCCAGGACGTCTTCGGCTCGGCGTCGCGCGCGGCGCTCGACCCGGTCGAGTCCGTGCACCGGCTCGCGGAGCTGGGGGCGTACGGGGTGAGCTTCCACGACGACGACCTGATCCCGTTCGGCAGCGACGAAACCGTCCGGGACAAGCTGATCGGCCGCTTCCGCGAGGCCCTCGACACCAGCGGCATGGTGGTGTCGATGGCCACCACCAACCTGTTCGGCCACCCGATCTTCAAGGACGGCGCGTTCACCGCCAACGACCGTGCCGTCCGCCGGTTCGCGCTGCAGAAGGTGCTGCGCAACATCGACCTCGCCGCCGAGCTCGGCGCGCCGACCTACGTGCTGTGGGGCGGTCGCGAGGGCGCCGAGTCCGGTGCCGGCAAGCAGATGCGGGCGGCGCTCGACCGGTACCGCGAGGCCATCAACGCCCTGTGCGCGTACATCCGCGAGCGCGGCTACGACATCCGCCTCGCCATCGAACCGAAGCCCAACGAGCCCCGCGGCGACATCCTGCTGCCGACGATCGGCCACGCCCTCGCACTGATCTCGACCCTGGATGAGCCGTCGCGGGTGGGGCTCAACCCCGAGGTGGGGCACGAGGAGATGGCCGGGCTCAACTTCGCCCACGGCATCGCCCAGGCGCTGTGGCACGGCAAGCTCTTCCACGTCGACCTCAACGGCCAGCACGGCCCGCGGTTCGACCAGGACCTGCGGTTCGGCGCCGGCAACCTCCGCGGCGCCTTCTGGACCGTCGACGTGCTGGAGAACAGCTCCGGCTACCCGACGGCCTACGCGGGACCCCGCCACTTCGACTACAAGCCACCACGTACCGAGGACGCCGCGGGGGTGTGGGTCACCGCCGCGGCGTGCATGCGCAACTACCTGATCCTCAAGGACAAGGTCCGTACGTTCCGTGACGACCCCGAGGTGTCGGCGGCGCTCGCGACGGCCCGCGTCGACGAGCTTTCGGTGCCGACGCTGATGCCGGGGGAGTCGCTCTCGGCGCTGCGGGCCGAGGAGATCGACGTCGAAGCGGTGGCCGCCCGCGGGATGGCCTTCGAACGCCTCGACCAGCTCGCCATGGAACACCTCCTGGGGATCAGGGGATGAGCACCGCATAAACGAAGCTTTTCCTCGCCGGCAGCGAGGGCCTTGCCGCGGTTGCGCCCCGCGGCAGGGTAGCCGGCGGGGAAGGGTCCGTCGGGCCGGCGCGGCACGTGTGCCGCGCCGGCGGACGGGCAACAACTGAAGACGACATCATGACGGCGCGACGGCGCGCGCTCACGCCCATCGTGAAGGATCTGTCATGCCCAGAAGCACAGCCCGGAACTGGTTCGCCGCCGCTACGGCGGGCCTGCTCGCCGCGGCCACACTGAACCCGGTGCCCGCCAGCGCCGCCGACGCCCCGTACAAGGTCCTGGTCTTCTCGAAGACCGCGGGCTTCCGCCACTCGTCGATCCCCAACGGCATCGCCGCCGTCCAGTCGCTCGGCTCCACCAACAACTTCACCGTCACCGCCACCGAGGACGCCGCCGCGTTCACCGCCGCCAACCTGGCCCAGTACCAGACGGTCGTCTTCATGTCGACGACCGGGGACGTGCTCAACGACGCCCAGCAGACCGCGTTCGAGGCCTACATCCGTGGTGGCGGCGGGTACGTCGGCGTGCACGCCGCGGCCGACACCGAGTACAGCTGGCCGTTCTACGGCACGCTCGCCGGTGCCTGGTTCGCGTCGCACCCGGCGATCCAGCAGGCGAGCGTGAACGTCGAGGACCGCAGCCACCCGGCCACGGCCCACCTCGGCGCCACCTGGACCCGCACCGACGAGTGGTACAACTACCAGACCAACCCGCGGGCCACGGCGCACGTCCTGGCCTCGCTCAACGAGTCGTCGTACTCGGGTGGATCGATGAGCGGCGACCACCCGATCACCTGGTGCAAGACCATCGACAGCGGCCGGTCGTTCTACACCGGCTTCGGGCACACCGAGGAGAGCTACGCCGACACCAACTTCCGCAACCTGCTGCTCGGTGCCATCCGGTACACGGCGAAGCGCGTCGACGGCGACTGCGCGGCGCCGGTCCAGCCGTCCGGCAGCGTCTACCAGGCCGAGGCGTGGTCGGCGACCGGCGGCGTCCAGGTCGCGAACCACGCGGCCGCCGTCGGCGGCAAGACCGCCGGCTACATCGACAACAATGACTGGATCTCGTTCACTGGCGTGAACCTGTCCAACGTCACCGGCGTCAGCCTGCGCTCGTCGTCGGCCGGCGCGGGCGGTACCGTCGAACTGCGCGCCGGAAGCACCACCGGCACCCTGCTCGGCAGCGCCGCGATCGCCAACACCGGCAGCTGGGAGACCTTCCGTGACGTGTTCACGCCGCTGTCGACCAACGCCAGCACCTCGTTGTTCCTGGTCTTCCGTGGCACCGGCAGCTCCCTGTTCGACCTCGACCAGCTCACCCTGACGCGCTCCGCCACGACCCGCCAGGGCGAGGCGTGGTCGTCGATGAGCGGCCTGCAGGTCGCCGGGCACGCCCCCGCCACCGGTGGGCAGACCGCCGGGTTCATCGACAACAACGACTGGGCCGCGTACACCGGACTGTCGCTGGGCACCGCCGCCGGCGTCCGCGTCAAGTGGTCCTCGGCCGGCCCCGGCGGCACGATCGAGCTCCGGGCCGGCTCGGCGACCGGCGCGCTGCTCGGCACGCTCGCGGTCGCCAACACGGGCAGCTGGGACACGTTCCGCACGGCCTCGGTCGCCCTGGTCCCGAACGCGTCGACCACGCTGTGCCTGGTGTTCCGCGGCGGCAGCGGATCGCTCTTCGACGTCGACGAATTCACGGTGTTCAGCGCCTGAACTTCGGTCGCGGGTTCTCCCGCGACCGGACAGACGGGTGGCGGGGTCGCGACGCCGACCGGCCCCGCTGTCCGGGCCCCGTCCGCTCGGATGCACCACAGCACCTGCACAACGTCCCGGGTGGTGACGCCGACTCCCCCCGTGGCCGGGCAGGTGCGATCCGGGCGGACGGGTCGCCTTTTTTGGCTGTTGTACTGGCATCGCCTGGTTCCTAAACTGGGTGTTGCACCTGGTCGGCCCTTGGACAGGTGCGGGTGGGAGGCGCAACCCACCCGCGCCGCTGTTTGCGTTCATCGGCCTCTTTTCAGGTCTCTCCCTCGCGCCCTCATCACCGCCGTTACACCGGAGGAACTCTCATGGCGCGTCCGATCACGCTGTTTACCGGCCAGTGGGCCGACCTGCCCTTCGAGGAGGTCTGCCGGCTGGCCTCGGAATGGGGCTACGACGGCCTCGAGATCGCCTGCTGGGGTGATCACTTCGAGGTCGACAAGGCGCTCTCCGACGAGTCCTACGTGGACCGCAAGCTGGAGACCCTGGCCAAGCACAACCTGAAGGTCTACGCGATCTCCAACCACCTGGTCGGCCAGGCCGTCTGCGACCACCCGATCGACCAGCGGCACCAGGGCATCCTGCCCGCCCGCATCTGGGGCGACGGGTCGCCGGAAGGCGTCCGCCAGCGTGCCGCCGCCGAGATCGCGGACACCGCCCGCGCCGCCCGCAAGCTCGGCGTCGACGTGGTGGTCGGCTTCACCGGCTCGTCCATCTGGCACACCCTGGCCATGTTCCCGCCCGTGCCGCCGCAGATGATCGAGGACGGCTACCAGGACTTCGCCGACCGGTGGAACCCGATCCTCGACGTCTTCGACGAGGTCGGCGTCCGCTTCGCGCACGAGGTGCACCCCAGCGAGATCGCCTACGACTACTGGACCACCAAGCGCACCCTCGAGGCGATCGGCAACCGGCCCGCGTTCGGCCTCAACTGGGACCCGTCGCACTTCGTGTGGCAGGAGCTCGACCCGGTGAACTTCATCTTCGACTTCGCCGACCGGATCTACCACGTCGACTGCAAGGACGCGAAGGTCCGAACCGGCGACGGGCGCCGCGGGCGGCTCGCCTCGCACCTGCCGTGGGCCGACATGCGCCGCGGCTGGGACTTCGTCTCGACCGGCCACGGCGACGTACCGTGGGAGGACTGCTTCCGGGCGCTCAACGCGATCGGCTACAACGGCCCGATCTCCATCGAATGGGAGGACGCGGGCATGGACCGCCTCATCGGCGCGCCCGAGGCCCTCTCGTTCGTGCGCCGGCTGGCGTTCGACGCCCCGGCGGCCGCCTTCGACGCGGCGTTCTCGTCCTCGTCCTGATCCCGCACACACGAAAGGCCGGCCTCGCGGCCGGCCTTTCGTGTCTTTGTCGCTTCTTTCGCTTCTTTCGCTTAGTAGCTGGTGCCGCCGCTGGGGGTCGTCTTGGACGGACCCGTGGTCGCCAGCACGTCCCGCTCGATGGCCGGCGTGGTGGTCGTCTCCGAGGAGCCCATCAGCCGCTGCCCGAGATCGCTCTCAGCGAACCGGCTGTTGGCCAGCTTGTCGGTCACCATGGTCTTGCCCTCGCTGTAGAGCCGCGTCGCCTGCTCCTGAACGACCCCGGCGGCTTCCTGCACCGTCGGGCTCTCCTTGATCTTCAGGGCAGTCGCCTTGAGCTCTTCGTACTTCTCCCGACCGGCCCGGGCGCCGAGCACGAAGCCCGCGGCCAGTCCGCCGAGGAACAGTAGCTTGCCGCGCATAGCGACGAACCTCCTTCTGAGCGGCGCCCGGTCATCGTTACGTCTTCAGCGCCGTCCTGGTCCTGGGTTACCCGTCCATCCTCGTTCCGACACATCGATCATGTACCCGTTTGCCGAGATCTGGCACACGATGGGATGGTCTCCGCCGCGCCGCGCACAACCCGCTGGCGCGACCCCGGGGTGCGTGCTGTACTCTTTGCCGGTCGCCCTGATTCACCGGGTTTCCTGGGGGGTCTGAGCGCTGCAATCCCGCGTAGCTCAATTGGCAGAGCAGCCGGCTGTTAACCGGCAGGTTATAGGTTCGAGTCCTATCGCGGGAGCTCCAAACGGCCCCTTACCGGGGCCATTTTACTGCCCGGACCCTTTCCGGGCGGCGTCCCGCTTGCGCAGGTCGGTAAGCTTGCCATCGCTCGGGGCGGTAGCTCAGCGGGTTAGAGCAGGGGACTCATAATCCCTCGGTCGCGGGTTCGAGTCCCGCCCGCCCCACCGACCTGGGTGGACCCTGCTCGTGGTCCCTCCGGGACCGCTCGCCGGCGGTCGGCGGGATTCCCCGCGCAGCCTCCGGCTGCTCCCCATCGGGGGAGCTGCGCTCCACCCGCGCCCCCTCAGGACCGTCGCGGGCTGGTCTGGTGGCGTCGGTTCATGCCCGTCTGTGTGGTGAGCGGCGGGCCTTCGACGCGGATCGTGCGGTTCGTGTGGTGCATCGTGCGCTCCACAGTCATCGGCGCACCGGCGGAGCCGGCGCTCCCCAGTGGGGGAGCTGCGCTTCACCCACACCCCCTCAACACCGTCGCGGGGCTGGGCTTTGCGCCCACAGGCCTGCCTGTTGCGGGGCTTGTGGCCTCTGGGTGTTTACGGGGCGAGTTGGTCGATCGTCATGCCGACGTCGCTGAGGATGCCTCGAAGGGTGCCCTTGGCAACGTCGCGGTTGCCGTGGACCGGCACTGTTGTGCCGCGCCCGTCAGGATGCCGCAGGATGTGGTGGCTTCCGCTGACCCTTGCCACTGTGAAGCCGTGACGTTCAAGTGCCTTGACGACGCGACTCCCCGGAACGGAAGGGATCGGCGGCATCAGGCTGCCAGAGTGACGGACAGCTCGCGAGGCACGCCGAATTCCTCGATGAGGCCGAGAAGCGCTTCGCGGAGGTCGTCCAGTGCGGCTTCCTCGGTGTCGCCTTCGCCATGGGCGCCGACACCCGGACGCAGCTGGGCGTGGGCGCACCAGACCCCGTCCTCGTCGCGCTCGACGACGACCGGCACGGTGACTGTGCGAGGTTCAGCCATAGCGCAAACCATAACTCGTCCTCCGGCGCGGGTGTGAGCGCTGGAAGCGGCGCACGGGCGCATCCGCGGCGCGCTGAAATTACGGCACTTCGTCGTGAACTGGACAAACGTCCTAACGACGTGGTGCCTGCGATCATGATCGAGGGGTTCGAAGTGGTGCTTCGTGCGCTCCGCCGGTGTGCTCACCTGCACGTTCGTGCTGGGTGGGCGATGCGTTGCGCGAACCGCCGTGTCGTGTGTGTCCTGGGCGGGCCCGGTCTCAGGGTGACGTGCGCCGCCATTCGATGGCTCGCGGGCGTGTGGCGGGGAGACAAGACTGTCCTTGACCGTCTTGTTGCGATGGAGCGAAGTGGTCAATCGTCATGGAGACATCGTTGAGGATGCCTCGAAGGGTGCCCTTGGCGATGTCGCGGTTGCCGTGGACCGGCGAAGAAGGTTCAGAGGGCGCTGCTGAGCGGATCATGCTTGTCGAGTTGGAAACGGCCGCTTCGACAGCACTCGGCTCGTGGCGCTTCACCGAGCTGGGTCGGGGCGGTGGGCGCTGATGAATCCCTCTACGATCCAGCGATGCGCATCCGGTTTCGCCTTGCCGCGACGTGTCTGCTGATCGTCATCGGCGCCGCCGGTTGCGGCGGCACGCCGGTTGCGAGCGGTGCTGCGGCACCACTGTCGCGGGGGAGTGCGGCGCCGGGCAGTTCCATGCCCGTCAGCGCGCCGACCGGCGGGTCACCACAGGTGAGCGTCAGCGTGCGTCCCTCCGGCACGCGGACCACCACGACGACGACGAAGCCTGCACCGAAGCCGTCCAGTGCTGCGCCGCCCGCGATGACGGTCACCAGCGCGACCCTGAAGATGAGCCCTGAGTCGTATGGCGTCCTGCCGTGCATCCAGTGGGATCAGACGGTCCGGCTCGACTTCACCATCCAGGTCAGTTCCACCGCGCGCAGCGAGGTGAAGTTCGACGTGGAGTCCAGCGCCGGCCTGGTCCGCAGTGGCACGTACTACGGCACCCCCACGCAGGATGGTGTTGCCACGGGCTCCGAGTCGACAGTCGTGAAGGTCGGGCCCGGCCGACCCGAGACGGTGACGTTCTGGCTCCGGGTGACGAAGCCGACGAGCAAGGAGTCGAACCGCGTCACGTTCCACAACTACTGCGCCTGAACGACGCGGTTCAAGCGGAGGAAGTTTCGCGGCTCGATCAGGGTGCCGAACCTGGTCGTCATCACCAAGCCGTTCTCGTGCCATGCGTCACCAGCCGCAGGTCTGAGCGGAACTTGCGGTGCGGTGACACCCTCCCCGCCGCCATCACAAGAACCTGGCACCGGTGAGGGCAGCACCGCTGTGAGTGGTCACCGCTGAGGAGCCCTCGCGCTATCCGCGCGGCCCCGACGCACGGCCGTCGCCGGTCACTCAGACCCCGGAGTCGCTATCCCACCTGCTTGCCGAATGACCTGCGGTACATGTCGTTCGGGCAGCCCCTAGCCGACCAGCCGCCACCCGCGTACAGCCACCCACCGTAGTAGAGGTATCGGAGATTGTCGTTGAGCCCGTACGAGCAGGAGATGGCGATCCTGTACCGGCCCGTTCCCTGTTCGCAGCGGACCGCGGCATCGCCGGCCCGCTGGGCGTCGCTCCAGCTGTACGTGCAGTCAGTGGGCTCGGCCATTGCCGCGGCGGGAGCGACGAACGCCGCACCGGCCGCAGCCGTGAGCGCCACGACGCCGCGAACGACTCGCATCCGCGTTTTCGGGTTCTTCATCTTGCTCCTTCGGGCAGGTGACGCAGTGCAACTGACGAAGGCGAGGATTTCATTGACCGCTATCACCGCGCTCCTTGACCGCTATCAGTGTCACGGGCGCCCGGTGAGGCTGAACACTTTCTGTGCCTCCGGCGAACTACAGGTGTGATGCAACTGTGGACGACGTGGGGGAGGCGGACTTGGTCGTGATGACGCAGCCCGGCGCAGCGCAGGGACAGGACGCTGGCGCCGACCTCGTTGAAGAGGCGAAACGCGTGCCTGAGCGGTTCACCGCCGTGTTCGACCAGCACTACCGGCAGATCTACGCGTACGCGGCCCGACGGCTCGGTCCCGACCTGGCCGAGGACGTGGCGTCGGAGACGTTCCTGGTCGCGTTCGACCGCCGGCACAGTTACGACAGTGCGCGGGCCGGGGTGCGGCCGTGGCTGTACGGCATCGCCTCCAATCTCATCGCCCGTCACGCGCGGGCCGAGACGCGGCGGTACAAGGCCCTCGCCAAGGCTGTCGACGCGCAGGAAACGGGCGACCACGCCGACGCCGTCGCCGGGCGGCTCGACGCGACGGCCGTGCGTGGCCGCCTCGCGGAGGCGTTACGACGGCTGCCCGAGCCGGCCCGGGCGGTGCTGCTGCTCGTGGCGTGGGCGGGGCTCAGCCAGCAGGAGGTCGCGGCGGCGCTCGACATTCCCGCCGGCACGGCCAGGTCCCGGTTGCACCGGGCGCGTCAGGAGATGCGGCAGGCGCTCGGCGCCGAGATCGAGGTGAGCGAGTGATGGACGAGATCGGCGCGCTGCGCGAGGCGTTCGGGGGCGACGAGGTCCCCGGCCAGGCAGCCGAGAACCGGGCCCGCGCGGCCCTCCACCAGCGGATGTCGTCGAAGGAGCAGCGAGTGACCAGCATGAGCCGGAAGCGTTTCGCCATCACGGCCGGGGTCGTCGTGGCGGCCGCCGCCGCGGTCGCCGTCACCGCGGTCATGGTGGTGCGGGGAGGCGGCGGCCACGCGCCGGTGCCGGACGCCGCGCCGACGCTGAACGCACCGGCCGCCAAGGGGGTGCTGCCGTTCGCCCGCCCGGCCAGCGCCGCCGAGTACCTGGAGAACGCCGCCTGGACGGCCGAGCGCAAGCCGTGGAAGGACCCGCGGCCCGACCAGTTCATGTACATCGAGACGCTGGAGCTGCGCAACAAGCCGGCCTACGAGAACGAGCACCCGAACGATCCGATCAGGACCGGCATGGGCGAGAACCGCAAGATCCAGGAGTGGAACAGCATCGACGGGCAGACCAGGGCGGGCTACAAGGACGGCCGGCTCGTGGTGACCAGGCGCGGGCAGGGCGGCGAGTACTGGTACCGGATCGCGTGGTCGACGATCACGTCGATGACCCGCCCGGACAAGGTGCCGGACGCCGTGCCCGGACCCGGTTCGATGGGCATCGAGCTGGACGCGTTCATCGGCCAGTACGTCGTGCCGCCGAACGTACAGGCGGCGATCTTCCGGCACCTGGCGCAGGCGCCCGGGATGACGATCAACCCCGACGCGGTCAACATCGACGGCCGCCCGGCGGTCGGGCTCGGCCGGATCGTCGAGGGCTACCTGTCGCAGGAGCTGCTGTTCGACCAGCAGACGTACCAGTTCATCGGCGAGCGGCTGGTCGCCGTCAAGGACCACGTGAGCCACGGCGACGACGGCGACCACGTCAGCCACCGCGGCGACGTGTACCGCCAGGTCATCTACTCGAAGATGACCATCGTCGACCGCCCCGGCGACACGCAGTAGCGCCCCGGACGCCGCCCCGGGCCGAACCGGCCGGGGCGGCGCTGCCGCGCGGGGTGGTCAGGTGGTGACGGTGACCGGGTGGGAGCGGGGGGACTCGCCGGCGGAGTTCAGGGCGGTCACCTCGAACGTGTGCGCGCCCGGCGGGACGCTCGTCACGAGGTACGCCGGGCCGTAGCTCCAGGCGATCCGCACCCCGTCGCGGTACACGTTGTAGCCGTCGGTGGCGGTCTGGACCGCTTCCCAGGCGAGCCACACCTGGCCCGGGGCGGGGGTGGAGGTGGCGACCGAGCGGGGAGCGTACGGCGGGGTGGTCTGGGCGGGCATGATGTTCGTGGTGACGGGCTGCGACAGGGCCGACTCGCCGGCCGTGGTGACCGCCGACACCGCGTACGTGTGCGAGGTGCCGGGGGTGAGCCCGGTCAACGTGACGGACGGTTCGGAGCCGGTGGTGGCCCGCAGCGCGCCGTTCTCGTAGACGCGGTACTGGCCGGCGCCCGGCGAGCCGGTCCAGGTCAGCCGCACCGAGTGGCTGGTGGTCTCGGACGGGCTCAGGTCGGTCGGGGGCGCCGGGACGGTGCTGGGGCTGTCCGGGCCGGAGAGCACGAGGTCGTCGGCCTCGAACGCGGCCTGGGCGTACCAGCCGTGCACGTACACCCGGACGGTCGTGGTCGTCGGGCCGGTGGTGAAGGGGACCGACAGCCGGGTCCACTGGCCGCTCGGCGGCGACCAGGTCCCGCCGAGCTCGGTGCCGAGGAAGGCGTACCCGCCGCGGACCCACCCGGAGACGGTGTACGACGAACCCGGCCGCACCGGCACGACCTGCGCGCACTCGGCGGTCGACGCGAGCGTCGGGGTGCCGGTCAGCGCGTACTGGCCCGAGTGCCCGCCCCAGGTGGTGGCGGTGCCGGCCCCGCAGGTCCATCGGGCGGCCGCCGACTCGAACCCCGGGTTCGCCAGCAGGTTCACCTCGCCGGCCGCGGCCGCGGAGGGAGCGAACGGGGCGATACAAAGGCAGGTCGCGAGAGCGACCGTGGTCAGCCGGCGCACAGCGTGGCCCTTTCCCGGGAACCGGACCGGCCTGTCGGCCGCGATTCTGTAAGGAAAGCTTCCTGAATCATTGCTGTCAATGCTGCGAACGGACGGGGCACCGGGAGTGCCCCGTCCGGCGGTGCGTCAGACGGACAGGGTCCAGACGTTGATGAAGCCGCTGTCGGACGCGGCGGCGTCCTGCACGATCAGCCGCCAGGTGCCGTTGCGGGCCTCGGAGGACAGGTTCAGGGTGTAGGTCTGGTCGATGTTGTCGGCGCTGGCCCCTTGGCGGTTGCTCAGGATGTACACGCTGCCGTCGGGCGCGACGAGCGACACGACCAGGTCGCCGCGGTACGTGTGGACGATGTGGACCTCGACGGTGCTCGTGGCCGACGCGTTACCCGCGCAGCCGGCGATGGTCACCCTGCTCTCGACCGTGGACAGGTCGACGGTGGACACGTCGGTGGGGTTGGTGGCGGTGCAGGCGGTGCCGTTCGTCGCTACGGGGTTGAGGGTCCAGGTGTTGATGTAGCCGTTGTCGCCGTTCGCGGCGTCCTGCACGCGCAGCCGCCAGGTGCCGTTGAGGGGCTCGGAGGAGAGGTTCAGGTTGTAGGTCTGGTCGATGTTGTCGGCGCTGCCCCCTTGGCGGTTGCTCAGGATGTACACGCTGCCGTCGGGCGCGACGAGCGACACGACCAGGTCGCCGCGGTACGTGTGGACGATGTGGACCTCGACGGTGCTCGTGGCCGACGCGTTACCCGTGCAGCCGGCGAGGGTGATCGTGCTCTCCACCGTCGCCAGGTCGACGATCGTCACGTCGGCGGGGTTGGTGCCGGTGCAGGTCCCGGCCGCGGCGGCGGGGGAGCCGCTCACCGCCACCGCGGCCGAGATCGCCAGCAGGCCCGCGCCGAGCCACCGCGTTGCCGATGTTCCCGCAGTACGCATTGCTTCTCCTCGTTGAACCGGTATCCCGCAGGGCCCTGAGGGGTCCTGAACGGAAGGTCGTAACGAGGACGGCGGTCGGCGGCGGTCCGGACGTCAGTTTTTTGACGTATCAGGCGGGACGCGAGAACTGGTAGTGCGCGATCCGCCACGTGTCGCCGGAGCGGCGGACGAGCACGCCCAGGAAGCCGCGTACCGGTGGGCGTTCGGTGAACGTGAACTCGACCGCCGCGTAGCCGAGGATGAGGTCGTCGGACAGGTGGCGGGTCTCCCGGAGGTCGTAGGCGGCGGTGAGGCCGATCGGCTGCGGCGCGTAGTACGCGACGACGGCGGCCGGGCCGACGCCGTACGGGTGCACGCCCTGGAAGATCGCGTCGTCGGTGAAGAGCGTCGCGACGCGGTCGGGGTCGTGGGCGTCCACGGCGGACTTCCAGCCGTCCAGGACGTCGCGGAGCACGCTTTCGTCGGACATGAGCGTCACCTCTCTTCAGTGGCCGGCGCTCTGGCCGCCGTCGACGTGCAGGATCTCGCCCGTGACGAAGCCGGCGGTCTCCAGGTACAGGATGGCGTCGACGATGTCGGAGGGGTCGCCGATGCGGCCGACGGGGGACTGGCCCGCCAGGGCGTCGTGGGTCTCCGGCGGGTGCATTGGGGTGCGGATGACGCCGGGCGAGACGGCGTTGACCCGGATGCCGCGTGCCGCGTACTCGATGGCCAGGGACTTCGTGACGGCGTTGAGGCCGCCCTTGGTGAGTGAGGCGAGCGCCGCCGGCGCCCCGGAGGTGGGGTGGTCGACGATGCTGGCCGTGATGTTGACGACGTGGCCGCCGCCCTGGGTGAGCATCGCCGCGATCGCCCGCTGCGTCACGTCGAAGAACCCGCGCAGGTTGACGCCGGTCATGAGGTCGAAGTCGGCGGACGTGTAGCCGGTGAACGGCTTGGCGACGAACACGCCAGCGTTGTTGACGAGGGTGTCGACGCGGCCGTACGCGCGCAGTGCCTCCTCGACGACGCGGGCGCCGACGGCGGGGTCGGCGATGTCGCCGGCGACGGTCAGCAGCAGCGGGTCGCCGGACGGTCCGATCGAGCGGGAGGTGGCGACGACGGCGTAGCCGAGCTTGCGGTACGCGGCGGCGACGGCCGCGCCGATGCCCTGGGAGGCGCCGGTGACGACGGCGACCGGGGGATTGCTCATGGGTTTCCGTTCTGTGGTCGGGACCCGCGTGACTGGCAGCGGTGCGCGCAGGCGAGGCCTCCTACCCACCCGGAGCCCCGCTATCCGCGGTGCGGGCCGCCATGCCGCTCGGGGTGAGGCGACGGATTGACGGCCGGTTCTAGGGTGTGCGGGTGACCTCGTACGGGCCGGGCCTGCTCGATCTGATCCCCGACGCTGACGTCCTGGAGGGCGACCCGACCGGCGGGGACGGGGTCGCGTGGCTGCTGGAGCTCGCCGCGATCGGGCTGAGCCGGCGGTTCCGGGTCGCCGTCCACGAGCGGGTCGCCGAGTTCACCTACGACGACGGGCGGGTCGGGTGGCGGTGGCTGCCCGGCGACGAGGCGGCGCCGATCCTGGCGGCCGGCACGTGCTTCGGAGACGCCGACCGTGACTGGCCGGCGGCGATGGATCACGACCTGTTCGTGCCCAACTGCACCGCGCCCGAGGCCGGCAACGTCGAGGCGCCGGGGTCACCGGTCGACGGCTGGTACTACACGCCGATCGAGCCGGTCGTCTCGCGGATGCGCGAGGTGCTGGCGGAGATCGACCGCGGCGATTACGACTACGCCGCCGACGACGCCGCGGAGCTGCTCGACCAGCTCGAGTTCTGCCGTACGCACGACCTGATGATCGCCGTGGTGTAGCCCTCTCAGGTCGCGAACACCACGCTCCACCAGCCGCACAGCCCGAGCGTCAGCACCGTCCCGGCCAGGGCGACCACCAGGGGCCAGCGCTCCTCGGTGACGGCGCGGTGGTAGGCGGCGAACCCCGTGGCGAGCGCGGTCAGCGGCATGACGACCAGCGAGAGGGCCAGGCCGGCGAAGCCGGCGCCCATCGCCGCCATGCCTTCCGGATCGTTGAGGGCGTCGCGGTACGCGAGCCAGACCAACCCGAGCGTCAGCCATCCCGCACCCGCGAGCGCGGCGAGGGTCACGACCGCCGGCCCGACGCGGCTGCGACTGTTCGGATCCCAGTGCGGCGGGATGTCGCCGGGTGCTTCCATGCCAGGTCCGACGCGTCCGGCGGCCACCTGGTTCCGCTACAGTCGCATCTTCGACGACGATTCGGGGAGGGTCGATGGCACAGGACATCCACGTCACGTCCAACGCGATCCGGCAGCTCGGCAAGGACCTGGTGGAGGACGTCGCGCCCGCGTTCGACCCGGTGGCCCGGCAGGTGGCGGAGGCGGTGATCGAGTCGCCCGGGTTCGGGCTGGTCGGGTTCCCGTTGCAGCACGCGTACGAGCAGGCCCAGGCCTACCTCGCCGACTACGTCAAGGCGGGCCGTGACCAGCTGGGCACGTTCCGCGGCAAGCTCGACGGCATCGCGACCACGTGGGAGCAGGCCGAGTCGACCAACCAGGTCATGTACCGCTAGGAGGCGTCATGAACCCGTTCACCTCTGGTGTCATCATGCTGCGGTTCGCGCTGGGTTCGTCGTTCGGGGCGGCACCGTTCGTGTCCAGCGCCATCCGGCTGGGCCTCGCCGTCGGCCTGGGCATCTCCAACCCCGGCTCGATCTGGCAGGCCGGCGACGAGTGGAAACAGGCGGCCACCGCGCTCGAGGTGGTCAAGTCCCGGATGGTCAACGCGAACGCCAAGGTCGGCCCGCAGTGGATCGCGGAGGACAAGGACGCCTACCTCAACGCCGTCACGGTGTACAACCAGGAGGTCGAAGACCTGAAGAAGTACCTGGAGAACGTCGGGACCGGCCTGCAGACGGTCGCCGCGGCCTACTACGCGTTCGCGGTGATGGCGATCGTGGCGGGGACGTTCGCGTTCGCCTGCGCCGTCGCCGTCGGCCTCGCGATGGCCACGCCGGCGTTCCCCGCGGTGCGCGCGGCGGCCGAGACGGCGGTGTCGGCGGTCGCGATGACCGCGGGCGCGGCCGCGAAGACCATCACGGCGATCGCCGGCGGCGCCACCGCCATCCTGCTCGCGGGCGTGGCGCTGTCGAAGGCCTTCCAGTCGCAGCCCGGCGGCGTCAAGGGCGCCGACTTCAAGGTGATCACGATCGACTACTCCCCGCTGACCGGCGGCAACGGGTACGTCGCGCCCCGGCGCGAGCTGCCCGGCCCGGCGAAATGAGATAGGAACAGCACGTGGACCCGAACATGGACCCCGACCGGCTGGTCGAGGAGTCGCTGCGGCAGATGCGGCAGGTCGAGGACTTCCAGCGCCGGTCGGCGGCGATGGTCGGCCGTGGCGAGGCCCTCGACGGCCTCGTCACCGCGGAGGCGCGCGGCGACGCCGGGCTCTCCCGGATCACCATCGACCCGCGGGCGATGCGCAGCCCCGCGCAGGACCTCGGCGACGCGACCCTCCGGGCCGCCCAGGGCGCCCTGGAGGACCTGCGGCGCCAGACGATGGAGGCCATGCGCGAGATCCTGGGCGACGACGTGATGGGCGTCGTCGACGGTACCGGCGACCCCAGCAAGCTGGTCGCCGAGGCCGAGCAGCGCTTCCAGGCCTCCGCCGACGAGGCGATGGAGACCCTCGAACGGCTCCGCCGCCAGGGCGGATTCTGATCATGTCCCCGGTCGTGCTGCGGCGGGCCCGGGCGCTGCACCGCAGCCACCGGGTCAGCCTGCTCGTGCTGGCGTTCCTCGTCCTCATGACCGCGTTCAGCGTCGCCGTTGCGGTGATCGACAGCCGCGACCACGACCTGCCCGCGTTCCTGTCGGCGCTCACGTTCGGCCTGCGCTGGGGCTGGACGGTCCTCGCCGTGCTCTGGGCCGCGCTGGCGCTGCTGCTGGTCGCCGCCGAGCTCGGCTGGCTGACGGGCACGACCACCCTGACCGACCGGGGCGTCGTCCTGCGGTCGGGCCGGCACGAGGCGACGATCGGCTGGTTCGACATCGACGAGCTGCGTGCCGTCCCGTCCGCCGGCGGCCACCTGTACCACCTGCGCACCACCGTCCCGATGCCCCGCCCGCCACGCCTCGGCCTCCAGGGCCGCCGCGAGGCCTGGCTCGGCTGGCACCCCGGCGCCGACACCGCAGTGGCGGCCGTCGCCCGTCCCCACCTCGGCGTCAAGTACCAGCCGCCACCCCGCTGACCTTCCTTTTTGCAGGGCGCGTCAGCTTTTGCAGGGCCGCGTCAGCTTTGCAGGGCGCGTCAGCTTTTGCAGGGCCGCGTCAGCGGCGCGTCAACGGCGGATCAGGGCCGGGGACGACGCTTTCGGCAGGCCGGCGGGGTTCCGCCGGGAAGGACTGTCGAAGGGAGCAGAGCGGACATGCGGCTCAGTTTGCGGAAGGTGCTCGGTGGTCTCGCGGCCACCGTGGCGCTGATGGGGATGACGCTGGTGCTGAGCGGGGCACCGGCGGCGGCCGCCCCGGCGGAGAAGGCGGCGCCGCTGGCGGCGGGCGTGTTCCGGCCGATCAAGAACGTCGGCAACGGGATGTGCCTCCAGCCGGCGTCGACCGCGGAGTTCGCGGCGATCGTGCAGCAGCCGTGCGTCGCGGGCAGCATCGCGCAGGGCTGGCAGACGGTCAGCCTCGGCGGCACCAAGTACCGCTTCCTCAACCAGCTCAGCGGGTACTGCTTCGACGCCTTCGACGGGGCGCTCAACAACGCGCGGCTGCTGCAGGGGACGTGCGTGGCGATCAGCAACGAGGAGTTCAACACCGGCTCGACGCTGCCGAACGTGGTGCAGATCCAGTCGCGGGTCGGGTTCCGTGACACGGGCTACTGCGTCGACGTGCCCGGCGGGTCGGCGGCCGCCGGCCTCGCGATGCAGATCTACCGCTGCAACGGCACCCTCGCGCAGCGCTGGGTCGTCGGGTTCGCCTAGTTTCCGAGTGGTACGGGCGGGCGGCGGCTTCTTCCGCCGCCCGTCTCCTCAGAGGCCGACGGGTCGTCCGGCGATGGTGAGGTACGTGTAGCCGAGCCTGCTCAGCCGCTGCGGGTCGAGCACGTTGCGGCCGTCGAGGACGACGGGGGTGCGCATGAGGCCGACGTACTTGCCCCAGTCGAGCTCCAGGTACTGCGGCCACTCGGTGACGAGCACGACGGCGTCGCTGTCGTCGAAGACCTCGTCGACGCTCTCGCAGAGGCTCGCGGCGAGCTCCGGCTGCTCGGCCCGGAACCGCTCGGCGGCGACCGGGTCGTGCAGCTTGACCCGGGCGCCCCGGGCGATCATCAGCTTGGCGATGTCGATCGCGGGAGAGTCGCGCAGGTCGTCGGTGTTGGGCTTGAACGCCAGGCCGAGCAGGCCGATCTTGCGGCCCTTGAGGATGCGCAGCTCGTCGAGGAGCTTGTTGACCGCCTCCTCACGCTGGCGCTGGTTGACCTCCCGGGCGGCGGACACGATCGGCATGTCGTAGCTGTACTCGGCGGCGGTCGCGATCAGCGCCGCGGTGTCCTTGCCGAAGCACGACCCGCCCCAGCCGACGCCCGGCTGCAGGAACCGCGAACCGATCCGCGCGTCGAGCCCGGTGCCCCGCGCGACCTGGTTGATGTCGGCGCCGACCTTGTTCGCCAGCTTGCCGATCTCGTTGATGTAGCTGATCTTCAGGGCGAGGAACGCGTTCGCCGCGTACTTGATGAGCTCCGCCGAAGCGAGGTCCGTCGAGACGAGCGGGACCGCGCCGACCTCCTCGGGGCGCGGCAGGAACGTCGGCGCCGTGAACGACTGGTTGAGCACCGCCCGGTAGAGCCGGTTGAGCACGTCGAGGCTGCGCGGGTTGTCCGACCCGATGACGATCCGGTCCGGGAACAGCGTGTCGTGGATCGCCGACCCCTCGCGCAGGAACTCCGGGTTGGACGCCACCGCGAACTCGCCCGCGGCCCGCCGCGAGTGGAACCCCTCGAACGACTCCCGCAGGATCGACTCGACCCAGTTCCCGCTGCCGATCGGCACCGTCGACTTGTTGACCACGACGGTGAACTCGCCGTCGATGGTCTTGCCGATGCTCTCCGCGGCCATCCGCAGGAACCGCAGGTCGGGCTGCCCGTCCGGCAGCGACGGCGTCTGCACCGCGACGAACACGACCTCGGCGCCCGGGACACCCTCGGCGTAGTCGGTGGTGAACGTCAGGTTGTGCGCGGCCTCATGCATGAGCTCGTCGAGGAACGGCTCGTAGATCGGCGAACGCCCCGCCCGCAGCAGGTCGACCTTCTCCTGGCTGAGGTCGACGCAGGTGACCTCGTGCCCGAGATAGGCCAGGCAGATGCCGGTGGTGAGGCCGACGTAACCGGTGCCCACGACGCATACCTTCACCCGGGCGATGATACACAGCCGTCATCTGCGACTGATTCCACATATTGGACAATTCGGCCGCTCAGTCCGCTTCCGGACCGTGCCGGCGGGGCCCCCTGCGTGCCCCGCCGGCGTCGCGGCCGCGCTACCCCCGCGGCTTGAAGATCCCGAAGTGGTTGCCCTCCGGATCGGTGATGCTGGCGAACACCGGCCCGTCCTCGGTCTGCGTCGGCGGCACGAGCACCTTGCCCCCGGCCGCCTCGACCCGCTCACACACCCCCGGCACGTCCTCGACGACGACGTAGAAGATCGCGTGCCCCGGCTGCCCCACCGCCAACCCACCCATGACCGACCTCTCGTCCGGCGTGGTGATCATCTGATACGCCCCGTCCCCGCCGAACGTCCACCCGAACAACTCCCCGTAGAACCGCCGCGCCACCGCCGCGTCACTGACCCCGACCTGAAACCACCCGATGCCGTTCATTCCCACTCCTCAACCCCGTCGTCCTGGAGCCGCACGTCCTCCCGCCCGGCCACTTGCCCACCACCTTCACCCCCTCCCACGACACCGTCCTGTCGGCATTTCCCTTCACCTCACAACCAGCGAGGCGCCAGCCGAACCCCCACCGTGATCAAAGGACACCCCTGGCCGCCCAGACAGCCACCCCGCGACTTCGATCACGCCGATCACGCCCCCGGCCGCCCCACAGGGAATGTGAGAACGGCGGCCGGGCCACATCACTGCGACCACGGCGCGGACGGCGACCACGAGGGCAGACCGCCACCGTGATCGAAGGACAGCCCTGGCCGCCCGGGCAGCCACCGAGCGACTTCGATCACGCCAACCACGGCCACGGCCAATCCGCAGGGACTGTGAGGACGGTGGCCGGGCCACATCACCGCGCCCGCGGCACGGTCGGTGACGACGAGAGCTGACCGTCACCGTGATCGAAGGACAGCCCTGGCTGCCCGGGCGGCCACCCGGCGACTTCGATCACGCCAACCACGGCCCCGATCGCCCCACGGGAATGTGAGAACGGCGGCCGGGGACAGCCCCTGCGACCATGGAACGGACGGCACCCACGAGGGCCGGCCAGCACCGTGATCGAAGGACGGCCCTGGCTGCCCGGGCGGCCACCCGGCGACTTCGATCACGCCAACCGCGGCCCCGACCGCCCCATGGGGAATGCGAGGACGGCGACCGGGGCACATCACTGCGACCACGGCGCGGACGGTGACCACGAGGGCAGACCGCCACCGTGATCGAAGGACGGTCCTGGCCGTCCGGGCAGCCACCGAGCGACTTCGATCATGCCGACCACGGCCACGACCGACCCGCAGAGACAGCCGCGACGGCGGAGGTCAAGTCCGCAGCCGGGTGCGCTTCGCTGATGTGAACCACGGCAGAGGGTGCGATTCCGCCGGTCGGTGGGATGTGGGTGGGTTGTGAAAGCCAACGACGGTGTGGAAGCACCGAACGACGCCCTCGACGGCGCTGGACCATGCGAGGACGGCGGCCGGGGAACATCACCGCGACCACGGCACGGAGGGTTACCACGCCACCTGGCGCCCGGCCTCCGGCCTGGCGGGAAGAACCCCACCTCCGCGCTGGCCTGACCTGCGACCAGACGGGTCGGCGAACCCGTACGCGGACAGCAACCACCAGGGCGGAGTGCGTTGCGCTGGTTGTGGAAGAAGCACCAGGCGACGCGCTTCACGGTGTGAGGACGGCGAACACCACCGCGGCCCATGCCACGACCTGGAATCGGCCGGCGCCGAAGAGGCGTGGCGACCGGGAAGGGTCGGTCGGGGGTGTGGCGGGAGGTGGGTCAGGCGGCGATGGCGATCCGGGTGATGAGCTTGCCGGGGATGTCGAGGGCGTTGGGTGGCAGCGGGCGTGGGGTGGTGAGCTCGGGGGTGGGGGTGACGTCGTGGATGCGGTCGACGCGGAACGAGCGGACCGCGTCGCGGAGGCGGCACCAGGCCAGCAGATACCAGCCGGTGGGGCCGCCGAGATAGCCGACGGGTTCGATGTGGCGGCGGGTGGTGGTGCCGAAGCGGTCGGCATAGGCGATGTCGAGGACGCGGCCGGTGGTGAAGGCTTCGACGACCGCGGGGGAGACGGGGGCCGGGCCGGGGTCGGCGCCGTCGACGAGGTGGATGCGGGCGGCGAGCTCGGTGGCGCGATGGACGTCGGCGGGGGACATGACGGCGAGGAGCTTGTGCAGGGCGGTGCGGGCTGGGGCGTGGAAGGGGGTGCCGTGGAGGCGGTGCAGGGCCACGGCGATCGCGACCGCTTCGGCGGGGGTCATGTTGAGCGGGGGCAGGGTGTGGGTGCGGTCGAGGGCATAGCCGCCGGTGCGGCCGAGGGAGACCCAGATCGGGACGCCGGACTGCTGCAGGGCGCTGATGTCGCGCTCGATGGTGCGGGTGGAGACCTCGAACCGGGTGGCGAGCCAGCGGGCGCTGCGGGGGCGGGGCGCCACCGCGCGCAGCTCCTCGACCAGCGCATACAACCGATCCGTCCGATTCACGCCGCCAGACTATCCACCAGGTACGACAAAAAAATGGTGGAGCCAGGTCTACTGAACGGTGCCGGTGACGTCCGTATGGTCGGTGCCGTGAGCGGTGTGTGGCAGGCGATGGCGAGGGCACCGCACCGGTTCCTGCTGTCGGGCTGGCCGCTGCGGTGTCTGCTGTACCTGTTGGGCAGCGTCGTCGTCGCGGTGGGTCTGCTGATGGCGCTCATCGCCGGCATCCTGTTCCCGCCGGCCGTGGTGTTCCTGGGGTTGCCGGTCGGCGCGCTGGAGCGGCGGCGGCTGCGGCTCCTGGACCGGGTGCCGGTGCCCAGCCCGCATCCGGTGCCGAAGCCGGGGCTCGGTGGGTGGTTCCGGTCGCGGCTGGGTGAGGGTGCGACGTGGCGGGAGCTCATCTATGTCCTGGCGCTGGCGTCGGTACTGCTGCTCGTCGACCTGGTCAGCCTCGGCCTGCTCGTCGACTGCCTGATCGTGGCCGCGGCGCCGGTGTTCGTGCAGGCGGGGGTGCCGTTCCAGTTCGGTGACCTGGTCGTCGACACCCGTGGGGAGGCACTGGCGGCGACGGCGTTCGCGGTGCCGGCGACGGCGGTCGGGCTGTACGCGTTGAGCGCCGTCGCCGCGACGCAGGCCGCGTTCGCCCGGTGGCTGCTCGCGCCGCGCGACGCCGAGCTCAATCGCAGGGTCGAGGAGCTGTCCCAGTCGCAGAAAAGGCTGGTCGACGCGTTCGAGGCGGAGCGCCGCAGGATCGAGCGGGACCTGCACGACGGCGCCCAGCAGCACCTGGTGCTGCTCGCGATGACGCTCGGGCTGGCGAGGCTGGAGGTCGGCGACGGCAAGGCGGCCCACCTGCTCGAGGACGCGCAACGGCAGGCGCGGCAGGCCCTGGCGTCGATCCGGGAGCTGATCCACGGCATCCACCCGCAGGTGCTAACGGACCTGGGCCTGCCGGCCGCGGTCGGGGAGCTCGCCGAACGCTGCCAGGTGCCCGTCGTCATCGACCTGCCCCTGGACCGGCGGCTGTCGGCGGCGGTGGAGACCACGGCGTACTTCGTCGTGTGCGAGGCGCTGACCAACGTGGTCCGCCACGCCGGCGCGTCCAGGATCACGGTCAGCGGCCGGATCACGCGGTACGTCCTCACGTTGACGGTCACCGATGACGGCCGCGGTGGCGCCGACCCCGCCACCGGCACCGGGCTGCGCGGCCTCGCCGACCGGACCGCGGTCATGGACGGCACGTTCACCGTCACCAGCCCGGCGGGAGGTCCGACGACGCTGCGGGTGGACCTGCCGTGCGGCCTGACCTAAGGTCGGCCGGCATGAAGATCGTGCTCGCCGACGACGCGGTGCTGCTGCGGGAGGGGCTCGCCAGCCTGCTCGAACGGTTCGGCCACACGGTCGCGGCCGCCGTCGGTGACGCCGAGGCGCTGCTCGACGCCGCTCGGGAACACCGACCGGATCTCGTCATCACCGATGTACGGATGCCGCCGACGCACACAGACGAGGGTCTCCGCGCGGCGCTCACGCTGCGGGAGGACGACCCGCAGCCGGCGGTGCTGGTGCTGTCGCAGTACACCGCGACCGCCTACGCCGCGGAGCTGCTCGCGCCCGCCGGACGGGCCGGCGTCGGATACCTGCTGAAGGACCGTGTCGGGGACATCACCGAGTTCGCCGACGCGGTCGCGCGGGTCGCGGCGGGCGAGACCGTCATCGACCCGGATGTGGTGCGGCAGCTGCTGACGCGGCAGCGCGCCGCCGACCCCCTGGCACGGCTCACCCCGCGGGAGCGCGAGGTGCTGGGGCTGATGGCGGAGGGCCGGTCCAACGCGTGGATCGCCCGCGCGCTGCACATCGGCGACGCCGCCGTCGCCAAGCACATCGGCAACATCTTCGCCAAGCTCGACCTGCCCGGCCCCGACGACGGCCACCGCCGCGTCCTTGCCGTTCTCAAGTACCTGCGCACCTGACCGAAAGAACGAAATTTGGGACCCCGAAAATGGGTCTTCGGGCTCAGGTGCCGCGGTCGTGCCGGTCCTAGCGTGGAAAGCGGTCAATCCCCCTTCCCCGCCAGGAGGAGCCTCATGTCAAGACTCAGGCGCGCGGCCGGCGTCATCGCCGTCGTGCTCGCCGCCGTCACCGTCACCGCCGTCAACATGGCCGACGCCGCCACCCCGCTCGTCGTGCAGGCCGAGTCGTTCGCCGCGCAGTCCGGCGTACAGGTGGAGACCACCGTCGACACCGGCGGCGGTCAGAACGTCGCGTATCTCGCCAACGGCGACTGGATGCGGTTCGACGGCGTCGATCTCGGCCCCGCCGGCACCGTCACCGCCGCGGCCCGGGTCGCCTCCGCCGTCGGCAACGGCACCGTCGAGCTGCGGACGGGTTCGCTGACCGGGCCGCTGCTGGCGCAGTTCCCGATCGCGGCGACCGGCGGCTGGCAGGCGTGGACGACGCTGTCCGCGACCGGCACCCACGCCACCGCCGGCCCGCAGCCGGTGTTCGCGGTCCTGCGCAGCGGCGCGGGCGGCGACTTCGTGAACATCAACTGGTTCTCGTTCACCGCGGCCACATCGAGCAGCAGCAGCCCGGCGGCGACCGGCTGGGTCGACGTCGACCAGGCGAAGTGGGGCGCGCAGCTCGCCGCGTTCAACGCGATGCCCATGGACCCCGCGCCCGCCGGCGCCGTCCGGGTCCCGGAGTTCAACGCGTCCTGCACGTACAGCCACTCCCGCAAGGACGACCCGATCGTCTTCCCCGGCCTGCCGGGCGCGTCGCACATGCACAGCTTCATCGGCAACCGGAGCACCGACGCGAACAGCACCGCCGACACGCTGCTCGCCAACGCCGGCACCAGTTGCGCGCCGGCGCCGGACCTCTCCGCGTACTGGGTGCCCACGCTGTACGAGCACGGCCAGCCGGTCGAGCCGAAGGCCGTCGTCGTGTACTACGGCTCCAGGCTTACGGACTCCAGCAAGACGGTGCCGTTCCCGCAGGGTTTCCGGATGATCGCCGGCGACGCGAAGCTGCAGGCGCCGACCCCCGCCGGGACCGTCAACCAGTTCTACTGCGCGGGCCCCGGCGGCGAGATCGGCCGCAGCGCCGACGGCAACTGGCCGCGGTGCGCGCCGGGCGCCTCGCTGCTGTTCCAGCTCGTGTTCCAGGACTGCTGGGACGGCGTCCACCTGGACAGCCCGACGCACAAGGGGCACGTCGCCTACACGTACGACGGCAAGTGCGGTGGCGCGTTCCCGGTGGCGATCCCGTCGGTGTCGTTCGTCATCGCCTACCCGACGCCCGGGTCGATCGACGGGTTCACGCTGTCGTCGGGGATGGCGTCGTCGTTCCACGGTGACGCGTTCCTCGCCTGGGACAACGCCGCACAGGGCCACCGGGTGAAGAACTGCGTCGTCCAGAAGGCCAAGTGCAACACGGCCGGGACGTTCTGATGCCGTGACCGTGAGCGCTCACCGGTGTGGTTCGTTCGCCGCGGTGTGTGGCCGGGCGACTCCCCACCGGTGGGCGGGCCTCAGCCGGCCGGGCCGATCTCGCTGCCGTCCGCGCCGTCCGGCCGGCACACGCCGGTGGCTCGACGACTCGGCCCGGCTCGCGACGACGGGCCGTGCCGCCCGACGACGGGTCCGACCTGCTCGTCGCAGCCGCTGGACGCCAGCGGCCGCCTGGTCCGGTGGGGTGGATGCCAGCGCGGCGGCCTGTTCTGGCGGGGTGGTCGCCGGTGGCGGCTTGGTCCCGGTGGACGCTGGTGGTGGCTTGGTCTGCTGGACGCGGTGGCGGCTCGGTCCGGTGGAGTTGGTCACCAGTGGCGGGCCTCCCGGTGGACGCTGGTGGCGGCCTGGTCTGGTGGACACGGTGGCGGCTCGGTCCTGTGGGGTGGGTGCCGGCGGCAGCTTGGTCCGGTGGACGCTGGGGGTGGCTTGGTCCGGCGGAGGTCATGTCCGCGCTGGTGGTGTAGGAGGCGGTCAGCGCTGATCCGTTGTGGTTGATGTTAGGCGGCGGCGAGTTCGGTGGTGGCTTGGTCCGGTGGACGCGGTGGCGGCTTGGTCCTGTGGGGTGGGTGCCGGCGGCAGCTTGGTCCGGTGGACGCTGGTGCTGGCTTGGTCTGCTGGACGCTGGTGGCGGCTTGGTCTGGTGGGGTGAGGCGCTGGCGGCAGCTTGGTCCGGTGGATGTCAGTGGGAGCCTGGTCCGGTGGACGCTGGTGCTGGCTTGGTCCGGTGCTGGTTCGGTGGGGTGGGGTCGGCGGGGGCGCACGTCCACAACCCCGCCGGGTGGGTGCGGGCGCGGCATCGGCGGGTCGTCAGTGCAGCTGGATCTGGTTGACGTCGGGGGCTGGGCCCTCGTCGTTGAAGAACCGGATCCAGCTGGTGCCGGCCGGTAGGTGCACGCGGAGCGTCACGGTGGCGGGGATGCGCCAGTCGCCGGCGCCGCTCAGCGTGAGTGACTGCGTGGGGCCGTCGTTGACGGCGACGCGGAGCGTGCGGGTTTCGGCGGTCTCGTACGTGACGGTCATCGTCCGTTCGCCCGCCGCGGTGACGCCGGTGACCCGGATGGCGAGGGTGTTCGGTCCGCCGATGTAGCCGACCCGGCTGCCGCCCACGCAGGTCGGGCACTCGATGACGCGGGCGCCGTTGCGCAGGTTGGCCGCGTCGGCCGCGTGCAGGCTGATCGCCGCGAAGGTCGAGGACGCGGCAGGTGTACGGGGTGGCGAGGCCCCCGGGGCAGGCGCCGAGGTGCGTGGCAGCGCCGAGAGCGGCGTCGTCGGGGCGGGTGTGGTGAGGGTCGGCGTCGTCGGGACCGGCGTCGGCGAAGGCCCGCCCGGCGGGGGTGTCGAGGCGGTCGCGGCCGGCGGGTGGCCGCGACCGTCCGGCAGCACCAGCGGCGGCACGACCGTCGCCGTGGCGACGACCGCGGCGGCGAGGGCCACCCAGCCGGCCCGCCGTGCCCACTCCCGCCGCGGACCATCCACAAGGGACCCAGCGGCCGCCGCAGACGTGGAGCGCACGCCGGGCGCAGACGACCCGCCGGATGCAGCGGCCGCTCCAAAGCCAGCCCCAGAAGCAGCGGGCGCACCAGAAGCGGCGGGCGCACCGGATGCAGAGGACGGGTCGGGCGCGGGGGACGGGGCGGTCATCGGCGGCCGGTCCACAGCAGGACCGCCTCCATGCGGCCGCGGACGTGCAGCTTCGCGAAGATGTGGTGGAGGTGGTTCTTCACCGTCTTCTCGGTCAGCAGCAGCCGGTGCGCGATCGCCGCGTTGGACAGCCCTTCCGCGAGCAGGTCCAGGACGTCCCGTTCGCGGCGGGTCAGCCGGTACCGGCCGAGCGTCTCCTCCTGCCGCTCCGCCAGCTCCTCCCGCGACGCCTGCGCCCGGACGGTCGCCGTCGCGACGGCCGCCGCGACCGGGGACAGCCACCCGTGCCCGGCGGCGACGGCGAGCACAGCCCGGCGCAGCTCGTCGGGGTCGAACGCGCCGTGCACCAGGTACCCGCGGGCGCCGCCGCGCAGCATCCGCCCGATGAGGTCGGGGTCGGCGTCGCTGGTGATGACGAGGACGCCGCTGAGCCGGCTCAGCTCGGCGAGGGCGGACAGCCCGTCGGCGACCGGCATCCGGTGGTCGAGGAGCGTCACGGCCGGGCGGTGCGCCTGTGCCTGCGTGACGGCCTCGCGCCCGTCCGCGGCCTCGGCGACGACCCGGACGCCGTCGAGGCCGTCCAGGTAACCCCGCAGCGCCGCCCGGACGATTGGGTTGTCGTCGACGATCAGGAGCTCGATCATGCCGGCACCGTCACCTCGACGGTCGTGCCGCGGCCGGGGGCGGACGCGACGTGCAGGCTCCCCTGGATGGTGCTCGCCCGCTCGTACATGCCGATCAGCCCGAAGTGCTGTGCGGTGCGCAGCTCGGAGAGGTCGGCGGGCAGCCCGAACCCGCGGCCGTCGTCGTGGATGCGCAGGAGCAGGTGCCGGCGGCCCTGGTGCAGGCTGACGGTGGTCCCGGCCGCCGACGCGTGCCGGGCGACGTTCTGCAGGGCCTCCTGGAGGATGCGGCACAGCTCGTAGCGGACCGCGACCGGCGGGTCGACCGGGGCGGTGACGAGTCGCACCGGGATGCCGTACACCTGCGACCAACGCCGGCAGATCGCCTGGACGGTGCCGGCGAAGTCGCCGTCGAGGGTGTCCAGGCGCAGGCCGTCGACGAGCTCGCGGGCCTCCTGGGCGGCCGCCTCCGCGCCGCGGGAGACGGTGCCGGCGAGTTGCTCGGCGAGGTCTGGGTGGCGGCGCAGGGACTGGGGCAGTGCGAGCGCGGCGAAGCTCACCCCGCGCAGTGTCTTGGTGACGGAGTCGTGCAGTTCCCGGGCGAGGCGGGCGCGTTCCGACGCGGCGGCGGTACGTTGTGCCGAGGCGACGACCCGCACCGACAGCTCCATGTGGCGGCGCAGGGCGGCGGTCGCGACGGCGGCGCCGGCGGTGGCGAGGACGCAGCCGATCGGGAACGTGAGCATGAAGCCGGCGAGCTCCGGGTCGGCGCCGGCGGGCAGGACCGTGGCGGCCACGGTGTAGCCGAGCGCGGTGTAGCCGGCGGCGAGCGGCAGCGCGCGCATGCCGGCGAGGACCCCGGCGAGGGCGGACGCGCCGACGGCGCCGCAGTGGAAGGCGACCCCGCCGCCGTCGAGGGCGAGCACCCCGGCGACCGCGAGCGCGTCGGCGGCGAGGACGGGGACCGGGTGGCCCGCGACGTGCGGGTGGCGGGAGAGCACGGCGAGCCCGGCGGCGGTGGTGCCGGCGACGACGGCCAGGGCCGCGAGGAGCGGGCGGGGGTCGGCGACGAGGCGGACCCCGACGGCGCCGGCGGTGAGCGTGGCGGCGGCCCGGGCGAGCAGCACCGCACGTCCCAGGGCGGCCGGTGCCACGACCCTGTCGACATGCTGCCCCACGGCCGGGACTCTACGCGTTCCGGCGCTGGTCACATAGACAGCGATCGGCGCCCCGCCATGACGGAACGGGGCGCCGACCGGTGTTCGTGCGTTACGGCAGCATGTAGTTCTCGTTGAGCGCCGCGCCGCGCTCCGGCTTGTACTGGTCGAAGCCGCGCGGGTTGCACTGCAGACCACCGTTGATGCAGTGGGTGGTCAGTGCGGCCAGGGTCGGCGGGTCCCAGGCGTTGTACACGTCGTAGTGGAACGAGTAGCCGCGGCCGCTGGAGAACGCCACGTTCGCCATGTTGCCGCTGACCGGCCACGCCATCTTGAACTCGATCATGTTGACGGCGACCGGGTGCGACGACGGGCAGACACCCACGACCGGGTAGGCCATGTGCGCCTTGTGGTCGGGCGAGTCCAGGTGCAGGCCGTCCCAGCAGCTGGGGGCCTGGAACCGGACGTTGAGCTGGCTGCCCGCGACACAGTTGGCGGGGATGTCCCACTGACGGGTCAGGTCACCGCACTCGAAGCCCTCGACCGCGCCCGGGTGGTTCTTGAACTGGTCGAGCGTGGAGGACGGGCTGCCTACGACGTACCGCAGACCGGCCGGCATCGGCCGGACGCTGCGCCAGTCGAGGACGCCGCTCTTGTAGTAGATGACCTGGCGGCCGACGGGCTGCACGGCGACGCCGTTGTTGAGCAGGGTCGGCATCCAGTACGCGGTCTTGTCGCCCGGCGTGATGCAGGCGGTGGTGCCGGCCTGCAGCGACGACAGGGTCGTGTTGGCGTTGGTGGTCCTGTTGCCCATGAACGTGTGCGAGTGCGACGCGCCCGGCAGGCCGAAGAACACGATCGGGTCGTCGTTGAGGTTGCTGCGGCTCACCTCGCAGTTGGCCTGGAACTCGTGGTGCGTCGTCGGCGGGTTCGTCGCCGGCGGGGTCGCCGTCGACGGGGTCACGCCGGTGACCGGGTTGGGCGCGTCGACCCAGCCGGGGCCGCTGGTCGGCGGCGGGGTGCCGGTGGACGTGCCGTAGACCTTGAACTCCCACAGCGAGTAGCCGTAGCCGGTGCCGCGCTGCGTGCCGTACATCCGCACGTAGCGGCCGGAGCCGTTGACGTTGAGCGTCTGCGTGCCGCCGGTGCCGGTGGTGGTGCTGTAGATGCTCGTCCAGGCGTTGCCGTCGGGCGAGGTCTGGATCTGGAACGCCTTGCCGTAGGCGTTCTCCCACTGCAGGACGACCTGCGTGATGGTGGCGGTGGCGCCGAGGTCGACGCGCAGCCACTGCGGGTCGCTCCACTGGCTGCCCCAGCGGGTGCTCGGGTTGTTGTCGAACGCGCCGGCCGGCGGCGACTCACCGAGCTCCTGCGAGGAGGCGAGCGAGGGCTTGTTGAGCGAGAGCAGGGTGGCGTCGGCGGCGTCGGCGGCGGTCAGCTGGAACGCGCCGACGACCATCGATGCGACCACCGCGGTGGTGACCCCGATGGGGGCCAGGATTCTTCTGAGCCGTCTCGTACTCGGTCGTGTACTCATCGAGCTCCCAGGGTGTGGGCGGGCGCCGTCGCCGGTCCGGTGGTGCCTGACGCGCGTGAGGCGGTCGCGCGCGTCGCCGGTGCCGGCGGTGGTACCGGTGGCGGGGAAGCGCCCGTTGGAGAGCGCTCTCCCAAATGTTGCGCCCGTGTGGCCGGTCCGTCAATACGTGGCGACGCTCGGCGGGTGCGAAAGCGCACATTCCGGGCACAGCTCAGCGGAACTTAAGGCGCGAGTGGAGAGCGCTCTCCGGTCGATCGTGTGGCGTGCCCGATTTGCGCCTACATAGCGTGGTTTGACTGATACTCTCCGTGCACGGCTGAACGGGAGGTTGCCATGCGGCGAGAGACCCCGCGGATCCTGCACGTCACCGAGTCGATGAACGGCGGCACGGCCGCCGCGATCGTCGAGTTCGTCCGCTCCACGCCCCAGTTCGAGCACCACCTGCTCTTCCGCGGCAGGGCCGGCGGAGGCCGCGCCCGCACGGCGGCCCCCGACCTGCCGGTCCGGTTCGAGGACCTGTTCGGCGGCAGCCGCGACGCCGGCGGGGGTCTGCTCTCGCTCGGCCGGGCGCTGCGCGAGACCCTGCCCGCCGTCGCGCCCCGCATCGTGCACCTGCACGGCGGCCGGGCCGGCCTCGTCGGGCGCACCGTGATCCCGGCGGTCGCCCGGTCCGCGACCGGGCCCGCGATCCTCTACACGCCGCACTGCTTCGGCTTCGAACGCACCGACCTGCCGGCCGTCGCGCTGCGCCTGCTGCGCGGCGCGGAGCGGGCCGTCGCCGCCTCGACCGACCTCGCCGTCTGCGTCAGCCCGCGCGAGGCCGGCCTCGCCACCGAGCTCGGCATCCCCGCCGTCGTCGTGCCCAACACGACCCGCGCCCGCACCGCCCGCCCGGACCGCACCCGGCACGTGGGGTCGGTCGTCACCGTCGGCCGGGTCGGCGCGCAGAAGGACTTCGAGTTCCTCCTGCGGGTCAAGGCCCTGCTGCCCGACCCGCCGGGGGTCACCTGGACGTGGGTCGGCGGCGGCGACCCACGCGGCGAGGCCGCCCTGCGCGCCGCCGGCGTCCGGGTCACCGGCTGGCGGTCGCCGGCGGAGGTGCGCAACCATCTCGCCGCCGCCGACGCGTACCTGCACACGGCCGCCTGGGACGGCTGCCCGCTGCCGCTGCTGGAGGCGGCCGCGGCCGGGCTGCCGCTCGTCGCCCGCAGCATCCCCGCCCTGGACTCCCTCGGCCTCGACCCGGACCTCGGCACCGCCGAGGCCGTCGCCGCCGAGCTCGCCACCGTCCTCGCCACCGGGCGACCGTCGCGGCCGCGGCTGCAGGAGGCGTTCGCCGCCCGGCACACGCCCCAGGCGCAGGCCGCCGCGCTCGCGGACGCCTACGCCACCGCCCTGGGCGCGATCCCCGCCCCGGTCCCGCGCGCGTCGCACCCCGCGGCTGGATCGTTGACCGAAGTGGAGGTGACCAGGCGATGAGTGTCACGGTCAGCGTCATCATGCCCGTCTGCAGGACCGCTCGCGCCCTGCCTTCACTGCTCGCGACCCGGGTGCCCGACGGCGTCACCGTCGACCTGGTCGTCGTCGACGACACCGACGAGCTGGGGCCGGTGCCCGCCGACGCGCCGTTCCCGGTGCGGGTCCTGCGGCACGACACCCCGCGCGGGCTGGCCGCGGCCCGCAACACGGGACTGGCCGCCGCGACAGGCGAGTACGTCTGGTTCGTCGGCGGCGACGACTGGGTCGACCCGGAGCTGCTCGCCTCGCTCACGTCGGCCGTGCTCGCCGTGCTCGGCGACGAGGACCGTGCTGACATCGTCGTGGCCGGCACGGTGCCCGTCACCGAGGACGGCGTCACCGGCCCGCCGCTGCCGTCCCGCGACACCGCCACCATGTGGACCGGCCAGCAGGCCGTCGAGGAGTTCCTCTTCCGCCGCATCCGCTCCGGCGTGACGAACAAGCTCGTCCGCCGGGACCTGCTCGACGGGCTCACCTTCCCGCACGGGCCGCGCCACGAGGACGTCGCCGTCATGGCCTGGCTGCTGCTGCGGGCGCGGACGGTCGCGTTCGTCGCCGGCCCCGCGTACTTCCACCTGAGCCGCCCCGTGTCCCGCTTCAACCCGCGCACCGCCGAGCGCGCCGCCGCCGTCGACGAGGCCCTGTTCGTCCTCGACGGCTCCGGCTCGCCCGCCGCCCGGCAGCACTTCCGCCTCCGGGCCGGCGCCCTGGCGGTCGCGGGCGCCGCGGCCCGCTCGTCGGCGGGGGAGCTGTCCGCCGACGCCTGGGACGCGGTCGGCGCCGCCCGCCGTGGCCTGCGCCCCCGCGACGCCTGGGCCGCGCTCCGGCACCGGCAGGTGGTCCTCGCCGCGGCGGTGCTGCTCATCAGGGCGGCCCCCGCGCTGTACGTCCGGCTCTACCGCGCCGCCCGCGCCGCCGACCGCCACCGCCACGCCCGCCTCGGCCGCCCGTGGCGCGGCGAGGCGGCCGCCCTGCAGTCCGCCGTCGGCGTCGACGGCCACGCCGGCGCCGGCACCACGCCCGCCGCCGTCAGCGCTACGCCAACCGTCCCGTCGCAGCCCGGCCCCGCCGACCAGGTCTCGCCGTGTGCCGCCGTCTCGAAGCCGGCGCCCGACGACATCGCCGACCAGAACGCCGCCTCTGTCGAGGCGGTGGGCGACACCGACGTCCGGGCCGTGGGTGATACCGGCGCCGAGATGGCCGTCGACGCCGACGTCCGGCCGGTGGGCGATGTCGCGGTTCGGGCGGGCGGTGATGCCGCCGTCCGGGTGGTGGGCGGCGCCGACGTCCCGGCGGTCGGTGATGCCGCCGTCCGGGTGGTGGGCGATGTCGACGTCTGCCGGGCAGCCGTCCCGGCGCAGGGGGCTGATACCGCTGCCGCCCGAGCCGTCCCTGCCGACGGACCGGCACCCGCGGCCGGCGCGATACACGACTCAGCCGATGGGTCTGACCCGGCTTCCGGCGCGGCGTCCGATGTGATGGCCGCCGGTGCCGTGTCTGCCGAATCGGGCGGCGCCGACCCGGGCGTTCCGCGCGAGAGCGACCTCGCCGACGCCGAGCGCGACTGATCCCGTGCGGCTGGCATCATGCCCTGCTGACACCGGGCACGACTGACGCCAGGAGCGATCAATGTCCGCACCACGGGCTGCGGCGTTCAGGGAGCAGAAGCCACAAACCCGGGCATTGATCAGCGTATGTGTAGGCGGAGAGCTGTGAACCGGGGTGTTGTCCGTCCAGCGCCGTGACGGGCCGCCGTACCGTTGCGGAAAGGGCGGCAAGAGTGGCGGAAGGTGACGGAGGGCGGGCTCAGAGTTGCGGAGGAGCCGCGATCCCGAGCAGTCCGAGGCCGGTCGCCAGCGTCGAGGCGGTCAGTGCGCACAGCGCGATCCGGTTGCCCCGCAAGGGTTCGGGTGACCTGAGCACGGGGCACCGTTCGTAGAAGGCGGTCACCGCCTGTGCGAGCTCGAACAGGTACGTGCAGAGCCGGTGCGGCTCGCAGCCGGCCGCGACGCCCGCGACGACGTCGCCGAAGCCGTCCAGCCGCAGGATCAGCGCCCGCTCCACGTCCTCCAGCGGCGCGTCGGCCCGCACCGGTGGCACGGCGGAGCCGGCCTTCGCCAGCACCGACCGCAGCCGTGCGTGCGCGTACTGCAGGTACACGCTCGTGTTGCCGGTCAGCGCCATCATCCGGTCCGGGTCGTACAGGTAGTCGCGGGTCCGGCTGGTGGACAGGTCGGCGTACTTCACCGCGCCGATCCCGACCTCCCGGCCCCGCTCGGCGAGCTCCGGGGCGGGCAGCGAAGGGTTCTTCGCCGCGACGACCGCCGTGGCCCGCTCGACCGCCTCGCCGAGCAGCCCGACGAGCGGGGCCGTGTCGCCGGACCGGGTCTTGAACGGCCGCCCGTCCGCGCCCAGCACCACCCCGAACGCGGCGTGCACCGCCTCGACCTCTGGCGGCAGCCAGCCGGCCCGCCGTGCCGTGTCGAACACCATCCGGAAGTGCGGCGCCTGCCGGGCGTCGACGACGTAGACGATCCGGTCGGCCCGCAGGGTCGTGACCCGGTGCCGGACGGCGGCCAGGTCGGTGGCGGGGTACCCGAACCCGCCGTCGCTCTTGCGCACGATGAGCGGCGCGTCGGCGCCGTCGGCGAACACGCACAGCGCCCCGTCGCTGACCCGGGCCACGCCCGCGGCGGCCAGGTCCCCGGCGACGCCGGCCAGCATCGGGTTGTAGCTGCTCTCCCCGGCGATGTCGGCGGCGGTGAGCAGGACGCCGAGCCGCTCGTACACGTCGGAGAAGTAGCGTGTCGACTCCTCGACCATCGCGTGCCAGACGGCGAGGCTGTCCGGGTCGCCGCCCTGCAGCGCCACGACCCGCGCCCGCGACCGCGCCGCGAACGCTGGGTCGGCCTGGAACAGCGCGTACGCCGTCTTGTACCGCTGCGTGAGCGCCGCCGTGTCGGCCGGGTGCTCCGCCAGGTACTGGATGAGCATCCCGTACTGGGTGCCCCAGTCGCCGATGTGGTTCTGCCGCACGACGGTGCCGCCGAGGTGGGTCAGGACCCGGGCGAGGGCGTCGCCGATGATCGTCGACCGGAGGTGCCCGACGTGCATCTCCCTGGCCACGTTCGGATGCGAATAGTCCAGCACCGTCCGGACGCCGGTCTCCGGCAGCCCGACCCCGAGCCGCGGGTCGGCAAGCCGCTCCGCGACCCGGCCGAGCAGCGCCTCCCCGGTCAGCGTGACGTTGAGGAAGCCGGGCCCGGCGACCCGCACGTCCGCGACGATGCCGCCGGGCAGCGCGGCGGCGACCCCAGTGGCGACCCCAGTGGCGACCCCAGTGGCGACCTCAGCGGCGACCTCAGCGGCGAGCTGCCGCGGTGGCCGCCGCAGCGTCCGGGCGAGCGCCAGGACGCCGTCGGCCTGCAGGTCGGCGTGCTCCGACAGGCGGACCTGAGGGTCGAAGCCGGCCGGGACGGACGGGAGGGCGGCGGTGATCCGGGCGGCGAGCAGCGCGGCGAACGACGGCACAACCATCGTGAGACTCCAGACGAGGAAGGCAAAGGCGGGGACGGACGGCGGTGTGGTTACCGTCGTCGTCGCGTGGCCGCGCTCGTCGTCGTCATGGTCCGTCCACCATAGCCGCGGATTCCAGTAGGGTCGCCGCATATTCTCGCGACGGGTCAGGCTCGGCATGCTGGCGGTCGCCATCGGCCTGGTCACGGTCGGTGTGCCACCGCTGCTGCTGCCGCGCGACCGCAACCCGTCGCCCTCAGCCGCTCCCGCAGCGGTTGCTCCGCCTGTACCGGCGGCCGGCGCCTCGCCGTCCGCGGTCGGCAACTCGGGTGGGTCTGCGGCGCAGTCGCAGCCCGCGTCCCCGGTTGCTCCAGCGGCGTCCCCGTGCGGCACCGCCGGCAGCGCCAGGCCCGCCTGCACCGTCTACGGCGCCGCCGTCGGCACCGGGTGGAGCGTCCGCAGCGTCGGGGTGAAGGTCGTCACCGACGGCGTCGTGCCCGGCACCGACCAGGTGGCGCTGCGGGTCGAGCCGAAGGAGAAGACCGCCGCCGTCGCCCTCGTCGCCGCCACCCCGGTGGCCGCGACCCGCCTCACGTTCCGCGTCTACGGCGGCCGCGTCCACGGCACGGTCCTGCGCGTGACGGTGTCCGCGACACCCGACCCGGCCGGCACGCCACCGCTCGTGCTCACCGCCCCTGTCGACGTGTGGACCCCGTTCGACGTCGACCTGCGCGAGCTCGCGCCCGGCCGCCCGGTCCGCCGCATCGACCTGGTCGTCGCGACCGACATGCTGCCCAACGCCTACCGGTTCTTCGTCGACGACCTCCAGCTGCGCTGATGACTCCACATCCGGTCCAACCAGCGGCGCCCGCGGCGATCGCGCGGGCGGTGCTGCTCGGGCGGGCGGCGATCGCGGCGACCGCGGCGGCGGCCGGGCTGCTGCTCGTCGACGACTGGTGGCGGATCGTGGCGGTGATCGCGACGGTCGCGGCCGGCACCGTCGCGGAGGTGAGCGCCCTGACGCGGTGGCCCGCGGTGACCCGGCACCCGTGGCCGGTGCTCGCCGTTGACCTGGCGGTCGCCGTGGCGGTGCTGGCGCTCAGCCGGGGCGGGATGGCGTTCTTCTGCTACGTCGCCGGGTCGGCCGCGCTCGGCGGGGCGCTGCTCGGGATGCGGGCGCTGCTGCTGTGGGTGGTGCAGGCCGCCCTCGGGTTCGCCGCCGCCGGGGCGGTCCTGCGCGCCAACGACCCGCCGCCGGACGTGGCCGCGTTCGTCGTCGCGTTCCCGATGATCAGCGTGCTCGCCGGGATCGGGGCGGCCGCCGCGACCGGAGCCCTGCAGCGCCACCTGGACCTGGCCGTCGACGTGGTCTCCGCCGCGCAGCGCTCCGCGGCCGCCTCCGAGCGGGCCAGGCTGGCCCGGGAGCTGCACGACTCGGTCGCCAAGACGCTGCGCGGGGTGTCGTTCGCCGCGCTCGCCCTGCCGCAGTCGCTGCGCCGCCACCCGGACCTGGCCGAGCGGCTCGCCGGCACCGTCTCCCGCGGCGCGGAGGCCGCCGCCCGCGAGGCCCGCGAGCTCCTCGAGGGGCTGCGGATCGACCACCTCGACCTCAGCTTCGCCGACACGGTCAGGGCGACCGCCCGCGACTGGTCGGACCGGTCCGGGATCCCGGTCCGCGTCGACGCGGAGCCGGCGGAGCCCGGCGTCGAGGTGCGCTACGAGCTCGTGCGCATCCTGGCCGAGGCGCTGCAGAACGTCGCCCGGCACGCCGGCGCGTGGCGGGTCGACGTCGCGGTCCGCCGGGCCGGCGACCGCCTCGAGCTCAGGGTCAGGGACGACGGTCGTGGCTTCGTCCCGCGGGATCTCGCCGCGCTGCAGGCCGACGGCCACCTCGGCATCGTCGGCATGGCGGAGCGGGCGCGCACCGTCGGCGGGTCGCTGCGTGTGTCCTCCGTACCCGGCCGGGGCACCGAGATCATCGCCGCCGTCCCGCTGGAGGCCCTGCCGTGACGATCCGCGTGCTCGTGGTGGACGACAACCCGGTCGTGCGGGAGGCGCTGCGGGGCGTGCTCGACCTCAGCGACGACGTCCGGGTCGTGGGGGAGGCCGGCAACGGCCGCGACGCGCTCGCCCTCGCGCTGCGGCACCGGCCCGACGTGACGCTCCTGGACCACCGCATGCCGATCGCCGACGGGCTGTCCATCGTGGACGAGCTGGCCCGGCACACCGCGGTGCTCGCCCTCACCAGCGACGCCACGCCCGGGGTGATCGCCTCGATGCTGCGCGGCGGCGCCCGCGGCTACCTGGTCCACGGCCACTTCGACCCGCCCGACCTGCTCCGCGCCGTCCACGCCGTCGCCGCCGGGCAGGGCTGGCTGTCGCCGGTCGCCGCGTCCGTCGCCACGTCCGCGCTGCGCGAGCAGGGCAGCCGGCGGGCGGCCCGGGACCGGTTCGGCCTCACCGACCGCGAGCGCGACGTCCTCGACCTGCTCTGCGACGGGCTGTCCAACGCGGCGATCGCCGACCGGCTGCGGCTGACCGAGAAGACGGTGAAGAACCACCTGTACAACATCTTCGCCAAGCTCCAGGTCGGCAGCCGCACCGAGGCGGTGGTCCGCTGGAGCACTGGGACTTTCGACTCATGACCGCCGGGGCGGGCCGGTCATAGGTTCGGCGGCGGGTGGCACCGTCGAACCGAAAGGCACCACAACCGTGCGCAGACAACTCGGGCTTCTCCTGGCGGCGGGCCTGCTGCTCGCCGCCTGCGACCCCGACCAGGGCCCGATCGTGACCGGCCAGCCGGCGCCTTCGTCGCCTTCGTCGTCAGTACCGGCGAATCCGACAAATCCGGTAAGTCCGTCAGCGTCCGGGACCGGGTCCGCGGCGCCGGTGCCGACTGCCACCGCCTCGCCGGTCAAGACGTTCACCGACAAGCCACCGCAGGCGCAGTACCGCGAGTTCCACGCCAACTGCACCGAGACCCACCGGCTCAGCGACGACCCGATCGTCTTCCCCGGGCTCGCCGGCGCCGCGCACAACCACACGTTCGTCGGCAACCCCGCCGCGAACGCGACCTCCACCCCGCAGACCCTGCTGAAGGGCAGGACGTCCTGCGAGGACACGCTCGACGCGTCGTCCTACTGGTTCCCGACGCTGACCCGCAACGGCGCCGTCGTGCAGCCCGAGAAGGTCACGATCTACTACAAGTCCGGCGTCAAGGACTACCGGACCGTGCAGCCGTTCCCCGCCGGGTTCCGGCTCATCGTCGGCGACATGCGGCTGCAGGACGCCGGGCAGTTCACCGGCACCTGGAACTGCGGGAGCTACCTCGGCAAGGCCATCCCGCCGTCGTGCCCGCCGGGGTCGTCGCTGATCGTCCGGATGCAGGCGCCGAGCTGCTGGGACGGGCGCAGCCTCGACAGCGCCGACCACAAGTCGCACGTCGTCTGGCCGGTGCAGGGCGTGTGCCCCGCGGGCAACCCGGTGCCGCTGCCCATGTTCGAGATGAAGGTGCCCTACAAGCTGCCCGGCGGCGACACCTCGGGCCTGCAGTACTCCTCCGGCAACGGCTCCTCGTTCCACTACGACTTCATGAACGGCTGGGACGCCGCCCGCCAGGCCGCGCTCGTCGCCCACTGCATCAACGGCGGCCGCCAGTGCAACGGCTACGGCATCGACCAGCACAAACCGTAATCGGCGCGGTAGGCTCGGCGGCCGCTCAGGACGGGGCGAGCCCGGTGGCGTAGGCGAGGATCACCAGCTGCACCCGGTCGCGGACGCCGGCCTTCGCGATCGCCCGGGTCACGTGGGTCTTCGCGGTCAGCGGGCTGATGAACAGCTCCCGCGCGATCTCCTCGTTGGACAGCCCGGCGGCGACCAGCCGGACCACCTCGACCTCCCGCGGGGTCAGCCCGGCGAGCCGGTCGTCGGGCACCCCCGACGGCCCGGCCGGACGGTGCGCGAACTGCCCGATCACCCGGGCCGTGACGCTCGGCGACAGCAGCGCCTCGCCGGCCGCCACGACCCGGACCGCGCGGCGCAGCTCGTCGGGCTCGACCTCCTTGGTGAGGAAGCCGCTCGCGCCGGCCCGCAGCGCCGCGAACACGTTCTCGTCCGTCTCGAACGTCGTCAGGATCACGACCCTCGTCCCGGCGAGCTCCCGGTCCGCGACGATCCGGCCGGTCGCGGCGATCCCGTCGAGGCCGGGCATCCGGATGTCCATCAGCACCACGTCGGGCCGCAGCCGCCGGGCCTCCCGGACCGCCTCGTCGCCGGTGGACGCCTCGCCGACGACCGTGATGTCCCTCGTGCGCCGCAGCAGGCTGCTGAACCCGGCGCGCACGAGGGCCTGGTCGTCGGCGAGCAGCACGTTGACCGTCATGCGGGAATTGTCGCGTGTACGGTGAAACCCCCGTCGCCCCGCGTGGTGAGCGACCCGCCGAGCGCCTCGACGCGCTCGCGCATCCCGGTCAGCCCGTGCCCTTCGGCCCGCCGGGAGCCCGAGCCGTCGTCGGTGACCGTCACCTCCGTCACCGGCCCGTAGCGGACGTCGACGGTGACGGTCCGCGCGCCGGCGTGCCGGACCGTGTTCGTCAGTGCCTCCCGCACCACGAGGCCGACCGCCGTGCGGACCGGCAGCGGCGCGTCCCCGCCGGCGACGGTGAGCCGCGCGTCGAGCCCCGCCTCGCGTACCTGCGACACCAGCGCCGCGAGGTCCAGCGGCTCGGCGGGCGGCCGGCGGTCGTCGCGGAGCACCCCGACCAGCGAGGACAGGTCGCCCATCGCCTTGCGGCGCACGTCCTGGGCCAGCCGCAGCGCCTCCCGGGCCTCGTCCGGCGCGCTGTCCAGGGCGTCCGCGGCCACGTTCAGGTGCACCCCGACGACGGTCAGCGTGTGCGCCACCGTGTCGTGCACCTCCCGCGCGACCCGCAGCCGCTCCTCGGCCCGCTGCTGCTCGATCGCCGTCCGCGTCCAGCGCTGCCAGCTGCCGGCCGCGACGGTCACAGCGAGCGCCGCCGTCAGCCACAGCGCGTCCGGCCCGACGTGCTGCAGCGTCCGCACCGCGCCGTGCTGCAGCACCGTCCACTCCAGGTTGAACGCCGTGACCGCGTGGACGGCCCCGATCGCGACGACGACCCGCAGGCGCGGCTTGGGGGCCAGCGTCGCCGACACGTACAGCAGCGTCACCGGCCACAGCCAGCCGCCCGTCGTCAGCTCCGCCACGCGCATCGCCACGACGCTGCAGATGCCCGTCACCAGCCCGGTGATCGGCCACCGCAGCTGCGCCCAGAGCAGCGCGGCCAGGGTCGTGGCGAGCGGCAGCGACCCCTCCGCGAGGTGCTCGCCGGACCCGCTGAGCACGGCGATGAACGTGACCGCGGCGAACGCGGCGACCATCTTCCTCTTCGTCATGGTGCCGAACGCTATGAGCGCGGCGTCGCCAGGTCGTCGTCCGCGCGGAGGCACCGTCCCGTACACCATTTGGAGTATCAGGCAGCAGGCTGACGCACGCCCGCCGTCTCTGGTTAGCGTTTCGGGCCATGGAGCACCGCTGTGGCAAGCATGCCGTCCTGGCCAACCCGGCGTCGCGCATCCCGATCTGGATGGAGTGCGCCGTCCACCGCTACACCCCGTACCAGATCGACCGCCGCTTCGCCGTCATCGTGAGCCTGGACTTCTCCTACGAGGAGACCGCCAACCTCTCCTGGATCATCGAACACGGCATGCTCTGAGGCCGGAGCTACGCCCGCGCCGCCCGTCCGCCGGCCCTGTCGCCGGTCCCGTCGCGTGACAGGACGCCCGTGACGATGAGGAACAGCGCGGCGATGTAGGTCACCATGACGACCAGGTTGCGACCCGGGAAGCCCAGGCCGGCGGCGCCCAGGCCGATCAGCAGGTCGGAGAGCAGGAACAGGAAGCCGCCGGCGGCGACGACGGGGGAGACCGACCACGCCGCGGCCGCCATCGCGCTCAACGCCAGGCTGTACACCAGGATCGGCACCCGTAGATCGCCCAGCGACGGCCAGAGCACGGCGTTCAGCACGGCCCACAGGATCCCGTAGCCGAGCGCGACGAGCCGGCGGGGACGGCCGTGCCGCAGGAAGGCGACCAGGAAGCAGATCTGCGTGCCGAGGAAGCACGCCATGCCCAGCAGGAAGGGCACGGTGCCCGGCACGAGGAGCGCCACGTCGCCCGCGGTCGCGAAGACCAGCCCCCACCCGACGAGGCAGAAGCGTCCGAGGTGCCAGAGCAGCAGCGGCGCGAGGAGCGGCTTGGCGACCCACTGCAGCGGCTCCCACGACAGCGCGACGCCCGTGAGCTCCACCGCCGCGGCGGCGAAAAAGAGCCAGAGCTTCATGCGGCCGGCTGCCAGCCGGGACGGCCGAACACGAACCGCAGCCGCTGCCGCCACGTGGCCGCCGTCCGCACGTCGCGCCAGATGTCGCGGTACTCGTGGGTGGCGACACGCAGCGGGTTGTAGGTGCCGATGTTCTTCGTCAGGCCGTAGACGACGCGGGCCTCTTCCGGCTCGAACGTGCCGAAGAGCCGGTCCCAGATGATGAGGATGCCGCCGTAGTTGCGGTCCAGGTACTCGGGGTTGGCGCCGTGGTGGACCCGGTGGTGCGAGGGGGTGTTCCAGAACCACTCGATGAACGCCGGCAGGCGGCCGACCCGCTCGCTGTGCAGGAAGAACTGGTAGGCGAGGCTGATCGACTGCTGCAGGAACACCATCCACGGCGGGATGCCCAGCAGCGGCAGGAACAGCCAGAACGGGGTGGCGGTCATCGGCGTCCAGCTCTGCCGCAGCGCCGTGGACAGGTTGAAGAAGACGCTCGAGTGGTGCACGACGTGGCCGGCCCAGAAGACGCGGACCTCGTGGTGCAGCCGGTGGAACCAGTAGTACGCGAAGTCGTCGGCGAAGAACAGCAGCACCCACGTCCACGGGCTGGTCGGGTCGAGCTTGAGCGGGGTGAGGACGTAGAGGCCGGCGAACGCGAGCGCGACCAGGATCTTCCACGGCACGCCGATGATCTGGCTGCCGAGGCCCATGGACAGGCTGGTGGTGGTGTCGCGGACCTCGTAGCCGCGCTCCTCGTCGTCGGGCAGGAAGCGGTACGAGACCGCCTCCATGACGATCAGCAGCAGGAACGCGGGCACGGCGTAGAGCACGGCGGGGATCATGCTCGGGTCTCCTTGCGATCCGAGAGCGGGGCGGTGAGCAGGGCCTGGGCCTCGGCGAAGGCCGAGTCGGCGGCGCCGGCGGTGATGTGCGCGCCGAGCCGGCGGTGCCCGGCGACGTCGAGCAGCTCGGCGGTGCGCAGCGTGGGCGGGACGTGCCCGACGGCGAGCGCGCCGCTGACGAGGCTGTTGAACGCGAGGAGGTACGCGACGTTGCCGCTGCCGGCCACGATCGCCCGCCACAGCGCGATGTTCGCCTCGCCCATGCGGTCCAGGTCGGGCGCGGCGGCGGCGACCGCGTCGACGCAGGCGGTCACGTGTTCCTTCGCGGCTGGTGTACCGCGCAGCGCGCACAACCTGGCGGCGTCGGCGCCCAGACAGGCGCGCATCTCCATCATGTCGCGCACGAGGGTGCCGACCGGCAGGATGTCGCCGCTGGACATGGCGAGGTCGAGGCCGGCGTGCGCCCGCCAGTCGAGGACCCGGGTCGCGCCGCCCTGGCTGACCTTCACCAGGCCGAGCTGCTGCAACCGCCGCAGCGCCTCCCGGACGGCGTGCCGGTTCACCTCGAACGTCGCCGCCAGGTCCCGCTCGCTGGGGAGCGCGGACTCGGGTGCGTAGGCGCCGCTGAGGATCGCGTCGCGCAGCTGCGCGAACACGTGGTCGGACACGGAGCTGCGCGGGGCCGGCGTCAATGTCACGCGGTGACTGTCTCACACATCAACTGGTTGGACCAGTGGTGCCACAACAGCAGAAACCCGGGAGCCGCTACTGCGTGAGCTGGTCGACGATCTTCTGCGCGGTGGTGGCGTGCTTGGCGTACGCGCTGGCGAAGGCGCTGCGCTGCACGGCCTGGGCGGCGCCGGTGACACTCATCGACTGCCAGCCGGAGACCTTCATCAGCCTCGTGTAGAACTTCGCCGACGCGATCGCCGGGTCCATCAGCTGCTCGACGGTGCCCCAGATGCTGACCCGCTGCTGGAAGATGCCGATCGAGTCGTAGTTGGTGCCGCTGCCCTCGTGCGGGAGCTTCAGCGACGCGGGGACCTTCGGGTTGGCCATGTTCTTCAGGTACGTCTCCTGCAGCGCGGTCGCGATCGCCACGACGTACGCGCGCTCGGGCAGCCCCATCTGCCGGCCGACCTCGATGACGATGAACGCGTTGTTGGTCGCCGCCTGGGTCAGCCCGGCGACCGGCTTCGGCACCAGGGACGCGCCCGGGGCGGAGGCCAGCTCGACCCCGCGGGCCGCGTTGGCCCGGGCGTTCGTCTCGTAGAACTTGGCGGCATCGAAGGAGGTGTCGTCGGTGACCGCCGCCGGCTCCTCCGGGAAGATCGCCCAGGAGACACCGACGCTGACCAGTGAGGCGACGAGAGCGACCGCAGCAAGCAGCGCCATCCTGCTGAAATGCAGGCGGCGTGCGGCGGCGGGCCTACGCCGGGGGGTGGCGCCACGCACCGCGCAAGCTTAGGGAACGCGGCGCCCCATCCGGTAGTCGTCTTAACAAAACCTAAGGAACGCTGATCAGTCCGCGACGCTTGAGTAGCGGCTCGATCAACGGATCGCGACCGCGGAACGCCCGGTAGACCTCCATCGAGTCCGCGCTGCCACCCTTGGCGAGCAGCCCGTCACGGAACGCGTCCCCGAGCTCGCGGCGCAGGCCGCCCTGCTCGGTGAGCCAGTCGACGGTGTCGGCGTCGAGGACCTCGCTCCAGATGTAGGAGTAGTAGCCGGCGCTGTACGCGGCGCCGCTGAAGATGTGCGCGAAGTACGCGGTCCGGTAGCGCGGCGGCACGAACGGCACCGCGACGCCGGCCCGCTCCAGCGCCGCCGCCTCGAAGGCGAGCACGTCGGTGACCGCCTCGGCCTCCTCGACGGTCAGCGTGTGCCAGGCCAGGTCGAGCAGCGTGGCGGCCAGGTACTCGGTGGTCGCGAAGCCCTTGTTGAACTGCTCCGCGGCCTGCAGCCGCTCCACCACCGGCTGCGGCAGCGGCTCGCCGGTCCGGTGGTGCGTGGCGTAGTTGGCCAGGACCTCCGGCCACAGCATCCACACCTCGTTGACCTGCGACGGGTACTCGACGAAGTCGCGCGGCACCCGCGTGCCGGCGAACTTCGGGAAGTGCACCTGCGAGAAGAGGGTGTGCAGCGCGTGGCCGAACTCGTGGAACAGGGTGCGGACCTCGTCGAGCGTCAGCAGCGTCGGCTCGCCCTCCGGCGCCCGGTTGATGTTGAGGTTGTTGACGACGACCGGCGCGGTGCCGAACAGCCGCGACTGCGGCACGAGCGCGTTGGCCCACGCCCCGCCGCGCTTCGACGGCCGGGTGAAGAAGTCGCCGATGAACAGCCCGAGCGGCCCGCCGTCGCGGTCGAAGACCTCGAAGACGCGGGCGTCGCCGTGGTACGCGGGAAGGTCCGGCCGCTCCTGGAACCGGATGCCGTACAGCCGGCCGGCGGCGTGGAAGACGCCGTCGCCCAGCACCCGCTCCAGCTCGAAGTACGGCCGCAGCTCCGCCTCGTCGATCGCGTAGCGGTCCCGGCGGATCTGCTCGGTGTAGTACGCCCAGTCCCACGGCTGCAGGGTGAACTCGTCGCCGATCGCCTCCTGCAGGTCCTCGGCCTCGATCCGGGCGTTGGCGACCGCGGCCGGGGCGAGCTTCGCCAGCATCTCCTGGACCGCGTCGACGCTGCGGGCGGTGTTGTCGGCGATGTTGTAGGCCGCGTGGTGCTCGAAGCCGAGCAGCCGCGCCCGCTCCGCCCGCAGCCGCACGATGCGCAGCACCAGGCCGGTGGTGTCGTGGTCCCCGCCCGCGGAGCCGCGGCCGACGGAGGCGGTGTGCAGCCGCTCCCGGACCTCGCGGTTGTGCAGCGACGCGAGCGCCGGCTGGGCCGTCGGCAGGATCAGGTTCAGCGCATACCCGCCGGTCAGGCCCCGGTCGCGGGCGGCGACCTCGGCGGCGGCGATCGCGTCGGCGGACAGCCCGGCCAGGTCGGCGGCGTCCTCGACGACGACAGCGGCGGCCTTCATGCCGTCGCGGACCTTGTTGCCGAACTCGGTCGCGAGGGCCGCCAGCTCCGAGTTGAGCTCCCGGAGCCGCACGTGCTCCTGCTCGGACAGCCGCGCCCCGGCCCGGACGAACTCGGTGTGGTACCGCTCCAGCAGCCAGGCCGGCTCGGCGTCGAGGGCGAGGGCGTCGCGCTGGGCGTACAGCTGCTCGATGCGCTCGAAGAGCCGGCGGTCCAGCATGATCGCGTCGCCGTGCGCGGACAGCAGCGGCACCACCCGCGACTCGATCTCCTGCAGCTCGGGGCTGGTGTCTGAGCTGGTGACGTTGAAGAACGCGGCCGACACGCGCTGCAGGACGCGCCCGGAGCGCTCCAGCGCGACGAGGGTGTTGTCGAACGTCGGCGGCTCCGGCAGGCTGGCGATGGCTTCGACCTCGGCCCGCTGCTCGGCCATGCCCCGCTCGAACGCGGGCAGGTAGTGCCCGGTCTCGATGCGGTCGAAGGGCGGCAGCTGGTATGGCAGGTCACTCGCGGCGAAGAACGGGTTGTCCGTGGTCACGTACCGACTGTATCGGGACGGATGTTTTCCGGCGGTCCGTGCAACCGATCGGACAGCCGGACCCGTGAGTTACGCATGACGGATCGGGACACGGCGTTCGCCGAGTACTTCGCCGCGCGGTCGGACGCGATGCGCGGCACGGCGTACCTGCTGTGCGGCGACTGGCACCGGGCCGAGGACCTGACGCAGGTGGCGTTCACCAAGTTGTACGTGGTGTGGGACCGGGTCAGCCGGCACGAGGCCCTCGACGGATACCTGCGGCAGACGCTCTTCCGGGTGTTCCTGGACGATCGCCGGCTCGGCTGGTGGCACCGGGTGCGGGTCACCGACCGGCCGCTGGACGCCGTCAGCCACGACCGGGAGCCCGACGACCGGATCGCGCTGCTCGCCGCCCTCGCCGCCGTGCCGGCCAGGCAGCGGACGGTCCTGATCCTGCGGTACTGGGAGGACCTGTCCGTCGAGGAGACGGCGGCCCTGCTCAGTTGCACCACCGGCACCGTGAAGAGCCAGGCCGCGCGGGGGCTGCAGACCCTTCGCACGCACTTGCAGACCAGCAGCCACTCGCAAGCGACGAGGACGCAGACATGAACGAGGACGACTTCCGGGTGTCGCTACGCGACGCCCTCGACAGCTCCACCCCGCCGCCGCCGATGTCGCCGGCGGTGGCCGTCACCACCGGCCGCCGGGCGGTCCGCCGCCGCAACCTGGTCGCCGGCGGTGCCGGCCTCGGGGTGACCGCGGTCGTCGCCGCCGTGGCGGTCGCGGTCGCCGGCGGCGGGCCCGGTGCGGGCGCGCCGCTGCAGATGGGGGCGCCGGGGCAGACGCCGCCGCCCGCCAACGCGTCCGGGACCGTCACCGCGCCCGGGGCGGGCACCGAGACCAAGGAGGTCTGGCCGACCGGCCCCGACGGGCAGCCGCAGCAGGACCGCACCGCCCGCGCCGGCCACAAGTTCGACCAGGGCGAGCAGCTCATGCGGGACCTCCTCGCGATCGTGCCCGCGGCGTACACGGCGCTGGACAACCCGGGCACCGACCAGCTGGTCTCGTCACGCATGTCGCAGGCCCAGTACGAGGGGAAGATCGGCGGCAAGGACACCTGGTCCTACCTGGCCAGCACCCAGCTCGGCAAGGACGGCGGCGTCGGTCAGCTGCTGGTCACCGTGTACGAGCCGGGCCTGGTCGCCGCGACCGGGGACGCCTGCGCGGTCGCGGGCGGGTTCTGGACCGCCCCGGCGAGCTGCAAGCTGGTGACGACGACGGCCGGGGTGACCGTCGGCGTCGCGACCGGCGCCCCTGGCCGCGACTTCGACCAGTGGGCGGCCTACCGGTACCCCGACGGCACGGTGGTCTTCCTGGCCCAGGCGAAGTCGGACGACCGGCCCGGCGGCGGCGACAAGAGCCTCGCCGCGCTACCGCTGCCCGAGGACCGGCTCGCCGCCCTCGTGGCCGACGAGCGGTTCCACATCAAGGCCTCGTGACACAGGGCCGGGTGGCAGCAGCCGCCCGGCCCCGTACGCGAGACCCGCGCCGAGGGTGTTGACCAGCACGTCGTCGGTGGCGGTGACCCGGCCCAGGTCCAGGACGTACTGGAGCAGCTCGACGGTCGCCGAGCCGGCGGCCGCCAGCAGGAGCACCGGGCCCAGGGTGAGCCGCGGCCAGCGCAGCGGGGCGAACGCGCCGAACGCCGCGAAGACGAGCAGGTTGCCGACGATCTGCACGGCGGCCTCGGCGAACCCGGACGCGAGGATCCCGCCGAGGCCGCTGACCGGGTCCAGGTGCACCCGACGCGCGTGCGACGACGGCGTGAGGATCATCCAGATCCACGGCAGCGTCCCCGACACCGACGCGACCAGGCCGAACGTCCGCCGCCGGTCGGGGGAGCGGCGCCGGGCGACGAGCCACCACAGCCCGCCGAGGACCAGGAAGACCGCGAGGACCGTGAGCCAGCGGAGCATCAGTGCGCGTGGGCGGGGACGCTGGCCGTCAGGCTGTCGGCGAGGACGGTGATCTCGTCGCCGGGGCAGTAGTCGAACCGGATCCGCACCTCGTCGCCGGGGAGCACCTCGACCGGCTCGCGCATCGGCACGACCAGGTAGTTCATGGTCCAGTCGACGGAGCCGGGCGGCTCGTACAGCAGCGACAACAGGTTCTTCGTGATGACGCGCACCGCGTTGACCACGGCCGGCCGCTCCGCGACGAAGGTCAGGTCGCCGACGCAGTCGTGCGGCAGCGGGTCGGTGTAGAAGAACTGCTGGAACACCTGCGGCGGGGCGGCCTCGACGGTGCGCGGCTGGAGGTTCTCCGGCAGCTGGAACACCGGGGCCGGCACCGTGTAGCCGAAGTACGTGAAGTCCTGCTCGACCGGCTGCGCCGCCTGCACGCACGCCTCGGGCACGAAGCGCGGCAGCGGCCCGCCGATGTGCCGCAGGTAGCGGCGCTTGAAGCTGTTGATGACCTCGATCTGCCGCTCGCGGAGCAGGCCCACGTGCAGCATCTCGCACAGCACCACGTCGACCGGCTCCTCGGGCAGGTAGTCGCGGGCGTCGGCGTGCACGACGGTGACGGCGTCGCCGACCGCCGCCCGCAGGGCCGCCCGGGCGGTCGCGAAGACCCGCGGCTCGCGCTCGATCGCGGTCACGGTGGCGCCCTGCCGGGCGGCGAAGAAGGACAGGACGCCGGTCCCGCAGCCGAGGTCGAGGACCCTGGACCCGGGCTGGACGGTGTGGGCGATCGCGCCGGCGAAGGCTTCCATCCGGCGGTCGTCGGACAGCAGCAGCGCCTGGTACTGCAACGGGATCACGTCCGCCGGGAACCCGAGGTGCTCCAGCTCCAGGTGTTCCATGTGCAAAGCGTAGGCCCTAACGCAGGGCCAGACCGTCCCATCCGGCATAGCCGCGGGGACTGCGCCGCTCCCGGGCCCGCAGGACGAGCCAGCAGGTGGTGGTGAGCGCGGCGCCGGCGATCGCGTCGACGATGTAGTGGTTCGCGGTCAGCACGACGGCGGCCACCATCAGCACGGGCATCGCCGCGCCGAACGCCCGCAGCAGCGGCCCGCGCGCCGCGGCCAGGATCGCCAGGCCGATGAGCAGGTCCCAGCCGACGTGCAGGCTCGGCATCGCGGCGTACTGGTTGGTGAACATCGTCGGCTGCAGCACCCGGTACGCGCCGTCCGACTGCGTCACCGTGTCGACCAGGCCGAGCTCCGCCAGGCGCGGCGGGGCGAGCGGGAAGAGCATGAAGACGACCAGGCCGATCCCGCCGGACAGCAGCATCGCGTTGCGGGTGCGGTAGTAGATCGCCGGGTTGGTCCGCGCGAGCCAGATCAGCGTCGCGACGATGACCGGCCAGTGCCCGTAGATGTAGATCCAGTTGAAGAACGTCGCCACGGCGGGGCTGCCGGCGAGCGTCGACTGCAGCCACGACTCGTGGAACAGCCCCACCGACTTCTCGAAGTCGACGACCTTCGCCGCGTTGGCGAGGGCCTGGTCCGTGGCGGCCTCCGTGGCGCCGCGGACCCCGAAGTACGCGGCCACCGCCGCCGTCACGATGCCGACCTGCCGGCCGAGGCCGACCGGCCGCAGCGCCGGTTTCTCCCAGGTGATGGTCATGGCGTCCAGCCTCGTCACCGTGAGGCCGGAAGCCATCCAGGCGATGCACGGACCGCACCCTGATCTCCGGCGCGGCCGGGCGTCAGGAGGTCCCTTACGGGATCGTCACTTCTCCCCGATGTTCTTCAGGGGTGTCGGATCTTCGATGTTCGCCGGCGCGTTCCATTTCTGCAGCTTGCTGCCGTCGCACACGGCGGTGGTGAGCTTGCTGACGACGGTGCTGCCCTTGAAGATGTCGCCGGGGGGCAGCTTCGGGTCGTCCAGGTTCGCCGGGGACAGGCACTGGCCGTAGGCGTCCTTGATGACGTAGCTCGTCGGGTAGGAGTTGTCGATCTGGTACGACACGTCCCACTCGACGTTCGGGTCCTTGCCCGCGGCCGGGCACTTCTGCATCGTCACGAAGTGGGTGCTGCCACCGGGCTTGAAGGTCGTGAGGCAGTAGAGCGTGTTCGTCTTGGTGTTGTCGTACGTGGTGATCCGCCCGCTGACCGTGTCCTTCCCGTTGGCCGACAGCGGCACCGTGAAGCGCTGGTTCCACGCCACGCTGAGCGGGTTCGGCGCCTGCTTGCACGGCCACACGATGAGGAAGCCGAGGGTGGTGTCGAAGTTGGTGACGTCGACGCACCGCCCGAACTGCTTGAAGTTCACCAGGTTGTTGGGGGCGCCCGCGTTGCCGGCGCCGACGCTCGCCTCCGGCGCGAACGTGCGGGTGTTGTCCGACGCACCGCCGCACCCGATCAGCTCCATGAACGCGCCGGCGGTGCTGCCGGCCTTCGCGTGCATGCAGAACGAGCCGAGCCCGCCGGTCGACGAGGTGCTCTGGAAGTTGGAGCTGTCGTTGAGGCTCCACCGCTGGTAGTACGGGACGGTCACCTTCCCGCACACCTGGAACTGCAGCAGCGCGCCCGACACCGGGCTGGGCCCCGAGTCGACGCACATGCCGGACGGGTTGGCCGCGGTCTTCGACGAGACCAGCTGCAGCGTCAGGTCCGTCGTGTACGTGAAGGTCTGCCGCGAGCTGCCCGGGTTGCACGGCTGGGTGGTGACGCTCGTGCCGACGGCCGGCGAGCCGGACCCGGCGTCCAGGCAGAACGCGCCGCCGTAGAAGCGCACCAGGCCGCCCTCGACGTTGGCGTTGGTGGTGCGGAAGACGTACGTGGCGGTCAGCGTCCGCGAGTCGCCGGCCGGGAACGGGTCGCCGGGGTCGCCCTTCGCCGTGCCCGTCGACGTGATCACCGCGAACGACGGCACCGCCAGCAGGTGCGAGGTCTTCGACGCGCACGACAGCGGGGTGCCGACCGCGTCCTGGTACTCCACCGACACCTGGTAGCGGCCCGGCAGGCCCGAGCCGACGACGCCCAGCAGCGGCGAGACGACCGGCAGGCAGACGAGGTTGGCGATGCTGCCCAGGGAGGCGCGGATGCCGCCCATGACGACGTCGATGCCGGCCTCGGCGGCGTGCAGCGCCTTGGCCCGCTCGATCGTGGACGCGGTGTCGCGCACCTGCCCGATCACCACCGGCACCATGAGCGTCGACAGGGACGTGCCGACCAGCGTCAGCATCATGGCGAGCGGCAGCGACCCCCGGTCGTCGCGCACTCTGAACCGTCGGAACAGGCTCATTTTCGGGCCTCCGGGCAGAACTTGTTCGGGTCGTCCTTCAAGCTGCTGTTGAGCGCGGTGAACGTCAGGTCGGTGAGCGCCTCCGTGTGGCCGCGGCCCGGGTTCGTCGTCACCGACAGGACGATCCGCAGCCGCTGGAACCCGGTGTACTTGCCGGACGGCACCAGCGTGAACGAGCTCTTCGCGACGTCGACCTCGTTGGCCAGCACGACCCACTTCGCCGTCGGCGTCGTCGTCTGCGGCCACACCCGGCGGCGCAGCACCTTGGCCGCCACGTTCATCTCCAGCTGCGCGCACTCGGGCTTGCCGCTGACCTCGGTGTTGAGGTACTCGACGAACTGGTTGCCGGCCGCGTCGGCGTGCACCGGCCCGATCCCGGCCGCGTAGCGCAGGTTGCGGTCCAGCCGCAGGAACGCGGTGTTGAGCTGCGACTCGGTCAGCGCCACCAGCTCGTTGTTGTTGCCGGCCTGGAACAGCTGGATGACCCCGGTGGTGAAGATGGCCATGACCGCGGACATGATGCTGGTCGTCACCGCCATCTCGGCGAGGGTGACCCCGGCGTCCTCGCGGCGCAGCCGCGACAGGAAGGCGTTCACGTGATCTTCCAGGCGAACATGAAGACGGCCGTCGCGCCGACCTTGTCGGTGACCGTCAGCGTCACCGTCGAGGTCCCGGCGGTCGTGGGCGTGCCGGTGATCGCGCCGGTGCTGGCGTTGATGGACAGCCCCGCCGGCAGACCCGTCGCCGCCCACGTGTAGGGCGTCGTGCCGCCGGCCGCCGCCGACGCCTGCGAGGCGATCGCGGTGCCCTTCGTCCCGGTCTTGTCCGGCGCCGCGGTGGTCGGCGTGACGATCCGGAGGTCGGTGGCGACGGGCGTGGTCACGTTGACCGGGACGACGGCCGAGTTCGTCACGCCGTTGCTGTCCTTCACCGTCAGCGTCACCAGGTAGCGGGTCGAGCCGGTCACCGTGCCGGTGAGCGCGCCCGACGCGGACAGCGTCAGCCCGGGCGGCATGTTGGTCGCCGTCCACGTGTAGCCGCCGGACCCGCCGGCCGCGCCGACATTGCCGGTGTATCCGGAGCCCTTCGTCAGGGCGATCGGCGTGTTGGCGGTCGGGAACTGCACCGCGACCTTCGTGTTCCACTTGAACGACGCGGTGTGCTTCTTGGCGTTCTTGTCGGTCACCGTCACGCTCACGGTGGCCGCGGCCGCCGCGCCGCTCACCGTGCTGGTGCCGGACACGACCCCGGTCGCCGCGTTGAGCGTCAAGCCGGCCGGCAGGCCCGTCGCCGCCCACGTGTAGGGGGCGATGCCGCCGGTGACCGGCAGCGTGTAGGTCGCCGCGGAGCCGGCGTCCCAGGTCTGGTCGACCGGCGCGGCGGTCGGCGTCGGCACCACCGTCCAGTTGAACGACGCGTCGTTGCTGGACGCCTTGTCGGTGACCACGACCCGGACCACGTAGGTGCCGGCGACCGTCGGCGTGCCGGTGATCACCCCGGCCGGCGTGTAGGACAGGCCCGGCGGCAGGTTCTCCACCGTCCAGCTCAGCGGCGGGTAGGCCGTCGTCGCGGTGAGCGTGATCGCCTTCGCCATCGGCACCGACACCTCGTCGGTCTGGTTGCCGGGGTTGTCCGGCAGCGGCGCGGTGACGGTGACGAGCGGGTTGAAGATCGGGTCCGCGACGGAGGCGCTGACGAGGGTCTGCGTCACGTAGGAGCAGACCCCGCCGGTGCTCTTGCAGGCCCGGTCGTTGGGCCAGGTGACGGCGACGACGACGCGGTAGAACGGCAGCAGCGTGCCCGGCAGCGACAGCAGGCCGCACACGTCGCTGCCGAGCGGCATCTGGCACGAGCCGACGAACCACTGCCGGTCGAACGCCGTGTTGTTGACCTTCATGACCTCCGGCACGATCGGCAGGACCGGCGTGACGCTGTCCGCGAGCGGGCCGAGGTTGGTGTCGAAGGCCGGTGTCATCGCCTTGAGCAGGCCGGCCACGTCCAAGCCGGCCAGCCCGGGGATCTGGCCGTTCTTGAGCTTGCCGAACTGCGCGGTCACGTCCTTCGCGCTGCGCCCGGTGACGAGGGACGGGCCGGGCATCGACTTGACCAGCTCGACGCCGTCGTGGGCGAGCCGGATCGCCATCTGCAGGCCGCGCTGCTTGTTGAGCGTCGCCGTCGTGGAGACGAAGAACGTCGTCAGCGCCGTCATCACCACGCCGATGATCGCGATCGACGTGAGGGTCTCGACCAGGGTGAACCCGGCGTCGGAGGGGGGAGTCCGTCGCATCCCGGCGCTACTTCCCACCGGCGTAGAACGCCTGGACCGTCAGGGTCAGCGTCGCCTTGCCGGCGGACGTCGTGGCGACGTTCAGGCTGCCGATGAGCAGCGCCCGCGGCTGCACCTTCTGCAGCTGGTCCAGGAACGGGTTGACCTTCGCGGCCGGTCCGGCGGCGGTCAGGCTGATCGGCAGCGCCTGCACCTTCTGCCCGCCGACGGTGACCTCCGCCGCGCCGCCGACGCTGACCCCGCTCACCGTGACGCCGGTCAGCTCGCCGGCCGTCTGCAGCTCCCGCAGCAGGGCCGCGACCGAGTCGGTCTGCGGCAGCGCGGCGAGGTTGGTGGCCTGCTCCTTGCGGTACTCGGCGATGTGCTGGTTCTGCTCGTCGAGGCCGGCGATCACGCTGCGCAGCCTGGTCACCTCGGTCGTGGTGTCGTCGGCGATGCCCCGCAGGTCGTCGGCCTTCTGGTACTTCGGCTGGATGACGAAGAAGTAGGTGAAGACCAGCAGGAGCAGCGCGCCGAACGCGCCGCCGAGCAGCCACAGGCGCTCCGGTCGCATCACTTGCCTCCTGAGGCGCTCGGTGCCGCGCTCGGCGACGTGAACCGGCCGCCGAGCGCCGCCGGGGTGATGTCGACGCGGATCGTGAACGTGAGACCCTCGTCGCTCTCGGTCGCGTCTGTCGGGAACGGGTTGCCGATCCCGGTGACCTTGCCGAGGGTGTCGACGTACGCGGCGATCGCCGCCTTCGACGGCGCCGTGCCGGTCAGCGTGATCAGGCCGACCACGTCGGGGTCGGCGGTGCTGTCCGTCTGGGCGAGCGAGCCGGTGACGCTCTGCACCGCGACGCCCTTCGGCGCCGCCTGCTGCAGCGACGTCAGCAGCGCCGACCACGACAGGTCCCGCGCCATCACGAGCCGCAGCTGGTCGGCGATCGCCTTGCGCTGCTTCTGGATGCTGTCGACCTCGGTGTACTTCGCCTTCTCGCGCAGCAGGTCGACCTTCGAGTCGTTGATCCGGTCGACCTCGTCGTACGCCTGCTGGGTGTGCTGGTAGGCGACCACGAACCAGCCGGCGAGCAGCAGCGCGAACACGGCCAGCGCCGTGACGACGAGCCGCCGGACCGTGCTGAGCCGGCGCCGGTCGGTGATCTCCATCGGCAGCAGGTCCGCCGCGATCGGCAGGATCCGCATGGAGCGGGCCGTCGCCTCCGGGAACGCGGGGTGCGGTGCCCCGTCCCGGCTCTTCCGCGCCGGTGCCTCCTGGTCCTGCTGCGCGACCGGGGCGCCCTGCTGCGCCGCGTGGACGGCGGCCGGGACGGCGGGCTTGGTCACGGTCGCCGCGTCACCGGGTCCGGCCACGGGCGCGCGCTGCGGTCCCGGCTGCGGCCCCGCCGCCGGTGATCCCGCCTGCGCCGGCGGGACCGACGGCGGTGTCGGGCGGGGTGGCGGGGGCACGTCGGCCTGCGGCAGCCCGGTGGGGGTGGGGGCCGGCGCCGGCGGGTGGTGCGGGGGCGCCTTGAGCGCCGGGTCCTGGGCCGCGCCGGCCTGCCTCGACGGCCGCGCTTCCGGCCGCGCTTCCGGCCGCGCTTCCGGCCGCGCTTCCGGCCGCGCTTCCGGCCGCGCTTCCGGCCGTTCGTCCGGCCGTGCTTCCTGCAGGGGGCGGGCCAGCGGGGACCTGGCGGGCGCGGTGAACTGGACGCCCGGCAGCACCGGCGCGGCCTTCCCCGCGTCCTGTCCGGGTTCCCGGGTGGTGGGGGCGGAGGCCTGCGGGGACAGCGTGGGGGTCCGCTCGGCGGGCGGCGGGGACGACGCCGGCTGCGGCGCCCAGGTCGAGGGCGGCGGCGTCGCCGTGGGCATGGTGGCCGTCGGCAGCGTCGTGGACTGAGTCGTGGACAGGGTCGTGGGCAGGGTCGCGGGCAGGGTCGCGGGGAGCGGTGCCGTGGGCGCGTCGGTGAACTGCGTGGGCTGCGGTGCTGCCTGCGGCTGCGGGGCGGTGCCGGGGAGGACGAGCTCGCCGGCGATGTACCGGGGGAACTCCCGCCGCGGGGCGGCCGTCTCCGTGGCCGCCGCCCGGGTGGCCTGCGGCGACCGCGAACCGACCAGGGTGTCGTCGCGGTGCGGTTCGAGCGGGCCGCTGCCGTGGGGGGCGTCGAGCGGCTCGCCCAGGGACGGCAGCCGCACCGCTGCCCGCGGCGCGTCCGGTGCGTCGCCGGCCGGTGACGCGAAGTCCGCGGGCGGCCACACCGGCGGCGGTCCGGACGGCACGAGCGGCACCAGCGGCACCAGGCGCTGCCCGTCCGCGGCCGGCGCCTCGTCCTGCCAGGCGCCGCGCGGACCGGTCAACGCGTCGAGCGGACCGGTCAACGCGTCGAGCGGGCCCGTCAGCGGATCGGTCAGCGGGTCGGCGGCGCGGGTGGGTCGCGGGTCGGCGGACCGTTGGTCAGCGGTCAACGGGCCGGCGTCATGGGTGCGTGGCGGGTCGGCCGGCCAGCCGGGCGGCGGGCCGGCGTCACGGGTGCGCGGCGGGCCGGTGGGGGAGGGGGCGGCGGACAGCGGGTCGGCGGGGCGGGTGCGCGGCCGGTCGGCGGGGCGGGCCCGCGGGTCGGGCTCGTCGTCGGGCTGGTCGTCGGGCTGGTCGTCGGGCTGGTCGTCGGGCTGGTCGTCGCCCCAGGACGGCAGGACGATGCCGGTGAGCTTGCGCTCCGGCTCGTCCTTCCACCACGGCTCGGTCACGACGACGCTCCCAGGGTCAGGCCGACGGACACGGCCGCCGAGGCGCGGACGTGCTCGAGGCTGCCGTGGCGGACCCGGCGCAGCCCGCGGACCCGCATGACCGGGTCGACGGCGATCACCTCCACGTGCAGCTGGGCGTGCAGGGCCTCGAGGAGGCCGGGCAGCATCGAGCCGCCGCCGGTGAGCGCGAGCCGGCTGACCCGGGCCTGCCGGCCGGCGGCCGTGAGGTACGCGAACGAGCTGCCGATCTCGTTGATGAGCGGCCGGACCGCGTCCTTGAGCGCCGAGGCGGTCTGCCCGTCGGTGTCGGTGCGCAGCCCGACCCGGCACTTGACCTCCTCGGCCTGATCGAGGGGCAGGTCGAGCCGGTCGGCGACGGTCCGGGTGATCTCGTTGCCGCCGCGGGGGATGGTCCGCACGATGAGCGGCTCGCCGTCGTGGTGCACGACGACGCTGGTCGCGTGCGCGCCGATGTCGACGAGCGCCTCGACCTGCTCGTCGAGCCGGGACGCGGCCCGCAGCAGGGCGAAGGACGCCAGGTCGACGCGCGCGACGTGCAGCTTGGCGGCCTCGACGGCGCGGATCGCGGCGAGGACCGGCTCCTTGGGCGCGGCGATGAGCAGCCCGCGGACGGTGTCGGCGGAGCCGGGATCCTCCAGGGGGTAGAAGTCGATGAGCGACTTCTCCGGCGGCAGCGGCAGCGCGTCACGGACCTGGAAGGGCAGCGCCTTGCGCATCTCCTTCGCCGGCAGGTTGGCGACGGAGGTCTCGCGGACCACGACCTGCTGGTGGGTGACGCCGAGCGCGACCTTGCGGCTGCGGAATTTGAACGTCGACCACAGCTGCTTCAGCGCCGTGGTGACGGCGTGCTCGTCCTGGACGGCACCGCTCTGCACCACGCCGGGGCCCAGCAGGATGTGGCCGAAGTTGCTGATGACCGGCCCGTCCTTGCTGTTGCTGGTCTCCGCCGCACGGATGGACGTCGTGCCGATGTCCAGTCCGATGAGGTTGACGGCAGCCATCGTGCTCCTTAGAAAAACCGTCAGGCGGGCAGGAGGATGGAGGTGTACCAGTCGGCGATCGGCGCGGCCGCGAAGAGCGCGACCAGCGCCCCGGCGAGCATCGACGGGCCGAAGGGCACCGCGGTCTTGCGCCCGGCGCGGCCGCCGGCCATCAGCGCGATCCCGGCGATCCCGCCGAGGAGGAACGCCGCCAGGGTCCCCACGGCGAGCGGCGCCCAGCCCAGCCAGCCGAGGTACAGGCCCAGCACGCCGGCGAGCTTGACGTCGCCGAAGCCCATGCCGCCCGGGTACACCAGGGACAGCAGCAGATAGAAGGCGAAGAGCACCGCCATGCCCACCAGGCCACGCAGCCCCGCGGACCAGTCCCCCTCCAGCATTACGGCGGGCAGGAACAGGGCCGGCACCACCAGGTAGGACGGCAGGACGATCGCGTTGGGCAGGCGCAGCACGTCGAGGTCGATGAGGGCCAGGGCGACCGCGATCGCCGCGAGGTACAGCCAGGCGGGCAGCGCCGCCGACCAGCCCAGGCGGGCGGTGACGGCGACGAACAGCGCGGCCGTGCCGAGCTCCACCAGGGGGTAGCGGACGCTGATCGGGGCCTTGCAGTCGGCGCAGCGGCCGCGCAGCAGCAGCCAGCCGAGCAGGGGGACGTTGTGCCAGGGCCGGACCGGCGCCGTGCACTGTGGACAGTGCGAGGCCGGCCGGAGCAGTGACTCGCCGCGGGGGACGCGGTGGATGACGACGTTGAGGAACGACCCGATCGCGAGGCCGAGCACGCCGACGAGCGCGAGCAGCATCAGCGTGCTCCTTCCCGTGAAGATCCGTGAGGAGATGCGTGAAGAGACCGGCGTGGCGGCCCGCGTCACCGCGAGCCGCCACCGAAGCCTCGGACGCAGGGAACCGGTCAGGGCGTGGCCGGGGCGCCTTCCTCGGCGCAGGTCTTGAGGTCCGTCTTGGACGACTTCTTCACCGAGCCGCCGGTGCCGCTGAAGTACGTGTAGAACGTCTTGCCGTCCGCGTTCTGGCCGCAGATACGGTACGTGCCGTCACCGAAGTTGTGGAAATACAGCTTGTTGCCGGGCGACGCGTTGGCGGTCTGCTTCACGCCGGTCTTGGCGGCGGTGTCGAGGTACATGTCGATCGCGCCGCCCTCGGCCGCGCTCTGCACGTCCTCCGGGTACTTGTTGCCGTTCTCGGTGTAGAACTGCTCGGCGGCGCTGACCGCGGCGCGGACGTCGGACTCGGCGGACTTGTTCGCCGCGCCCTTCCGGTAGTTGAGGTACATGGGGACGGCGATCGCGACAAGGACGCCGATGATCACGACAACGACGAGGAGTTCGACGAGCGTGAATCCGCTGTCTCCGGCGGCACGCTTCTTCTGCATCCTGCGCAGCGTTTCCTTCATGGGTGAGCCTCCTGCTCCTGCATGGGGTGTGGTGGTGGTTGCGGCGAGGCTCCGCTGCCTGGCGCGCCGTTCGTTTTCGGTGGTTCTCAGGTGCTGTTGTCAGTTGCTCTGGATGTTCTGGTAGATCGAGAACATCGGCAGGTAGAGGCAGATGATCATCCCGCCGACCACGCCACCCATGACGAGCACCATGATCGGTTCGATGGACGCGGTGAGTGCGTCTGCCGCGCTGTCCACCTCTCGGTCGTAGAAATCGGCAACCTTCTCCAACATCTGACTGATTTGGCCGCTTTCTTCGCCGACTTCCACCATTTGCACGACCATCGATGGAAAAATCTTGTGGTTGCCGAGCTGCGAGGACATCGGCTGGCCCTCGCGCACCGCGTTCTGGAGATCGGCCATGGCGTTGCTGATCACAGCGTTTCCGGTGGTGGCACCGACCACATCCAGGGCCTGCAGCACCGGCACGCCGACGCCGAGCAGGGTGCCGAGATTGCGCGAGAAACGGCTCAGCGCGATCTTCGTGAACAGCGGCCCGAAGACCGGCAGCTTCAGCTTGATCTTGTCCACCCGCAGCCGTACCGCCGGGTTCACCGCCATCATCTTCCGCAGCGTCACCGTGACCACGACGAACACGGCGATGATGAGCGGGCCCAGCCAGAAGAGCGTGTGACTGGCGTTCACGATGATCTTCGTGGGGAGCGGGAGCTCGCCGCCGAGCTGTTTGAACATCTTCTCGAAGATCGGCACGATGAAGATGAGCACCGCGCTGATCATCACGACGGTGAAGAGCAGCACGATCACGGGGTACGTGAGCGCGCTCTTGATCTTCCCGCGCAGCTGGGCGTCCTTCTCGAAGTTCGTGGCGATGCGGTCCAGGGCGCTGTCGAGGAAGCCGCCGGTCTCGCCGGCCCGGATCATCGCCACCATCAGCGTCGGGAAGACCTTCGGGTGCTTGCCGAGCGCGCCGGACAGCGACATGCCGCCCTCGATGTCGAGCCGGACCTCGCCGACGGCCTTCTTCAGCGACGGCTTCTGCGCCTGCTCCTCCAGCACCGACAGGGAGCGCAGCAGCGACATGCCGGACTGCGTCATCGTCGCGAACTGCCGGGAGAACACCGACAGGTCCTTGAGCGTCGTCCGGTCGCCGAGCCCGGGGATGGTGATGTCGCGCTTCATCAGCGTGTCGGCGCTGGTGATGGCGAGCGGCGTCAGGCCCTGCTGGCGCAGCAGCTGCGCGGCGGCGAGCTCGTTGGACGCCTCGATCTTGCCCTTGGCGCGTTTCCCGTCGTGGTCGATCGACTGGTAGTCGTACGTCTTCGTCGCTGTCATGACGACTCACATCACATCCGGCCGGCGAGACGGCGGAACTCCTCCGCCGAGTGGCACATCTCCAGCGCCGTCTCGTACGTGACGAGCTGCTGGCGGACCCGCTCGGCCAGGTGCTGGTCGAACGAGAGCATCCCGTCGTTGCCGCTGGACTGCATGAACGACGGGATCTGGTGGTTCTTGCCCTCGCGGATCAGGTTCCGGATCGCCGGCGTGGCGAACATGATCTCCGCGACGATCGTGCGGCCCTGCCCGTCGGCGCGCGGCGCGAGGGCCTGCGTGACGACGCCCTGCAGCGCGTTGGACATCTGCGCCCGCACCTGCTGCTGCTGGTGCGGCGGGAAGATGTCGATGACCCGGTCGACGGTCTGCGCCGCGCTCTGCGTGTGCAGCGTCGCCAGGACCAGGTGTCCGGTCTCGGCCGCGGTCAGCGCCGTCGACGTCGTCTCCAGGTCGCGCAGCTCGCCGACGAGGATGATGTCGGGGTCCTGGCGCAGCGCGTGCTTCAGCGCCATCGAGAACGACGTCGTGTCCGCGCCCACTTCCCGCTGGTTCACCAGGCAGCGCTTGTGCTCGTGCAGGAACTCGATCGGGTCCTCGATCGTCACGATGTGCGAGGAGCGGGTCCGGTTCGCCAGGTCCAGGATCGCGGCCAGGGTCGTCGTCTTGCCCGAGCCGGTCGGCCCGGTCACCAGCACCAGTCCGCGGTGCAGGTGCGCGAACCGGGCCACCTGCTCCGGCACGCCGAGCTGGTCGAGGGGCTTGATGTTGTGCGGGATCGCCCGGAACGCCGCACCGAACGAGCCGCGCTGCGCGTACAGGTTGACCCGGAAGCGCGACACGCCCTCGATCGCGTAGGCGAAGTCCAGCTCCTGGATCTGCTCGAAGTGCTTCCACTGGCTCTCGTTGAGCACGGCGGCGCGGACCAGCATCTCCGTGTCGGCGGGCGTGAGGTCGTCGTAGCCCGGCAGGTACCGCAGCCCGCCGTTGATCCGCACCGTCGGCGGCGCCCCGACGGTCAGGTGCAGGTCGGAGCCGCCGACGCGGACGAGCGACACCAGCATCGCGTCGAGCGAGGCGCGCTCGTCGCTGGTCACCATGGTCTCCACACGCGGCCCATCGGCAGTGCCCCGGCTGTGTTGAGGGTTACACGGCGACCCGGACCACCTCCGGGATCGAGGTCTGCCCCTCCGCGGCCTTCGCCAGGCCGTCGAGGCGCAGGTCGATGAGCCCCTCCTGGCGGGCGACGGCCTGGATCTCGTGCGCCGAGGCCCGGTCGATCGCCAGCTTCTCGATCTCCGCGGAGACCGGCATGACCTCGTGCAGCGCGATCCGGCCCCGGTAGCCGGTGTTGGCGCACGAGCGGCACCCGACAGGTCGCCACAGCGTGCTGGGGGCGCCGAGGATCTCGTACGGCCACCGCGCGCTGACCAGTTCCGCCTCGTTCGGCTCGTACTCGGTGCGGCACCAGTCGCACAGCCGGCGCGCGAGCCGCTGCGCGAGCACGCAGTCGACCGACGAGCCGACCAGGAACGGCTCGATGCCCATCTCGACGAGCCGGGTGACCGCGCTCGGCGCGTCGTTGGTGTGCAGGGTCGACAGCACCAGGTGGCCGGTGAGCGCCGCCTCGACCGCCAGCTGCGCGGTGGTGCGGTCCCGGATCTCGCCGATGAGCACCACGTCGGGGTCGGAGCGCAGGATCGCGGGCAGCACCGCCGCGAACGTCAGGCCCGCCTTGTGGTCCACCTGCACCTGGTTGACGCCGGGCAGCCGGTACTCGACCGGGTCCTCCACGGTGATGATGTTGACCGTCGGCTTGCTGATCTCGGCGAGGGTCGCGTAGAGCGTCGTCGACTTGCCCGAGCCGGTCGGGCCGGTGACCAGCAGCATGCCGTGCGGCTTGTTGTAGGACGCCGCGAAGCGCTCCGCGTTGGCCTTGCTGAAGCCGAGCTTCGCCAGCTTCAGGTCCATGCCGCTGGTGTCCAGGACGCGCAGCACGATCTTCTCGCCCCACACCGTCGGCAGCGTCGCGGTCCGCAGGTCGACCGCCCGCTGGTTGATCTCGACGGTGATCCGGCCGTTCTGCGGCACGCGCCGCTCGGTGATGTCGACGTTCGACATGATCTTCAACCGGGAGATCAGCGCCGACTGGACGTGCTTGGGCACGGTGTCGACCTCGTGCAGGACGCCGTCGATGCGGTACCGCACCCGCATGTTGTGCTCGCCGGGCTCCAGGTGCAGGTCGGACGCGCGGTTCACGATCGCCTGTTCGAGCAGCGAGTTGACGTACCGGACGATCGGCGCGTCCTCGTTGAGCGTCGTCAGGGCCGAGACGGCCGGCGTCGACTCCGCCCGCAGGCTCTCCGCGACGTCGCCGAGGTCGTTCTCCTCCCGCTTCAACCGGTCGATGATCTTGCGCAGCTCGGAGCGGGCCACCACGACCGGGCGGACCGTGAGGCCCGTCGCGGCGCGGACGTCATCCAGCGCCAGGACGTCACCCGGGTCGGTGATGCCGACGGTGATTTCGAGATCGTTGAGGGCGATGCCGAGGACCCGGTGCTTCAGGACGAGCGCCATCGGGATCTTCGTGATCGCCGCCGGATCGATCGGGTAACCGACCAGGTCCAGCGTCTGGATCCCGTACGCATCGGCGGACGCCTCGGTGAGCTGATCCTCGGTGACGATGTGGTCGTTGATGAGCACGGCGCGGATCGACCGCCCCGTGCGCTCCGCCTCCTCCGCCGCCCGGTCGACCGCCTGCGGATCCGCTCCACGTTCCTTCAGCGCGTCCAGCAACGGACTGAACGTCTGGTACATCTCACCCCCGGGTCCTCAACGGCATCATCGGCACCGATCCGGGTGACTTTCGGGATTCACCCCCGCCGGATGGCCGGTGCGCGTTGACGCGCCGCGTCCCCGTCATGAGGATGCTTCGCTGTGTCGGTTGCCGTCGTCGAAGATCCGTTGCCCGGCAAAATCAGTGTGTGGCGCGCGAGATGGGTCCTGATGCGCTACGGACGCCCCCCAGGGGCCCCACCGGAGGGAGTCGCCGCGACCGGAACGCTGTTGGCCCTGGTCACTGAGGTCGCCGCCCGGGTCGGGGTGGCCGCCCCCGACGCGGTCCTGCTCACCGGCCACGGCGTCGTCCGCGCCTGGGCCAGCCGCCGCCGGCGGGTCCTGCTGGTCGGGCTTCCGCTGCTGTACTGCCTGACCATCGACGAGATCCGCGCGCTGGTCGCGCACGAGCTCGCCGTCGTCGACCACCGCCGCGCCCACCTCGTCGCGCGCCTGCGGGACCTGTACGAGGAGGCCGCCGACCCGTCGCGTGTCGAGCTGCCCCCGCGGGCGGCGGCGGTGCTGCGCGCCACCCGCGAGTTCGCCACCGCCCTGGAGCGCAAGGCCGACCAGGCCGCCAGCAGCGCCTCCGGGCTGCACACCGCGGCCCGTGCGGTCGTGAAGGCCGACCTGGCCGAGTTCGAGTTCGCCGACCTCGCCTTCGACCTGGAGGAGCAGGTGTGGCAGCACGCTTCGGCGGCGATCCAGGACGTCCATGACGGCTGGCGTGCCGCGATCCGCGTCGGCGCGATCCTCGCGTCCGTCGACGACGACACCCGGACGACCCTGATGAACCGGCACCCGAACCTCGCCGGCGCCATCGCGCCGCTGACCGCCGCACACCTGGCGCTGCGGGCCGCGGACCTCGTGCCCCTCGACCCGCTCCCGGCCGCCGACGAGCGCGCCCTGGCCCGGCACGTCCTGCGCCGCTCGCCGGCGGAGTGGACCACGTTCGCCGCGGTGCCGGCCACCGCCTGGCCCGGCTGGGTCGTCCGGCAGGCGCGCGCCGTGCACGACCAGGTCGCCACCCTGCTGGGCCGTCCGGCGAACGGCGACGCTGAGGTCGTCGAGGTGCTGCTGACCCGCCTCGACGAGCTGGTCGCCGCGAACTGGCCGGCGCAGCCCGAACCCCCGACCGAGCCCGAGGACCTCGACGCGACCCCGTCCGTGGTCGTGGTGATGGAGGCGGCGCTCACCTCCCGCGGCTGGCGCCGCGTCCACCCCGCCACGCCCGGCGTCCTGGCCTCGGAGTCGGGCATGGAGTGCAATCTGCACGAGCTGGCGGTCTCGCCGACCGCCCTGCCAGAGCTCCTGGCGCTGCTGTCCAGCTAGCGTCTTCCTGGCTTTCCTGGCTTCACTGGCGCGCTTCGGGTTTCACTGGCGTGCTTCGGGTTTGCTGTGGCGAGCTTCGGGTTTCAGTGGCGCAGTTCGGTGCGCCAGGTGTGTCGCGGGTCGTAGCCGAGGACCTCGCGGGCCCGGTCGATGCAGAGCAGCGTCTCGAACTCGCCGAGCTCGCGGGTCAGCGGCACCTCCGGGAACACCTCGCGCATCAGCTCCGCCGACGACCGGTCCATGATCGTGTCGGCGGCGGCGATCACGTACGAGCTCGCGCCCTCGACCGGCGCGTCGAGCGCGAGCCGGCAGGCGGCGGCCACGTCGCGCACGTCGACGTACCCCCACAGGTTCCACTTCCGTGCGTGCGGGTCGCTCCAGTAGCCGGGGACGGCGGCATAGTCCTCGGGCGCGTGGACGTTGGACAGCCGCAGGCCGACGAACGGGATGCCGCTCCACCCGGAGATCTCCCGGGCCAGGGTCTCGCCGACGACCTTCGACAGCGCGTAGGTCGTCGTCGGGAACGGGTAGTGCTCCTCGTCGACCGGTGCGTAGCGCGGGGGAGTGTCGAACGGCAGGCCCAGCGTCGTCTCGCTGGAGGACCACACGACCCGGCCGACGCCGGCGTTCTGCGCGGCGTGGAACACGTTGAAGTTCATCGCCGAGTTGCGGTTGAACGTCACCGCCGGCGGATACATGCCCGGCGCCGGGATGTTGGCGAGGTGCACGACGGCGTCGGCGTCCTGCACGACCTCGACCGCCTGGCCGTAGTCGGTCAGGTCGGCGACCATCATGGGGGTGCCGAGCTCGCTGAGGTGGCCGGCCTTGCCGACGGCGTCGGTGGCGACGACGTGGTGGCCGTGGGCGAGCAGGTCGGCGACGACCGCCCGTCCGGTCTTGCCGTGTGCTCCGGTGACGACGATCCGTGCCATGCCTACGTTTCTACCGCAGGCCTCGGTGCAGCAGTGCGGTGAGGGTGTCGATCGCCTCGTCGTCCGGCAGGCGCGGCTCGGGCGCGGTGAGGTGCGCGTAGGCGAACATCGCCAGCATCGCCCCCATCGCCTCGGCGACCACGGCGGGGCGGCCCGGCAGCTGGTGGCCGCGTGACGCGAGGAGCTCCAGGTGCTGCCGGAGGATCTCCGTGTCCTCGGCGAGGCGGGTGCGGGCCTGCCCGCTGAACGGCGCCTCCAGCATCGAGGACTGGAAGAGGGCGACCATCACCGGCAGGTGGGTCTTGAACGTGTGCCAGGCCGCGGCGACGTGGAAGCGCAGCTGCGCCTCGTCGGACAGGTCGTGGTCCGGGTCGTGGTCGGGGAGTGCCTCGCCGGCGGTGGCCTGCATGTCGGCCAGGAGCGCCCGCAGCAGCTCCTCCTTGCTCGCGAAGTGGTCGTAGAACGAGCCGACCGCCCGCCCGGCCTCGGCCGTGATGTCGCTGATCTTCGTGTTCAGGTAGCCACGGGTGGCGAAGAGCTGCCGGGCCGCCTCCTTGAGGGCGGCGGAGGTGTGGGCCGCCTTCTCCCTGCGCGTAGCCATCGCGACCTCCCCTCTTGACGGTCGACCGTAGCAGTCGGTAAAACTGAATCGTAGTTCACCGAATGAAGATTCAGTTTTGGAGGCGGGCATGGAGGCCATGGTCATCGGGGGCGGGGTCGCGGGGCCGGTCGCGGCGATCGCGCTGCGACGGATCGGGTGGGACGTGACGGTGCACGAGGCATACGCGGACCCGGCGGGCGACGTCGGGTCGTTCGTCAGCCTCGGCGACAACGGGCTGCGGGCACTCGACGCGATCGGTTGCCGGGACGCGGTAGCCGCCCGCGGCACGCGGCTGCCGCTGCTACGGCTGCGCAGCGGTCGCGGCAAGGTGCTCGGCGAGGCCGCCCGCGGACGGGTGACGCTCATGCGCGGGCACCTGGTCGAGACGCTGCGCGCCCTGGCCCTGGAGTCGGGCGCGCGGATCGTCACCGGCCGCCGGCTGACCGGCGTCGGCCACGGGCGCACGGCCGTGTTCGCCGACGGCACCACCGCGACCGCCGACCTCATCGTCGGCGCCGACGGCATCCACTCACGGCTGCGGACCGTCATCGACCCGGCCGCACCCGCCGCGCACTACGCGGGCCTGTGGACGGCCGGCGGCCGCTCACCACACCCGGTCGACCCCGACGCGTTCACGATCACGTTCGGCGCGAGGGCGACGATGGTGTGTGCCCCGACCCCCGCCGGCACCCTGTGGGCGGCGCAGGTCCCCTCGCCCGCACCACCCACCGGCCCGCTGGACCACGCCGCGCTGGCGGCTCTGTTCGACGCCGACCACGGCCCGGCGGCCACCCTGGTCCGCACCACCGACCACTGGCACCCCCGCACCGTGATGCAGGCGTTGCCGGCCGGCGTACCACGCTGGCACCGCGACGGCATGGTCGTCCTCGGCGACGCGGCCCACCCGATGGGCGCCGGCCAGGGCGCCAACCTCGCCGTCGAGGACGCGGTCGTCCTCGCCCGCTGCCTACGCGACACCCCCGACATGGACACGGCCCTCACCCACTACGAAACCCTGCGCCGCCCCCGGACCACCCAGATGCTGAAGTTCGCCGGCGCCAACCGCGACGCAAAGATCTCCGGCCCCGTCACCGCCCGCATCCGCGACCTGACAATGCCCTTCTTCTTCCGCCGATTCGCAGCGAAGTCCAGCGCGTGGATGCACGACTACGACGTCGAATGGAACAAGGCCAGCACCCCGCCCCCGTCGTCAACCTGACGCCAGCCGCCCGCTCCCACAGAAGTCCGACGCGTGGATGCACGGTTGCGCCATCGAGCGGACCGCGGTCAGTGCCGCAGTTTCGGTTTCGGATCCGGCGTGACGCGGGGCGGGTGCGGCGTTGAGTGGAAGCGGCCAACACCTCGGCTTCGGCGTTGACGTGGCGGCGGACCGATGCCGGTAGCTTCTCGACGGCTCCTGTTCCGGCGGTTGCGGAGATGAGCGGCGCGTTGGCGCACGGTGCGGTGTCGAGTCGGACGCGGTCAGTGCCGCGGTGTCGGTGTTGATGCGGGGCGGGTGCGGCGTTGGCAGGAGGGCCGTCAGCGTCGCCACTCCGGTGTTTGACGTGTTGGTGGACCGGCGCCGGCGGCTTCTCGGCCGGCTTCCGTTCTGGCGGTTTGCGGTGGTGGGCGGCGCGTGGATGACGGTTGCGGTGTCGAGTGGACTGCGGTCAGCGCTCCGGCTTCGGCGTCGACGTGACAGCGGTCGGGTGCGGTGTTGAGTGGAATGCCGTCAGCGTCGCGGCTTTGGTGGCGACATGACGGTGGATCGGCGCCGGTGGCTTCTCGGCGGGCTTCCGTTCTGGTGGTTCGCGGCGATGGCTGCGTGTTGGTGCACGGGTGCGGTGTTCGGTCCGTGCCGTGGGTGCGGTGTCGGCGTGACGCGGGGTAGGGGCGGTGTCGACTGAGACGTGGTCAGCGTTTGGCTTCGGCGTTGACAAGACGGCGGATCGGCGCTGGCGACTTCTGTCCCGGTGGTTTGCGTGATGGGCGGCGCGTGGATGGGTGACGGCGTCGTCGAGTGGGACATGGTCAGCGCTGTGGTTCGGTGGCGACGTGACGGCGGGCGGGTGCGGTGTTGGGTGGAATGCCTTCAGCGTCGTGGCTTCGGTGTTGACGTGTCGGTGGAGCGGTGCTGGCGGCTTCTGTTCTGGTGGTTTGCGGTGATGGGCGGTGCGTTGATGCATGGGTGCAGTGTTCGGTCCGTGCCGTGGGTTCGGTGTCGGTGTGGCGCCAGGATGGGGCGGTGTTGGGTGGAATGCCGGCAGCGTCGCGGTTTCGGTGTTGACGTGTCGGTGGAGCGGCGCTGGCGGCTTCCGCTTCGGTGGTTTGCGGGGATGGGGGCCGTGGGACGTGTGGCGACGGTGTTGAGTGGAGCGCGGTCAGGGGCTCGGCTTCAGTGTTGACGTGGCGGGGGACCGGTGCTGGCGGCTTCCCGCGCGGCACCCGTCTCGGCCGTTGCGGTGATGGGCAACGCGTGGGTGTGTGTGGCGGCGGTGTTGAGTGGGACGTGGTCAGGGCCTTGGCTTTGGTGGCGGCGTGGTGCGGGGTGGGGGCGGTGTTGTGTGGAAGGCGGTCAGGGCCTCGGCTTCGGTGTCGACCTGGCGGCGGACCGATGCCGGTAGCTTGTCGAACGGCTCCCACGACACGACGCCGGTCTTGCTCACCGTCCAGGTGCCGGCGACCTGGCCGTCGACGAGGAACGTGCCGATCGACTGGGGCATCCGCACGTGGAACACCTTGGTGCGGTGCTCCTCCGGCAGGATCAGGGTCCGCCGGGCGTGTGCGAGCAGCGTTGCGTCGTAGGTGGGCAGGAACCGCACCGGCGCCGGTGTCTCCGGGTCCGGCAGCGGCTGGTCGGGCAGGTCGACGAGCTCCCGTCCGCGCTCGTCACGGAACCGGCGCAGCTCCATCGTCGCCAGGACCTTGGCGACGTCGGTGACGCTCAGGCCGGCCCAGTCGGCGATCTCGGAGCGGTGCGCCGGGCCGAACCCGCCGAGATACCGGCGCACCAGCAGCTCCCGGGCTGCTTCGACGGTGATCTCGGGCGGGCTGACCCAGCCCTCCGCTAAGCCGAACAGGTCCGCGCGGCGGCGGGCCCAGGTGCCGGTCGGGGGCACGCGGACCATGTCGAGATGCATGCCGACGCCGCCGCGGACCTCCGGGCCGTAGAGCTGGTCGATCTCGGCCCGCTTGACCGGCCGCTCCCGCAGGAGCTCGCGCAGGCTCTGCGCGGCCTCGGTGAGCTCCGCGGGGCCGACGCTGTTGCGGGTGACGCGGTGATACCAGTCGCGCCGGGCATCCCGGATCGCGATCAGGAACGGCCAGAAGTCGGCCCGTGAGACGAGGTGGATGGTGGCGCGCAGGATGGTCGCCTGGACGACCTCGCGGGCCTCCAGGAGCCGGGTCAGCGACTCGCGCTCGAAGCCTTCGATCCGGGTCCACAGCCCGATGTACATGGACGGGGCATACTGCGCCTGGAGCCCAGCCATCGTCTCCAGGACGGTGGGGGCGTCAGCTCGTACACGAGACGCCAACGACTGCCGGGCCAGCAAAGCGCGGTTGAGGTGTCGCCACGTCAGTGTCCGTTCCATGCAGACACTCAAGCACAGGGGTATGACAAGAATCAGGCGACGTTGCGCAGGGCGGCCTTGACGAGCTCCATGGTGCGGTCGTAGCTCATGCCCTGCTCGCGCAGGAGCCGGCCGCCGGTGCCGCGCTCCTCGCGCAGGATGCCGAGCAGGAGGTGCTCGGTGCCGATGTAGTTGTGCTTCATGGACAGCGCGACCCGCAGCGACAGCTCCAGCGCCTTCTTCGCGTCGTTGCCGAAGCGGTTGGGCAGCTTGCTGCGCCGGAACAGGAAGCCGCCGCGCCGGGGCGGCTCGGCCTGCTCGAGGGCGCCGGGGCCGAACGTCTGCTCGACGCTGCTGCGGACCGCGTCGAGATCGATGCCGATCGAGCGCAGCGCGGCCGCGTCGTCGGTGCCGGTGAGGGTGGCGACGAACCCTTCGCGTTCCACGGCGCACGCCTGCAGCACGTCGGCGGCGATCCCGCCGGTGGTGAACATGGCGAGGACCAGGTGCTCCGTGCCGACCGTCCGGTGGCCGAGCGCGTTGGCCTCCTCGTGCGCGTTCTGGACCGCGGTGCGGGCGCGCTGGGTGAACCGTTCGAACATCACTGTGCTCCTGTCTCTTGTACCGGTGTCACTGCCCGGCTCGCGTGCTTCTTGTGGACCGCCTGGCGCGTCACGTCGAGGGCGTCCGCGATCTCCTGCCACGACCAGCCTTGCCGGCGGGCGTTGTCGACCTGGAGCACCTCGAGCGCGTCGGCGAGGCGGCGCAGCGCCACCGCCGCCCGCAGCCCGACTCTGGGATCGGGGCTGGCCGCGGCGTCGGCGAGATCGCCTGCTTCCGTCATGTGTCAACCGTAGTTGACAGCTTCGGTACGTGTCAACCACGGTTGACAACTACGCTCCTGGCATGGACGCGCTGCCGGTCATCGACATCTCCGACCTGGACTCCGCCGCCCGCGGCATCGAGACGGCCTGCCGCGACAACGGCTTCTTCTACGTCACTGGGCACGGCGTGCCGTCGTCGCTGACCGACCGGCTCGACGCGGCGGCTCGGACGTTCTTCGACCTGCCGCTGCCCGCCAAGATGGAGATCGCGATGGCCCGCGGCGGCCGGGCGTGGCGCGGGTTCTTCCCCGTCGGCGCCGAGCTGACCTCCGGCGTCCCGGACCGCAAGGAAGGGCTCTACTTCGGCACCGAGCTCGGCCCCGACGCCCCGCAGGTCCGCGCCGGGCTGCCGCTGCACGGCGCGAACCTCTTCCCGGAGCAGGTGCCCGACCTGCGTCCGGCGGTGCTGTCGTACGTCACGCGAATGACCACGGTCGCGCAGACCGTGCTGCGAGGCGTCGCGCTGAGCCTCGGGCTGCCGGCCGGGTACTTCGCGGAGTCGTACACCGCCGACCCCACCGTTCTGTTCCGGATCTTCCACTACCCGCCGTCCCCGCCGGACAGCGACGAGTGGGGAGTCGGCGAGCACACCGACTACGGGCTGCTGACGCTGCTGCTGCAGGACGGCAACGGCGGCCTCCAGGTGCGCACGCCCGACGGCTGGCTCGACGCCCCGCCGATTCCCGGCACGTTCGTGTGCAACATCGGCGACATGCTCGACCGGATGACCGGCGGGTGGTACCGCTCGACACCCCACCGGGTCCGCAACGTCAGCGGCAACGAACGGCTGTCGTTCCCCTTCTTCTTCGATCCCGACTTCACCCAGCAGGTGCCGCCGCTGCCGAGCTCCGGCGGCTCCGAGGGTGGCCCGCGCTGGGACGGGCAGGATTTGCGGGCATTCACCGGGACGTACGGCGAGTATCTGGTAGCAAAGGTGGGCAAGGTGTTTCCAGAGCTGTTCGCGGATACCCGTCACCAGGGGGTACCCCGCATCGGTTAGACCCTTGCAAGCTTGTAAACGCAGGTCAGAGGGCTGGCACGATGACGGGAGCAAACCTGTTCACGGTGTACCTACCGTTTGAGTCACCACACCGCAACAGGAGGCCCCCGATGACCACCCCGACGCCGACCACGACCCGCAAGCTCACCAACCTCGACAGCGAGCAGGGCATGCTCGTGTTCCTCGCCGCGCTCGTGCTGCTCAGCGTGATCGGCGTGTTCGTCGTCGGCGGCTGACCGGGTTCCTGTCTTTTCGTAGAAAACCGCAATCAGCGGGACCCTTCATTCCGTCATGGGGGTATGACCTCCGACGCCTCGCTCGAACAGGAGCTGCGGGACGTGTTCCAACGCCACGAGCATCTCGCCGACGACCCGGCCTTCTCGCTGCGGCGTTCCCGCAAGGATCCGTGGTGGGCGCGCTCGCTGGTGGTGGCGGGCGCGCTCATGATGATCGTCGCGGGCGGCGCGTTCGTGGCGAAGGACGCCGTGATCGGCTACGCCACGAGCAACGTCAAGCAGGAGGACCTGATCGTCTCGGCCGCCGAGCAGCAGGGCCGCCACGTCACGATCAGCGGTGAGAAGAACATTCTGCTCATGGGCATCGACCCCCGCCCCGGCCAGGACGAGTCCGAGGCGATCCGCTCCGACTCGATCATCATCCTGCACATCCCGGCCTCGCACGACTCCGCCTACCTGGTCTCGATCCCGCGCGACACCTGGGTGAAGATCCCCAAGTTCGACAACGGCAAGCATTTGTACGCCGGCGGCCACGACAAGATCAATGGCGCCTTCGCCATCGGTGGCCTCGACACCACGGGCAAGGAGCAGCGCAAGTTCGGCGTCACTCTCCTCGCCAACACGATCAAGGAGAACTGGGGCGTCACCTTCGACGCCGCCGCCATCATCGACTTCACCGGCTTCCAGAACGTCGTCAAAGTCCTTGGCGGCGTCGACATGTACGTCGATCAGGAGGTCAAGTCGGTCCACATCGGCCACGACGCCAAGGGCGAGACCAAGGTCCCCTACCTCCAGCGCGACAACGGCACCGGCGGCACCACCCTCATCCCGATCTCCGGTGTCACCCCGCAGACGTACCACGTCGGCTTCCAGCACCTGGAGCCCTGGCAGGCGCTCGACTACGTCCGCCAGCGCGAGACCCTCCCGAACAGCGACTACGACCGCCAGCGGCACCAGCAGCAGTTCATCAAGGCCCTGTTCAAGCAGATCCTCAGCAAGGACGTCCTCACCGACCCCGTGAAACTCAAGAAGATCCTGGACGTCATCGGCCAGTCCATGACCATCGACTCCGGCGGCATCGGCCTCGACGACTGGATCTTCGCCATGAAGGGCATCACCGGCGACAACCTGCTGACCATCAAGACGAACAACGGCACCTTCTTCTCGTCCCCGCAGAACCCCGCCGCCGAAGCCCTGGACCCCACCACCCTCGCCCTGCTCGACGCGATCCGCACCAACACCGTCCAGGACTTCATGTCCCAGCACACCGCCCTGATCTCCAGCTGACCGTCCTGCCGCCCCACCACTGACGCGGCGGGTCCCGGCGGGAATTGCGCGTGCGCACCGCAGCCGGTGGCCGGCCTTGCGGGTGCGGGCCGTTCACGGAAACCAGCACCCACGGATGGCGCCCGGGCCCGGGCTCATGATCAAAGGACGGATCCGGCGACGCCGACGGCCAGAACCGTCCTTTGATCAAGCTGGGTCCGCGAAGACCGGCATCCGGAGCGCGACGCCCCGTCCGCCCGGCGGCTCGACAACCGAAGCGTGGCGGAGCTCGGGGCGGAACACGGACCAGATGCGGCCTCAACTGCGGAGTTGATGCTGCATGGCAGGTGTACGCCTCTGCCGCACAGATGGCGGGCGAGCGCGGACGGCTCCTCCCGGAGGACGGCGGTCGAGCGAAGTTGGTGATCCGGTCGAGAGATGCAGCACTGACCTTGGGGCGGGCTGCGGCTCGATGCGCGAGGTGGCACCGGGGGAGTGGCTGCGTGGCGGACGGGGCCAGATCGCGGTGGTGGCGGTGTCACCTTCCGTCCCGGACTGGCTGCCGACGACGCCGGCCGAGGAGATAGCCCTCCCGAGGGCGCGGGCGGGCTGCCGGGGACAAAAGAGCGAGAGCGGCCGGAGGGTCGGACGTGGTGATGGCCGCTGCGGGCTTGCTGGGTGGCTGCCGACGATGCGGGCGGTAGCTGGCAGCACCTGAGGGAACACGGGCGACCGGGAAGCGGGACCGTGATGGCGGTGGCTGTCTGTTCGTTGAAGCGGCTGCAGAAGGCTGCCGACGGTGGGCGGCATGGGTGAAGCCGGCAGGGTGTCGAGGCCTCGTCGCTGCCATCGAGCCGGCGGGGTGTCAGGGGAGCCGGGGTTTGCCGGGTAGTGAGGGGCGGGCGGGGTTCGTGGCGGTGGAGGTCAGGTCGTGGTGGCGACGGAGCGAGTGGTGGAGTGGCCGCCGAACGATGCTGGGGAAGTGGCGGTGGCGCCGGGCAGGGTGTTGAGGGCGTAGCTGGTGTCGATCGCGTGGTGCGTCAGGTCTCCGAGGAGAGCGGGTGGCCTCCACGGCGGTGGCGTTACCGCCCTTGCCGGAGTGGTGCCGGGCGTGGGCGGGCTGGGTGAAGGCGGGCGGGGTCGAGGCCTGCCATCGAGCAGGGCGGGTTCAGTGGAGCGGGCCCCTGTGGGACCGGGCGGGGGTTCGTGTCGGACAGGACGGCCCCGGCCGGCGGTGGAGGGCAGACCGTCGGGGCGGCGACGGGCGTGGGCGATGGAGTGGCGGTTGGCGAGGTTGGTGGGAGGTGGGCCGCCCCCCGGAAAAAGAAGGGCGGCCACGGGGGTGGGTCAGATGGTGGTGGTGGCGGCGACGGCGGTGAGTTCGCTGGAGTGGCTGCCGAAGATGCCGACGGTCGGTGGGCGGGGGGTGAAGCCGGGCAGGGTGTCGAGGCCGTCGCTGCCGTCGACCAGGCGGAGCTTCAGAGGGCCTGAGCCCTGCAGGACGAGGGTGACCTCGATGCCGTCGGTGGGTGGGCCGTGGAAGACGACGCCGAAGCGGTTCTGGTCGGGGAGGAACGGGACGGCGTCGCGGCCGGCGACCGTGGCCTGCTGGACGCGGTGGGAGCCCGGCTCGGCGTAGAAGGAGACGAAGCGGACGGGGCGCTGGGAGGCGAGGCGGAAAGTGACGGTGCGGCGGTCGCCGGTGGTCGTGTCGGACAGGACGGTGGCGGTGGGGGCGGGCAGCGGGGCGGCCTCCGCCGGGCCGGTGGACAGCTCGCCGGCGGGCAGGACGGGGAAGAGCTCGTCGAGGGAGCGGTGGTCGCGGACATACCGCGAGGTCCAGGCGCCCGGGGACTGCTCCAGGCTGACCCACTGGGCGGTGCCGGTGTCGCGGTCCAGGGCGTACATGAGGTGGGTCGGCTCGGGGTGTGTGGCGTCGAAACGGTCGGTGACCATCCCGGTCGTGGTGCAGACGAGCGCGACCACGAGCGCCGCGAGCGCGGGGGTGGCGCCGAGCAGGCGGTGCCGGTCGGCGCCGGCGGGGCGGAAGAGGGGCTCCAGGGCGGGCAGGGCGGCGAGGCCGAGCAGGGCGGCGAAGAGCCCGGGGGCGGCGCCGGTTGCGAGGCCCAGGGCGGGGAAGAAGAGGGCGACGGTCGGGGCGAGGATCAGCACGGCGACGCCCGCGCCGGCGGTGAGGACGGCAGTGGCGAGCCAGGGGCGCGGCACGTACAGCGCGGCGATCCCCGCGAGGGCGCCGAACAGGGCGGGCAGCGCCACCAGGTAGGAGCCGCCGGGGATCGCCGCGGCGAAGACCAGGCCGAGCACGGCGAGCAGGCCGAGGGCGCCGGTGAACAGCGGGACGGGGCCCAGCCGGCGGCGGCTCAGCGCATACCAGCCGAGCAGGACGGCGGCGGTGAGCGCGACGACGCCGAAGCGGAACCAGGTGGGCCGGGCCGGGTCGAGCAGCTCGCCATAGCCGGGGCGCAGCGCGACCAGCAGCGTCCACAGCAACTGGGCGGCGACCGCGACCGCGATGAGCGGCACGAGGGCGAGGCCGAGGCCGGCGAGGCTGCGGGGGACCGAAGTGAGGCCGCGGCGGCGGGCCAGGAACACCAGGGCGGCGACGGCGAGCAGGGCGAGGACGGCGATCGGCCAGGTGAGCGCCGCCGGGTAGCGCACCAGCAGGCCCGCGAACGGGAAATACACCGCGTCGCCGGCGGCGGGGCGCAGCAGCGGCGGGAGGTCGGCGGCGCCGAGGGCGCGGGCGAGGGCGAGCGCGTTGTCGCCGTGGTGCTGGAGGCTGGCCCGGTTCATCGTCGAGGGCCGGTCGAACGGGCTGTGGTAGACGCTGGAGCCGTCGATGTAGGCCGTGTTGAGGCCGGTGAACCGCGACTGCGCCAGGAACGGGGTGAAGTCGGTGTCGTTGGACAGCAGCCGGTAGACCTCGACGGCGAGGCTGGTGCCGACCGGGTGCGGGGTGCGGGCATAGACGTCGATGAGGTCGGCGTTGCCCACGGAGGTCTGGAACATGACGGCGGGGCCGCTGCTGCCGCGGGCCTCGAAGTTGAGCACGACGGACGGCTTCTGGCCGAGGGGGTGCCGGCTGACGAACGCCTCGGCGCCGCACAGGCAGGCCTCCTCGGCGTCGGTGAACAGGAACACGACGTCGTTGCGCGGCGGGGCGCCGGTCGTCAGGGCCCGGGCGACCTCGAGCAGGGTGCTGCTGCCCGCGCCGTCGTCGTTGGCGCCGAAGCTGACCTGGACGGAGTCGTAGTGCGCCATGAGGACGACCTGGCCGGTGGAGGCGGAGCCGGGCAGGACCGCGACGACGTTGCGCACGCGGGCCATGCCGCCGTCGCCGAACTTGCCGGCATTGACCCCCACGGTGTCCTGGACCTCGGGGCGCAGACCATAGCCGGTGAGGGTCGCGACGATGTGCTCGCGGACCCGGTCGGCGGCGGGGCTGCCGGTGACGTGCACCTCCTGGCCGATCCGCTCGACGTGGGTGAACGCGCGGGCGGCGGAGAACTCACCAGCGGGTGCGGAGGCGGACCGGGGCGCCGGCGGCTGGACGTCGGCGATGCCGAGGACGGCGAGCACGGCCAGGACCGCGAGGGCCGCCGCGGCCGTAAGGGGTCGCCGCGACGGTGCGGCGAAGCTTCGGTCGGACAAGGTGTGCCTCCTGTGGGGTGAGCACATTCTGCACGCCCCCACCGACAAAAACCCGCGTCCGACGACCCGAACGGAGTGCAGTGGGTCATGAACGGGTGCCGGATGGTTGTTGGGGGCCCGGAAGCCCTCCGGACTGCCTAGCGTCATCGTCCATGAACAACGAACTCACCCCCGCCGCCCCGACCGCCTTCGACGCGAGCTACCTCGCCACCGCCGAGCTCGACGCCCGCTTCCACCTCGACCAGGTCATGGCGATGGTCGGCGTCGACGGCCTGGTGGCGGCCCTGGCGCAGCCGTTCCTGCTGGCGAAGGTCGACCAGCACGCCGCCGCGGTCCGGCAGAGCATCACCGCCGCCGGGAAGGCCGTCGACTCGATCTCCCTCGCCGGGTACGCCCGGAGCGTCATCGCCGTCCACCAGCGGCACGGCCGCCCGCTGCCGACCCCGGAGACCATCGACTGGCAGGACGCCGACTGGACCGTCCTGCGCCTGGTGGCGGTCTGCTCCCTCGCGGACGCGGTGGACGCTTTCTGAGCGGACAACCGAACCACCAGCAGCGGACAACCGAACCACCCGCACGCGCGTCGATGTGCCATGACACGCCTGCCGTCCCTCGCACTGATCGTCCTGCTCGCCGCCTGTACCCCGGAGGCCACCGGTACAGGAGCGAACAAAAGCCCCACAAATGCCGCGACCGCCAGCGCAACGGAGCGCTCGAACCCCACGCCGAACGCCTCCACGACCAAGAAGGCCGACGGAAGCTGGACGGAACCGACGCAGAAGGTCACCGTCCCGCACAACCCGGCCGTCCCCCCGGTGCCGGTCCTGGTCGAGGTGCGCACCGGTGACCACGCCGGCGACGCCTACGAGCGGATCACGTTCGCGTTCAGGGGCCCGCTTCCCTCGTACAGCTTCCAGATCGTGCGCCAGGTGGTGCGGGACGGCTCCGGAGACCCCGTCACCCTGCCCGGCACCACGAAGCTGAGCATCGTCTTCACCCCGGCGCGCAGCGAGGCCGGCACCGGCCCGCGCGACGTCGGCTACCGCCGCCTGCGGGGCTACGAGCAGGTCGGCGACTACGAGGGCTACGTCAGCTACGGCATCGGTGTCGAGGGCGCCGCGCAGGTCCGGTACGGGGAGAGCACCCGCCCCGACGGGACGAACGTGGTCGCACTGGACATACGGGTCTAGCGGCGGCCGCGACCCGAGGACTCGTTCCACCGGAAGTGGACGAAGAGCCGGCCGAAGTTGTCGGAGTCCTTCTCCACCCGGTGGTACAGCGCCTTGATCTCGCGCTGGTCGAGGAAGCGCAGGACCCGCTTCTTCAGCGCCCCCGACCCCTTCCCGGGGATGATCTCGACGAGGGTGGCCCGCTTGGCCACCGCCTCGTCGATGATCCCCTTCAACGCGCGGTCGATGTCGCCGCGGCGGTTGAAGATGTCGTGGAGGTCCAGCTTGAGCTTCACGCCCCTAGTCTGACACCGGCCCGTCGGACACCGGCAGCCCAGCACGCTTCCACGCCTGGAAGCCGCCGGCGAGGTCGGTCGCCCGGTGCAGGCCCAGGTCCTGCAGTGAGGCCGCGGCGAGCGAGGACGTGTAGCCCTCGGAGCAGAAGACGACGACGGGCAGGTCGAACCGGTCGGCGATGGGCAGCCGCGCGTCGCTGCGGGGGTCGAAGCGCCACTCCAGGACGTTGCGCTCGACGATCAGCGCGCCGGGGATCTCCCCTTCGAGCGCCCGCTGCGCGGCCGGGCGGATGTCGACGAGGACCGCGTCCCCGGGCACCTCGGCCGGCGTCACCCGGGTCAGCCGCGACCGGGCGGACGCCAGGATCTCGTCGATGGAACGCCCGCTCACCAGTCCGCCCCCGCCTGTTGGATGGCCTCCACACTAAGCCGCCCCTCGTGCAACCGGTAGCGGGTCATCACCGTGAGTGCCGGGCTGTACGCGTGGACGGTGATCGCGGGCCGTGCCCCGGCGTTGACGACCCGGTGCACGTGGTGCGCGCCGAAGCGCCGCCCCGACCCGGCGGACATCGTGGTGTTGAGCAGGGACCCGTCCTGCACCGTCTGCTCGACGACCTCGCCGGACACGACGGTGAACGCGCCGGACGACCCGCCGTGGTCGTGCAGGTCGGTGGCCTGGCCGGGCAGCCAGGTGAGCAGCCACACCTCGTGGTCGTCGGCGGCGTACAGCTTGCCGTACCAGCGCGTGCGCGGATCGTAACGAGGCTCGATCGGCCAGTCCGCAGGATCCGAAGCGTGCCAGCGTGCGACGGAGAGCAGGTCCGTCCGGGTAGCGACAGTCATCGCAGATTCTCCAGTATTCGCATCTACTTAGTAGGAATTAGTACCACACCTGATCGCCGTGCGCGACGGGACAGGCGGATGTGCGCGAAATGACAGCGGCGTCAGGCACCCTGGCGGAGGACACACCAAAGGGGGAACACCACCATGACCTTCGCTTTCCAGGCCACCGGCCTGGTCAAGCGCTTCGGCAGCACCACCGCCCTCGCGGGCGTGGACCTCGCCGCCGAGCCGGGCACCGTGCTCGGGGTCCTCGGACCCAACGGCGCCGGCAAGACCACCGCCGTGCGCATCCTCGCCACCCTGCTGCGCCCCGACGCGGGCACCGCGGTCGTCGGCGGGCACGACGTCGTCAAGCGCCCCGCCGAGGTCCGCCGCATCAGCGGGCTGACCGGGCAGTTCGCCTCCGTCGACGAGGACCTGACCGGGACCGAGAACCTGGTCCTCATCGGCCAGTTGCTGGACCTGCGCCGGCGCGACGCGAAGAGCCGCGCGGCCCACCTGCTCGCCGAGTTCGACCTCAGCGAGGCCGCCGACCGGCCGGTCAAGACGTACTCCGGCGGCATGCGGCGCCGGCTCGACCTGGCCGCGAGCCTGGTGGGCCGGCCGGCGATCGTCTACCTGGACGAGCCGACCACCGGCCTCGACCCGGCGAAGCGCGAGGACGTGTGGAACATGGTCCGGGCGCAGGTGCGGGAGGGCACCACGGTGCTGCTGACCACGCAGTACCTGGAGGAGGCCGACGCGCTCGCCGACGAGATCTCCGTGATCGACCACGGCAAGGTCATCGCGCACGGCACGCCGGCGCAGCTCAAGCACATCGTCGGCGGCCAGACGATCAGCGTCCGCCCGGCCGACCCGGCGCACCTCGACACGGTCGAGGCGGTCCTCGGGGCGATCTCGAAGGGCCGGGTCGAGTCGCGGGGGCGCGGCGTGCTGTCGGTGCCGGTCGACGACGCCAAAGCGCTCGGCACCGTGGTCCGCCGGCTGGAGGAGGCCGGCATCGACGTCATCGAGCTGTCCCTGCACCTGCCGAGCCTCGACGAGGTCTTCTTCACGCTCACCCGGGGCACGGACAGGAAGCAGGAGGTGGCGGCATGACGACGCTCACGGCCGCGGTGCCGGGACGGCCGTTCGGCCTGGTCAGGCACAGCCTGGTGATGGCGCGGCGCAGCCTCATCAAGACGATGCGCACCCCTGAGCAGCTGCTCGACGTGACGCTCCAGCCGATCATCTTCATCGTCCTGTTCGTGTACCTGCTGGGCGGCGCCATCGCCGGCTCCCGGCACGACTACCTGCAGTTCCTGCTGCCGGCGCTGCTGGTGCAGAACGTGCTCTTCGCGTCGGCGCCGACCGGCGTCAGCCTCAACACCGACATCAAGACCGGCGTGTTCGACCGGTTCCGCAGCCTGCCGATCGGGCGGTCCGCGCCCCTCATCGGCGGCGTGCTCGGCGACATGATCCGGTTCGTGGTGTCGATCGTGGTGATGCTCGGCTTCGGGTACGCCCTGGGCTTCCGCTTCGGGACCAACGCCCTGGCCGTCCTGGCCGGGTGCCTGCTGGTGATGTTCATGGCGTTCAGCTTCAGCTGGATGTTCGTGCTGCTCGGCATGCTGGTCAGGGAGCCCGGCGCGGTCCAGGGCCTCGGCTTCGTGATCATGTTCCCGCTGACCTTCGGCACCAACGTGCTCGTGCCGACGAACACGCTCCCCGGCTGGCTGCAGGCGTGGGTGAAGGTCAACCCGGTCGCCGACGCGATGCAGGCGGCCCGCGGGCTGATGGTCGGCGGGCCGGTGCTCGACGCCGTGGTCAAGACCCTGCTGTGGTCGGTGGGCATCCTGGCGGTCTTCGCGCCGCTCGCCGTCCGCGCCTACCGCCGCAAGGCCTGAACCGCCGGCGCGGGGTCCGAGATCAGCGACATCGCCGCGGCGCGGTCCATCTCCGCGCCGCGGCGCACGGCGTCGTCGAACGCGGCGTCGCCGAGGGCCTCGCGCAGCGCCGCCGCCTGCAGCGGCAGGTCCGCGTTGGACAGGTCGTCGCCGCCGCCGATCGCGCGGGCCACCCCGAGCAGCTCGGCGGCGGTCACCGGCAGCCCCGCGGCGGCGGCGAGCGCCGAGCACCCGATCGCGACCTGTGCCACGACAGGCATGTCTCTCGCCGGTACGGCCAGCGAAAGGGCCTCCGACAGCCGTTCCCGGGCCGCCGGCAGGTCCCCGCGCGCCAGGTCGAGCCGCGCCCGGCCGATCAGCAGGATCGCCTGGTACTGCGGCGCGACCAGCGGCGAGTGCTCCTGCTTGCGCCACGCGGTCGTGTAACAGCGCTCCGCCTCGTCGAGGTCCCCGTCGTGGCGGGCCAGGTGGCCGAGCTCCAGCAGCGCGTGGGACGCGTCCCGGGGCAGCACCGTCGGGTCCTCGGTGAAGCGGAGCAGTTCGGCGCGGGCCGCGGCGGGGCCGTCGATGTGGCGGCGCAGCGCGGCGAGCCGGATCCGCTGGTACGCCTCGCTGGTGTGCACGCCGAGCTGGTGATGCAGCTCGATCGACTCGGCGAACAGCGCCGCGGCGGTCGGGTGGTCGCCGCGGCGGGCCCGCGCGTCGGCGATCGACGCGAGCGTCATCGACAGCCCCCACCGCTCGCCGACCTCCCGGAACGCGACCGCCGCCGCCTCCTGCGCGGTGAGCATGCCGGCGATGTCGCCGTCGTTCTCCCGCAGGTGGCCGAGGATCGACAGCAGCATGCCCCGCGACCACGGCTCGACCGGCGCGGCGAGGCGGCGCTGGATCGCGGCCTCGCCGTTACCGCTGTCGTCGCGGAACATCATCACGACCGGCTCGACGAGGGACACGAACGGGTGGCCGGTGCCCGGCGGCACCCGCGCGGCCAGGGCGATGAGGTCGTCGAGGAGCTCTTCGGCGTACTGGAAGTCCCCGGCGAAGCCGCTGTTGATGACGTACACGGCGAAGACGACGGTGCGCGCGTCCAGCGGCACCTCGGCCGGGTCCTGGTCCGGGACGGCGAGGATCCGGCCGAGCAGGGCCGCGGCCTCCGCGTGGTTGTCCTCGAACGTCCAGAACCAGGCGCACGCCGCCCCGAGCCGGAACGCGGTGACGGCGTCGCCGCTGTCGCAGACGTGGGTGACGGCCGCGTGCAGGTTCGCCCGCTCCGGGCGGAGCCGGGCCAGCCAGTCGACCTGCGCCGCGGTCCTCAGGTGCGGCTCGGCCCGCTCGGCGAGCGCGAGGAAGTGCGCGGCGTGCGCCGACCTGACCTGTCCGGCCCGGCCGGCCCGGGCCAGCTCGTCGAGCGCGAACTCCCGGATCGTCTCCAGCATCCGGTACCGGACGGTGTCGCCCGCCGTGCCGTCGTTGAGGACCTGGAGCAGCGAACGGTCGACCAGGGCGTCCAGGAGCGGCTCGGCATCCGGTACACCTGCCGCCGCCGCTGCGGCCTCGGCGTCGAACGTGCCGGGGAACACCGCGATGGCGGCGCTGAACTCGCGCTCCGGCTCCTCCAGGAGGTCCCAGCTCCAGGCCACGACCGCGTGCAGGGTCCGGTGCCGCGGCAGCGCGGTGCGGCTGCCGCCGGTCAGCAGCCGGAACCGGTCGTCGAGGCGGGCGGCGAGCTGCTCCGCGGTGAACGACCGCAGCCTCGCGGCGGCGAGCTCGATGGCCAGCGGCAGCCCGTCGAGCCGGCGGCAGATCTCCGCCGCGGCCGGCGTCACCACGAACCCGGGCCGCACCGCCTCGGCACGGTCCCGCAGCAGCCGCACCGCCGCGTCCGCCGCGAGGGGCCCGACGGGGAACAGCGACTCGCCGAGGATGCCGAGCGGCTCGCGGCTGGTCGCCAGGACGCGCAGCTTCGGGCAGCGGCCGAGCAGGTCCTCGGTGAGCGCGGCGGCGGCCGCCACGACGTGCTCGCAGTTGTCGAGCACGAGCAGCGCGTCGGTCGGCGCGAGCAGCTCCGCGATCCGGCCGGGGACATCGAGGCGGCGGGCGACCTGCGGCGGCTCGAGCTGCCCGCCGGTGTCCAGGGCGCGCAGGACCGCGGCCGGCACGTCGGCGGCCTCGGCGACGGGCGCGAGCTCGACCAGCCACGCGGCGTGCGGGTCCTGGGCGGCGACCGTCGTCGCCAGCCGGGTCTTGCCGGCGCCGCCGGGCCCGACCAGCGTGACGAGCCGGCGGTCGAGGACCTGCGTGCCGAGCCGGTCGACGTCGTCGTCGCGGCCGACGAAGCTGGTCAACGGGGTGCGGAGGTTGCCGGCGGGGCGGTCGGTGAGGGCCCGCAGGTGCGCCCGGCGCAGCCGCGGCGACGGGTCGACGCCGAGCTCCTCTGCGAGGTGGTGCCGGCACTCCTCGAACGCGGCGAGGGCCTCCGCGCGGCGGCCCTCGGCGTGCAGCGCCTCGACCAGGTGGGCGGCGAGCCGCTCCCGCAGCGGGTGGGCGGCGGTGAGCTCCCGCAGCCGCGCCACCAGCCCGGGTGCGCGCGGGCCGGCGGCCTCGACGTGGTCCTCGGTCGCGGCGAGCCGCAGCTCCTCCCAGCGGGCGGCGAGCGCGTCGTCGACGGCCGGCGGGCCCCGCCACAGGTCGAGGGCCTCGGCGAGCAGCGTCGCGGCGCCGGCCGGGTCGCCGTCGCGCAACTGCGCCTTGCCGGCCGCGGCGAGCCGCTCGAACCGGTAGGCGTCGACGTCGTCGGGGGCGAGGTCCAGCTTGTACCCGCCAGCGCCGGACACCAGCGCCGGGTCGCCGCCGAGGGTCTTGCGCAGCCGCGACACGAGGGACTGCACGGCGTTCGCGGGGTCGGTGGGGGTGGCGTCGGGCCACAGCGCGACCGCGATCTGCTCCACGGACACGAGCCGGCCGGGCTCGCAGGCGAGCCGGATCAGCAGCGTCCGGAGCCTGGCGCCGCCGACGTCGACCGGCTGCCCGCCGACGTCGACCGTCAACGGCCCCAGAATGCCCACCCGCATGCGCACCACTGTGCCACCCTCCGGGTGGAGGGCGGCACAGGGCTTTTCCCGGGGTGCTTTAGTACACGCTGACGCCGTACACGCTCAGCGGTTCGGTGACCGGCTGGAAGTACGTGACGCCGCCGCTGCTGCAGTTGCCGCTGCCGCCGGACGTGAGACCCAGCGCGATCGATCCCGCGAACAGCGAGCCGCCGCTGTCACCGGGCTCGGCGCAGACCGTGGTGCGGATCAGGCCGCTGACCTGGCCCTGCGAGTACGTGACGGTCGCGTTGAGCTGCGTCACGGACCCGCTGCGCACGCCGGTGGTGGAGCCGCTGCGGCGCACCGACTGGCCGACGGTCGCGTTGCCCGCGGCCGTGATGTCCTGGAACGAGCCGTTGTACAGCGACACGTTGCCGGGGTGGGCGACACCCGCGGCGTACCGGACGATGCCGTAGTCGTTGCCGGGGAAGCTGGTGCCGGTCCGGGTGCCCAGGACGGAGCCGCTGCTGGTCGTCCAGGTCGCGCCGATGTTGGTGCAGTGGCCCGCGGTCAGGAAGTAGTACGTGCTGCCGCTGACCACGTTGAAGCCGAGCGAGCACCGGGAGCCGCCGGCGTAGATCGCCTGGCCGCCGGAGATGGTCGGCCGCAGCTCACCGGGGAGCCGCTCGATCTTCGCGCCGCTGCCGAGCGACGCGACGGTCGCCTCGATCGTCTTGACGTGCTCGGGCGACACCGTCGGGTCGATGGAGACGACCACCTGGTTGGCGACCGGGTCGACGGCCCAGGCGGTGCCCGGGATGGAGACCTTCGCGTCGAGCGTCGAGGTGATGCGGGCCAGTTCGACGCCGCTGTGCTTCACCTTGCGGGCGACGGCGCCGGTCGCCTCGACGCTCTTGGCGGTGTTGGCGTCGGTGACGGTGACGACCATCTTGCCGAGCTGGGCGTCCCAGTACGAGCCGGCGGTGGCGAGCCCGAGCTGCGAGACGAGCGCGTCGGTGCTGCCGAGCGGCGCGGCCTGGGCCGGCGACGGCATGAGGACCGAGCCTGCGACGAGGGCGGTGCCCGCGGCGATGACCGCGGCGCTACGGAGTCTGGACCTTGTGAGTCTCACGTGAGCCTCCCCTGTATCGGTACCGATGAATATCGGCCGCGACCGATGCTGTCATCGGCAGGGGAGGCGCACAAGAATCTCGTCCAAATTGCCCCATAGCACCCGTGTCATATCACTAAGCGGCTATCCCTTCTAGCAGGTATGCGCTGATTGGCCCATATAGGTGCGGCTGGACGTTGTCGTCGATGGGCACCGTCACCGAGACCCGCCCCTCGGCCTCGCCCACGAACAGCGCCGGGTCGTTGCTGTCGGCGAACGACACCACGTCGAGCCCCGCCGCGGCGGCCGCGCCGGCGAACCCGTGGTCGGCGAACACCAGGTCCGGCATGGGTTGTCCGGTGCGCTCCAGCTCGCCCAGCATCTCCCGCATCCCGTCCGGGGAGTGCGTGTGCCACATCGCGATGCCCCGCTCCGCACCCATGGCCACGCCGCCGATGTACCGCACGGCGAGGGGGAACTCGCGGCCGTCATACCGGCCCGGCCTCGCGAACGGGGCGCCCGCCGCAGGGGTCAGGATCTCGCACCCCGCGGCGCGCAGCGCCACCACGACCGCCAGGTGCACCTCGACGATCCCGGCCGGGTGGCCGGACGCCACCAGGACGCGTTCCTTGCGGTGCGCCGCCTCCCGCAACCGGTCACGCATCCTGTCCAGCGCGGCCACCGTCTTGTACGGGTCGATCACGTCCGTGCCCGTCGACCGCTCCGGGTCCGGGTCGATGCCGACCCGCTCGGCCATCACGCCGAGCACCTCGGCGAGCGTCCAGGTCTTCAGCGGCGGCAGGCCGAACAGGTAGCCCTCATGTCCGTCGGCGAACGCCGCGGCGTTGCCGTGGTTGGATGCCCGGGTGGTCTCGACATCGCCGGCAAGAAGTGCGTCACGAAGATAACTCACGAGCTCAGGCATGTGACCCATGGTATGCAAGCACCCCTGCGGCGCCGAGGAATGCGGCTTAAGGTCACAGTCATGGCCGACGTGTATCTCGAGGTGACCGACAAGAAGGTGTTCGCGGCTTGCCTGGACTGGCCGGGCTGGGGCCGCTTCGCGAAGACCGAGGACGACGCGCTGGAGGCCCTTGCGGCGTACGGTGCGCGGTACGAGCCGATCGCCACGGCGGCCGGCTACTCGTTCCCCGCCTCGCCGACGTTCAAGGTCGTCGAACGGTGCCCGGGGACCTCCGCCACCCAGTTCGGCGTCCCCGACGCCCACCCCGACGCCGACGGCCGCGCGGTCTCCCGGGCCGTCGCGACCCGGCAGAAGAAGCTGCTCACCGCCGCGTGGGCGGCGTTCGGGGCGTTCTCCGCGACCGCCCCCGCCTCGCTGCGCAAGGGCCCGCGCGGCGGCGGCCGGGACCGCGACAAGATGATCGACCACGTCGTCGGCGCCGAGGCCGGGTACGGTCGCAAGATCGGCATCAAGCATCCGCAGCCGGCGATCACCGACACGGAGGCGATCGCCGCGCTCCGTGAGGACATCCTCACCGTCCTGGGCCGCCCCAGTGACGGCTCGGCACTCACCGACAACGGCTGGACCAGCCGCTACGCCACCCGCCGCTACGCCTGGCACGTCCTGGACCACCTGTGGGAGATGCAGGACCGGGCCGAGTAGCCGGGCGTTTATCCACAGGAAGAAGATCTTGCTTCCGGTGGGTGCCGGGCGGCTCTTACGGTTGGTGCCATGACGGCGCTGCCCGGCGTCCGGCGGTCTCCAGCTGGTGGCTTCCGGCCGGCGGCGGCCTGGTTGTGGTGGCTCTTCCGGTTGGAGGTGCGGCGGTGACGGTCACGGCTCTTCCGGCCGGCGGCGCGACGGCCGCTGCGGTCACGGTCGACGACGTGTGGCGGGTCCGCGGCGACTGGCGGGCGATGCGCGAGGCGGTGCTGCGGCTGCATGACTCCCGCCGCGCGACCGCCGACGCGACCGGCGCCGCACCGACCGCTGCCGCCGCGACCGCCGATGCCCTGCGCCGGTCCGCCGCGACGCTGCGCCACGGCCAGGAGCTGCTCACCGCGATCCTGGACCGGCTCGACGTGCCGATGACCCTGCACGAGGACGGCCGCCTGACGTTCTACCCCGCGGACGCCGAGGACCTGGCGTCCCTCCGCCGCGCCGAGCTGGCCGCCCGCGAGATCCAGACCGCCCTGTCCACGATCATCGCCCACCACCGCGCCGCCGCCCGTTGACGCCCCCGCCCGTTGACGCTGTTGACGCCGCCGCTGTTGACGCGGCGGCCCGCCGCCGACAGGTCGGCGAGCTGCCGCCCGTTGACGCTGCTGCCCGTTGACGCGGCCCGCCTGTTGACGCCCCGCCACAACCCTCATTCCCTGACCGCGCCGTCCGCTGCGCCGCTCTCGCATGGACCAGCGCCCGTCGAGGGCGTTCCCACCCACTCGGCCGCGCACTGCGGGCGTCCGCGCCGGCATCGTGCATCCCGCTCCGGAGGAAGGCCGCGCAGCTGGACCTTGTCGGCGCTGGTGGTGGACAGGTCGGTGACGCCGCCGGTGGGCAGGCCGCCGGAGAAGAAGAAGGCGTCGATCGCGCCGGTCTTCATCGCCTCGGTGGTCTTGCCCAGGTCGCCGCCGCCGTGTCGGTCGCCTTCGTGTTCGCGTCCTGCCGGCCCCCGGCCTCGACCGCCCCGCCGAGCCGCCGTCCGGGCTTTGGTCGCGAACGGGCAACGGTGGGTCACAGGGCATGATTTGGGGCGTGTACGAGCTCGACGTGATCGCCGACGACAGCCTCGGCCGCTTCGTCTCCCGCTGGTACGGCCTGCCCGACCGCCCCCGCCGCGACCTCGACCTGCCGCCCGGCCTGCCCGCCGCGCTCGCCGACTGGCACCGCGTCGCGTCCCGCTACTCCCTGCCGTTGAGCCGCGACCACGTGATGCTCGCCCCCGCCGACCTCACGGAGTCCGCCGGCCTGGTCCGCTTCTGGTCCGGCACCGACGACTGGTACTCGTACGCCCCCGGCCCCACCGACCCGCTCGTCGTGGAGAGCGACACGATCGCGACCGGCCTGCCGTTGTCGAGGTTTCTCGTGTACGCCGCTGTCTACGAGGCCACGTACACCCCGCTGCACGGCCTCGTCTGCCTGTCCCCGGACCCCGACGGCCTCCGCCAGGTCCAGCTCCGCCTCCGCGAACTGGACGACCCGCTGTGGCACTGGCCGTCCCCGGACACCCGCTACTACGGCGACGACGACCTCCTCGCCCACCTCGGCCCCGACCGCATCGTCATCTCCGCCCGCCACCGAGACGCCCTGGGCCGCTTCGACAACCTCGACCTCCCCTGGACCTGGGACTCCCGAACCCCCTGACCCCGCCCCAAACCACGACACGGACGAGCCACCCCAGCGACCTGGACGGAGGCAAGCAGCGGCCCGCGCCACGCATGGCGAAGCCCGCGGCCGACGACGCACGCCAGCGGTTCGGGGTGTGGATGGGGCAGCGACTCCCGGACGACCGATACCCGGCGCTGGGTAGTGGCGGCTTCGGGGGTCCGGTCCCGGGACAGCCGGGAAGTTGGTGGAGATCGGAGCCGGGCGCCCGCTCGTCGGCGGCGTGAGCATGGTGACCGGTGGCTTCGGTGACCCCGGAGAGACTGGGTGCCGCTGTGGTGAGCGACGCGCCCGGACGGCTGCTCGCCGGCGGTGTCGACCCGGTGGCCGGTGAGGTCCGGTCCGGTGGGTGGTGGCTTCGGGCGTGCTGGATGGGCTGCGGCAGTTGCGGCGGCGGGGATTGGGGCTGGGGGCTGCTTGTCGGCGTGGTGGCTGGCGGGTCCGGGGTGGTGGGAGGTGCTGGGGCGGCGCGGTTGGGCGGCTTGTCGGCGGCGGGATGGTTGGGGAGGGGGTTGCGGCGGCCGGCTCGCGGGCGTTGCGCAGGCGGGTCAGCTTCGTGGTGTGGCGGGCGGCCAGGCCGTGTGCGCGAGCCGCCGCGAACTCCGCCTTGGCGCGGTGGCGGTCCGTGCGGCGGCGGGCGGACTCACAGGCCCGCGTGGCGAGGCGGGCGGCCTGGGCGGCGAGCAGGGCGGCCTGCGTGGGGACGCGGGTGGTCGGGCACAACGACCCCGCGCCCGGTGCTTCCAGCGAAAAACATGGTCGTGGCACAGGCTGCCTCCCCCGATAGCCGCCTCCCACATTCTCCCGCCCGCCCAAACCCCCGTTCAGCGCGGTATCACCATGTGAGCACAAGCGTCCCAGGTGGGTCAGGGGACGTGCACGAGCATGGCGCAGACGTCTTCGTCGTCGGGGATGTTGAGGCTGGTGACGAGGTGGGTGACGACGGCGTCGAAGTTGGACAGGTCGATGTGTTCGCCGGCGCGGCGGACGAGGTCCAGGCCGCCGCCGCGGCGGCGGTCGACGCGGGCCTGGCCGCCGGTGTAGAGCAGGACGCGGTCGCCCGGGTCGAGGGTCACGGTCGTGTCGGAGTAGCGCATCTCGGTGACCTCGCCCAGGGGGAGGCCGAGGGGGCCTGACAGCACGGTGCCCTGGCCGGTGGCGGTGTAGCGGATGGGGGCGACCTGGCCCGCGGCGGCCCAGCGGAGCTCGCGGGTCGTGGGGGAGTAGCGGGCCACGACGAGGCAGGCGGTGTGCTCGACCTCCATCGCGCAGAGCATCCCGTTGACGGCGCTGAGGATGTCGCCGGGGGTCATGTCCAGGGCCGCGTAGGCGCGTACCGCGTACCGGAGCCTCGCCGCCGTCGTCATGGAGGACAGGCCGCGGTCGTCGACGTCGCCGAGGACGAGGATCGTGCCGCCGTCGGGGAGGGAGGTGGCGTCGAACCAGTCGCCGTCGACGGTGCCGACGCGTTCGGGGGAGCGGCAGTGGCCGCAGATCTCGACGCCTTCCATGTGGCCGAGCTCGGGGTCGGTGGGCAGGAGCGCCTTCTGCAGGGCCTGGGCGGCGCGGCGCTCGTCGGCGACCCGGTGCCGCTGCGCGGCCAGGGCCTCCTCGGCGCGGCGGAGGCGGGCCTCGATGGCGCGCTCCTCGGTGACGTCCTGGACGGTGCCGCGCACGGCGGTGACGTTGCCGGTGTCGTCGAAGAGCGGCTCGGCGGTGAGGCGCAGGCGGCGGCCGTTGACCCGGCCGGCGCCGCGGACCTCGGCGAGCAGGTGCTTGCCCTCCACGACGGTGCGGCGGACGGCGTCCTGGACGGCCAGGAGGTCGTCGGCGTGCACGCTGGCGGTGAGCTCGTCGACGGGGACGCGGGCGGCGTCACGGCCGCCGTGGAAGAGCCGGATCAGCTCCGGTGAGCAGCGCGGCTCGGGGTCGCGCAGCTCCCAGCAGAACGAGCCGACGCCGGCGATCCGCTCGGCCTGCAGGAGCTGGTCGTACAGGAGGTCGGCCTCGGTCGCGATCCGCCACACCGCGAACACCCGGTCCCACAGGCGCACGGCGTGCATGGAGATCGACTGTGTGGTCGGCACGCCGTCCGCCCGCGGGTCGGCCCGCAGGCCTTCCAGCCGGCGGGGCTGGCCGTCCTGGAGCATGCGGGCGAACTCCGGCAGCAGGGTGGCGCTGCCGAGCGTCGGGTAGGCGGCGAGCAGCGTCGCCTCGTCGGGGTCGACCCGGGCGGTGGCGAGGACCTGCCTGGCCATGACGTTGGCGTACTCGACGCGGAAGTCCACCAGCTGGCCGTCGACGGTCACCGGGGACAGCAGTGCGGCGGGGTTGTGCAGGACGTCGACGACGGTCGGCAGCCACACCTGCGCCGGGGCGGCCTGCGCGCTCTCCTCGCCCTCGACGTGGAACCAGGCGCTGGCGATCTCGTCGCCGATGAGCGCGTCGACCTGCCGCGCGACGGGTTCGAGCAGGGCCGCCACGTACCGCCGCAGCTCGTCGCCGTCGGGGAGGCCCTCGGCCCAGCTCATGATGATGGCGCCGAGCACCCGCTCGCCGGAGATGAGCGGCGAGGCGAGGACGGTGTCGCCGTTGAACGGCAGCTGGTCCATCACCGGGAACCGGCGGGTGACCTCCTCGCCGCCGACGAGCCAGATCGTCTCGACGTCCTGGACGGCGACGACGAGCGGCAGCGCCGGGTCCGGGGGGATCCGGGACCAGCGGCTGCGGACCTCGCCGGGGATGCCGAACGCACCGACGCCGCGTTGCGCGCCGTCCGGGTCGAGCAGCGTGATCATGATCGAGGTGGGGGCGGGCCACGCGGTCGGCGCGGTGCCGAGGACCTCGGCGATCTCGTCGTAGCCGCGGGCGGCCGCGATCCGGGCGCTGAGCAGCTGGTGCTGGGACTGCAGCGCCTCGACCTCGGGGGAGCGGCTGGCCCGCCGGCGGGGCTTCTCCGCGGCCGGTGCGGGGACGCCGGAGGGTGCCGCGGTACGGGTACGGCTGCGCGCGACGTGCTGGCGCAGCTCGTCGTCGATGAGATTCACCACATCGGGGGCGTCCGGGTCGGGCGAGGTGGTGCCGACGATCGCGGCGGCGACCTCGATCAGCTTGATGTTGGTGCGCTGCGACAGCCGGACCAGCTGGTCGAACCCCTGGTCGGGGCTGACGCCGAGCCGCTCTACGAGCACCCCCTTGGCCTGCTCGATGACGGCCCGGTTCCGCATGGCGGTGCGGACGCCGGTGAGCTCGGCCCGCAGCTTGGCGACGAGCGCGGCGAGGGCCTCCGCCGGCTCGGCACTGCCACCATCAGCACCACCGGCCGGCGCCGAGGCCGCCCGAGACGGCGCGGTGTCCTCAGGCGTCGAGGTGCCCACGCCGTCAGACGGCGTCGACGCACCCGGCCGACCTGTGCCCGACGGCTTGGCCACCATGCCCTCCACATCCCGGTCCTGTGCAGTTGAACGTGCAGCCGACCTAGAAGTCACCCGAGCCGGTTGCGACTCGACCGTTGATGTTTACCACCAACCGGCCAGGGTAGGGGCGTTGGCAGGTCAGCACGGTCGGCCACGTGGAGGTGCGCGCAGTGCAACAGGCGTCTTCGCCGCGGGCGGGTGCGGCTTGAGGATCGCGATCGTGTCCGTGCACGCGAGCCCCCTGGCGCTCGGTACCTCGGGCACGGGCGGCCAGCACACCCACGTCACCGCCCTCGCCGAGGCCCTCGGGCGCCGCGGGCACGACGTGCGGGTCTACACCCGCCGGGACGCCGCCGCCCCCGACGACGTCGTCATGACGGGCGCCGGGTTCACCGTGGAGCACGTGCCGGCCGGCCCCGTCGAGGAGCTGCCGGCGGACGCGCTGCTGCCGCACGTCGGCGACTTCGGGCGATGGCTCGCCGCCCACTGGCGCGGCGACGCGACCCGTCCCGACGTGATCCACGCCCATTTCTGGCTCAGCGGCCTGGCCGCCCTGACCGCGACGGCGGAGCACCGGATCCCGGTCGTGCAGACGTACCACGGGCTCGGCACGGTCAAGCGGCGCATGCTGAAGGACCGCGACGCCAGCCCCGAGGCGCGGATCGGCCTGGAGCGGACCCTCGGCACGATGGTCGACCGGGTCGTCGCGCAGTGCGAGGACGAGGTCGTCGAGCTCGGCCGGATGGGCATCCGCCGGTCCGACACCGTGGTCGTGCCGTCCGGCGTCGACGGGGAGGTGTTCGCGCCGAGCGGTCCCCGCGCCGACCACCTGCGCCCCGGCATGCGCCGCATCCTCAGCGTCGGGCCGCTCGTGCCGCGCAAGGGCTTCGCGGACCTGGTCGAGGCGCTGCGCCGGGTCCCCGGCGCGGAGCTCGTCGTCGTCGGCGGGCCCGCACCGGACCGGATCCACCGCGACCCCGAGGCCCGCCGCCTGATGGAGCTCGCCGACCGGTTCGGGGTCGGCGACCGGGTCAGGCTCATCGGTGCCGTCGCTCAACAGGACCTGCCCAGCTGGTACCGCTCCGCCGACGTGCTCGCCTGCGCGCCGTGGTACGAGCCGTTCGGCCTCACGCCCCTGGAGGCGATGTCCTGCGGTGTGCCGGTCGTCGCGTACGAGGTCGGCGGCATCGGCGAGAGCGTCATCGACAACGTCACCGGGCTGCTGGTGCCGGCGCGGGACGTGCCGGCGATGGCGTCCGCGCTGCGCGGGCTCCTCGGCGACGAGGTGCGCCGGATGAGCTACGCCAGCGCCGCGATCGACCGGGTTCGCTCCCGGTACACCTGGGAACGCACCGCGACCGACGTCGAGCGGATCTACCGGGCGGTGACCGGGCAGAGCGGCACCGGCGACGCCGACAGCGACGCGGACGCCGACGACGAGGCCCTCACCGACGTCTCTTCGTAGCCTTGTCATCACAGGGCGACAGGCGTACGTTTGTATGACCCGCAACATCAGCTGAACGGCTGATTGGCTCGACCGTCAAACCAGTCGCGGTCGCCGTGCCGGGTTGCGCGCCGGACGTTCGAGACCAGGGCGTCTGCCGGCGAAATCTCTCCCGTGACCGCTGCCCGCACCCAAGGGCGGACGGATCGCGGCAGCAGGCAGGGGGTTCCCCCATGACCGCCACCGTCCACCGCCCCGCCCCGCGGCCCCGCGCCCGCCACCGCGCCAACCACAAGGACCTCGAGACCGAAGCGCGCGCACTGCTCGCGCTGCTGAGCGAGCTGCCCGCCGGCGGCGCCGACCACGACCGGATCCGGGCCAGGGTCATCGAGCTGCACCTGCCGCTCGCCGAGTACCTCGCCCGCCGGTTCCGCAACCGCGGCGAACCCCTCGACGACCTGACCCAGGTCGCCAACGTCGGGCTCATCAAGTCCGTCGACGGCTACGACCCGACGCGTGGCGTCGTGTTCACCAGCTACGCCATCCCGATGATCGTCGGTGAGCTCAAGCGGCACTTCCGCGACAAGGGCTGGGACGTCCGGGTGCCCCGCCGGCTGCAGGAGCTGCGGCTGGAGATCTCCAAGGTGTCCGGTGACCTCGCGCAACGGCTCGGCCGCTCGCCGACCGTCGCGGACCTCGCGGAGAAGCTCGGCGTCAGCGAGGAGGACGTCATCGAGGGCATCGAGTCCGGGCACGCGTACCGGGCGCTGTCCATCAACGCGCCGACCGGCAACGAGGAGGCCGGCCCCGAGCTCGCCGACCTGCTCGGCGGCATGGACCGCGACCTGGAGGCCGTCGACGACCGCGAGTCGCTGCGGCCGCTGATCGCGGAGCTGCCGGAGCGCGAGCAGAAGATCATCGCGATGCGGTTCTTCGGCAACATGACACAGACGCAGATCGCCGACCGGCTCGGCATCTCGCAGATGCACGTGTCGCGCCTGCTCGCCCACGCCCTGGCCCACCTGAGGGGCGCACTGGTCACGCCGCTGTGACGCCCCTCCCGGGAGCTAGGCGGGCGTCAGTACCGACGACAGCTGGTACACGTTGTAGGCCTGCTTGATGACCGGGTGGGCGACGTTGCGGACGGGCACCCCGCCCGGCGTCGTCCCCCGCTCCGACCCCGCGTGCGCGTGCCCGTGCACGGCCAGCCCGACCCCAGGTGTCGCGTCGATCGCCTGCGCGAGCAGGTACGACCCGAGGAACGGGTAGATCTCCAGCGGCTCACCCAGCAGCGTCTCGGGGACCGGCGAATAGTGGGTGAGCGCTATCCGTACATCAGCGTCCAACGCCGACAGTGCGGCTCCGAACCGCTCGGCCAGCTCGCGGCTGTGCCGGGTGAACGCCTTCATCTCGGGCTCGCCGAACTCGCTGGCGCACGCGCCTGCGAACCCGCCGCCGAAGCCCTTCGTGCCGGCGACCCCGACCCGCACGCCGTCCACGTCCAGGACCGTGCCGGAGCACTCCAGGACGGTGATCCCGCCGTCCTCCAGGACCTTCGTCACCTCGGCCGGCTGGTCGCAGTGGTGGTCGTGGTTGCCGAGGATCGCGATCACCGGCACGGCCAGGCCGCCGAACTCCTCCGCGACGCAGTGCGCCTCGTCGGCGGTGCCGTGCCGGGTCAGGTCACCGGCGAGCAGCAGCATGTCGGCCTTGTCGCCGATGTGCTCCAGCGCTGGCCGGTACCGGCCGAGGACGTCCGCGTCGAGGTGGACGTCGCCGACCGCGGCGACTCTGACGCAGCCATTGACACTGCCTTCGTCGAACGTCATAGCTCCTCCACGTCCTGCGGCTCGTTGACCCTGGTGAGCCCGATGTTGCAGTGCACCGGCAGGTCCGGGAACGTCTCGTGGACGACCTGGCAGATCAGGTCGCGGCGTTCGGCGCTCTCCACCTCACCGGCGAGGCTGACCCCGTCCTCGGTGCGGACCACCCGGATGCCCTGCTCGGCGATGCGGGCGTCCTCGATGAGCAGCTGGTGCAGCTCGCTCTCGACGTGCTGGTCGATGATCACGAGTGCCTCCTCACAGGGAAGCGGCGAGGGCGCTGGTCTCGTCCAGCGACATGACGCCGAGGCGGTCGATCAAGAACAGGAAAGCATGCGCGTACGGCGAGTGGGCCGTTTCCCGGTACACCCGCGGCCAGTCGATCTGCTCCCGCAGCGACCGCGCGACCGGCAGCCCGCGCGCGTAGTCGCAGTAGTGCGCCGACCACGTCAGAACCTTGTGGATCATCAGCTCGGTCGCGGACAGCACCGGCATGTGGCACGCGTTGACGGCGATCACGTCGGTGTCGGCGAGCGTCGCGTCGGTGACCGGCCGCTGCACCGGGCAGAAGATGAAGTCGATGAGGTTGTCCTCGTTCTCCACCGAGTCCCAGGCCTTCACCAGCCAGCCCTCGGGCGGCACCTCGCCGCGGAACCCGACCTCCGCCAGCGCCGTCAGGACCCGCTCCGCGTCCTCGGCCTTGATGAGGAAGTCGATGTCGTGGTCGACGGACTCGCCTCCCCGCGCGTACACGGCGAAACTGCCGGCCAGGCAGAACGGGATGCCGGCGTCCTTCAAGTGGAACGCCGCACGTTTCAGCGTCGCGATCAGCGGCTGCCTGTCCTCCGGAACTGCCATGCAGAACGGCTTACCCGTCTGGTCATTCCGTCACACGCACCGATTGCGGCAGCCGCGGGAAGAGTTCGGTCTCCTCCTCCTGTACGTGCTCCCGCACCGCCTCCAGGAGCGCCGCCAGCAGCATCCCGAACGCGGGATCCACGTCGTTGAGCTCCGTCAGCCGCGCCACGAGCTCGCCGATGCGCCGGTGCTCGGCCGCCTCGTAGTCGGCGAGCTCCGCCGGCAGGTGCGCGTGCAGCAGCCGCTCCTCGGTCGCCGTGTGGGAGGCCAGCATCGTGACGGCGGCGTCCAGCGCGCTCCGGCGGGCGGCCGGCGACCGCGCGGTCTCGATCTCGGCGAACAGCGACTCGAGCCGGCGGTGTTCGCCGACCAGCAGGCCGATGAGGTCCTGCTCCATGGTCAGCTCCCCAGATTCCGTGGCACAGGCATGCGTTGGCGTACCCTGCCCGCCACCCGGCTAACCGTCACGAAGCAGACCTGATCGATTTCAGCGGGGCGGGCTTCCATCTGCCTTGGTACGTGTGTTCGAATGTCTCCTCATGGAGCGCAGGAAGCACTGGTGGAACGGCACCTGGGGGCGGCTCGCCCGCCGCGACGTCTATCTCTTCGAGGACGCCGGCCACTGGTGGGTCGAGTCGCGGGAAGGGGGCGCCGACGGACGCTCCCGCACCTACGAGTTCGACGCCGAAGAGCCGGCGATGGACTGCGTCTCCGGCCTGCTCGCCCAGCCCGGCGACTGGCGCGAGCTGCGCTGAGCCGGTTGCGTGCCGGGTGTGGGGCGGTGGCTGCGCGGTTGCGCGCCGGGTGCGGGGCGGCGGCTGCGCGATTGCGTGCCGGCTGCCCGTCCCGGCCACCCGGCTCGGGTCCCGTTCGGGTCCCGCTTGGTTCTGGACGCAACGAATCGCCGTCTGATCGCGGTACAAGACAGGAAAACGCCGGCAAGAAGCAGCTTTCCGCAATGGAACGCCGGGCGGGTGGCGCCTACGTTGGATCGCATGAGCCGTCGCTACCTGATGTGTCGACCTACGCACTTCGCCGTTGACTACGCGATCAATCCCTGGATGGACCCGACCGCGCCCGTCGACGCCGACCTCGCCGTCGCGCAATGGACCCGGCTGCACGAGCTCTACCTGTCGCTCGGCCACACCGTCGACCTCATCGACCCGGTGCCCGGCCTGCCCGACATGGTCTTCGCCGCCAACGGCGCCACCGTCGTCGACGGGGTCGTCTACGGCGCGCAGTTCCGCCACCCGGAGCGCGCCGACGAAGGCCCCGCCTACCTCGCCTGGTTCGAGCGCAACGGGTTCCAGGTCCACCCGGCGAAGAGCGTCAACGAGGGCGAAGGCGACATCCTCCTCGCCGGCGAGCACCTCCTCGCCGGCACCGGCCTGCGCACCGAGCTCGCCGCGCACGCCGAGGCGCAGGAACTCTTCGGGCGGCCGGTGATCACCCTGCAGCTCGTCGACCCGCGCTACTACCACCTCGACACGGCGCTGACCGTCCTGTCGCCGACCAATGTCGCCTACTACCCGGGCGCGTTCTCGCCGGGCAGCCAGGCGGTGCTGCGCCGCCTGTACCCCGAAGCCGTCATCGCGACCGCCGACGACGCCGCCGTCCTCGGCCTGAACGCCGTCAGCGACGGCCACCGGGTCGTCCTGCCATCCGCCGCCACCCGCCTCGCGCGGGAGCTAGCGTCGAAAGGGTTCCAGCCGGTGCCAGTCGACGTGTCCGAACTGCACAAGGCCGGCGGCGGCCCGAAGTGCTGCACGTTGGAGGTGCGCGCATGACCACCGCTGTTTCCTCGTCGACCGGCCCCTTCCTGGACCAGGCCGAGCGCTGGACCGCGCACAACTACCACCCGCTGCCCGTCGTCATCGCCTCCGGTGAGGGCGCCTGGGTCACCGACGTCGACGGCCGCCGCTACCTGGACTGCCTCGCCGGCTACTCCGCGCTCAACTTCGGCCACCGCCACCCGGCGCTCATCGCCGCCGCACACGCCCAGCTGGACCGGATCACGCTGACCAGCCGCGCGTTCGTGCACGACCAGTTCGGCCCCTTCTGCGAGGAGCTGGCCGCGCTGTGCGGCAAGGACCTCGTCCTGCCGATGAACACCGGCGCCGAGGCCGTCGAGACCGCGATCAAGGTGGCCCGCAAGTGGGGCTACAAGGTCAAGGGCGTCCCCGACGGCCAGGCCACCATCGTCGTGGCCGCCGACAACTTCCACGGCCGCACCACCACGATCATCAGCTTCTCCACCGACCCCGACGCGCGCGCCGACTACGGCCCCTACACGCCCGGGTTCCGGATCGTGCCGTACGGCGACCTGGACGCCCTCACGTCGGCGATCGACGACACCACCGTCGCCGTGCTCATCGAACCCATCCAGGGCGAGGCCGGCGTCCTCGTCCCGCCACCGGACTACCTGCCCGGCGTGCGCGACGTGTGCACCTTGAAGAACGTGCTGTTCATCGCGGACGAGGTGCAGTCTGGCCTGGGCCGGACCGGTTCGACCTTCGCCTCGTCGCCGGTCGTCCCCGACATGTACGTGCTGGGCAAGGCCCTCGGCGGCGGCATCGTGCCCGTGTCGGCGGTCGCCGCCTCGCACGACATCCTGGGCGTGCTGCGCCCCGGCGAGCACGGCTCCACGTTCGGCGGCAACCCCCTCGCGTGCGCCGTCGCCCGTGCCGTCATCGCGCTGCTGAACACCGGCGAGTTCCAGGCGAACGCGCGGACCGTCGGCGCCCACCTGCACGAGCGGCTCAACGCCCTGGTCGGCCACGGCCTGACCGCCGTCCGCGGCCGCGGCCTGTGGGCCGGCATCGACATCGACCCCACCCTGATGACCGGCCGCCAGGCCTGCGAGGCCCTCATGGCCCGCGGCGTCCTGGCCAAGGACACCCATGGCTCGACCCTGCGCCTGGCCCCGCCGCTGCACGTGACCGCGGAGGACGTGGACGTCGCCGTCGACGCCCTCCACGCCGTCCTGAAGTCCTGACACCCGCGCTTCCCTGCGCTCTCCTGCGCTGTTTCAAGGCCGCCCCCGGTCCGCACCTGACCTGGGGCGGCCTTCTTGTTGCGGAGGGTACTGTTCTGCTTACCGGATTGGAGATCGATTAGGTGGCTGTTGGTACGGTCTAGGAAGCAGTCACCGGGACCGTCGAGCCGTCACGTCGGCTTCGCCGCCCGCAGTGGACGACACCCCGCGGCTCGCCGCAGCACTCGTCGGCCGCCTCACGCGTATCGCGCGCGTGTCGCGCGCGTGTCGCGCGCGATAGCCCGGCGCGCTGCTCACCACGGCGCAACGCATCGCTGCGGGCGATCGGGTGCGGCGGAGAAGGTGCAGGCGGTCGGGTGCGGCGGACGCGACGCCCGGCCCAGCCGCGATGCGGAGTGCCCGCCGCCGCGGTGCAGGACTGGCAGCGGGTCCCGCACCACCGACGAGGGCGCCGTTCGGCCACAGCGACACAGCGGCCAGCGGTTCGGGCTCGTGGTGCGGGCGGGCGGTGGACGACGTCGCCAGCCTGACCAGGGCCGAGCCGTCGTCAAGCGTCTTGCCCACGTCATGCCGCCCACGTCATGCCGCCCACGTCATGCCGCCTGCGTCGCTCGGCCGCGTCGCTCGGCCGCGTCGCTCGGCCGCGTCGCTCGGCCGCGTCGCTCGGCCGCGTCGCTCGGCCGCGTCGCTCGGCCGCGTCGCTCGCGATTGGCCCGGTGCGCTGCTCGTCCGCGCGAGGCGCTGCTGCAGGTGTCAGGAGCGGTGGAAGAGGCAACCGAATCAGCCGCGGTGTTGGCGTGGGGGGTGGCCAGCGTGTCGGGCCCGTGCAACGGGGAGTGGTGGGCGACGCCTCCGGCCGGCCGGGCTGCGCCGTCATCAGCAGCTGTCTTACGCGCGTCACGCCGCCTGATCCTGCCGCCCACGCCACGCTGCCGCTCACGTCATGCCTCAAAGCCCTCTGCGTCGTCGCCGGGCGGCTCGCTGAACGGCTCTGGACCGTCATGCACCGCGGCATGCCCTACGTCATCTGCGACACCGACGGCCGACCGGTCACCCCCGACCAGGCCAAGAGCATCATCGCCGAGCAGCGGACCGTGACCGAGGACATCCGACGCCGCAGCAGCAAGACCAAGGCGGGGAAGGCCCCTCAGCGAGCCCACACAGGGCATGACAGGTCACGCGCACAAGGCGCGGACAAACGGGGCAACCTTCCCCACCAACGATCCTCCGACCGGAAACCAGCCCGGTCAAGCCGGGCCTTGACAGCCGATCCCCGATAGGGAATCAGGGGCGGTGGAAGAGGCGGCCGAACCAGCCGCGGGGTTCGGGGGGTGTGGCGGGTGGGGTGGGTTCGTGGAACGGGCATGAGGGTGGGGCTTCAGAAGGCTCGGCGGTGTTCGGGGAGCGGCCGCGGCGGCCGAGGTCGCGGGCCTCGGAGTCCAGGTAGAAGGCGGGTCGCTGGTCGGCCTCGTGGTAGTAGCGGTGGAAGACGCCGGTGGTGGAGCCGCTCATCGGGGGGACGATCCAGGACCAGTCGGCGGGGACCTCGCGGCCGGCGCGTTCCTCGCTGGCGATGTGGGCGAGGAAGCGCTCCGACTCGGAGTGGTGGTCGCTGATGCGGGCGCCCGCCTGGTCGAAGGACCACAGGACGGCGCGGTTGAGTTCGAGGAGGGCGCCGTCGCGCCAGAGGGAGCGTTCGGTGCTGGTGTCCAGGCCCATCCGTTCGGCGATGACCGGCAGCAGGTTGTAGCGGTCGGGGTCGGCGAGGTTGCGGGCGCCGATCTCGGTGCCCATGTACCAGCCGTTGAAGGGGGCCAGGGGGTAGTCGACGCCGCCGATGGTGAGGCGCATGTTGGCGATCGCCGGGACGGCGTGCCAGCGCAGGCCCAGCTCGGCGAACCAGCGCAGCGTCGGGTGCTCGATCGGCACCTCCCAGACCGCGTGCTCGGGCAGGTCGTACAGGTTGACGTCGCCGCCGGGGCCCTCGATGGCCAGGGGGAGCACGTCGAAGGGGTTGTCCGGTTTGCCCCGCCAGCCGTACTGCTGCAGGGTCTCGGTGAACTGGGTGTTGCGCGGGTCGCCGGTGATCAGGCCGTCGGGCTCGCGATGGCCGGCGTACCGGATGAGCTGCTCGTTCCACAGCCGGGCGGAGGCGCGGCCGGGGACGTGCTGCGCGAAGACGGAGATCACGGGGCGGATCACGTTGCGTTCGCGCTGGCCGGCGAGGCGGAGGTGGCGGACGAGCTCCTCGAAGATCTCGTCGGGGGCGCCGACCTTGCGCAGGTCGCGCACGACGAGGCTGCGCCAGTAGAGCCGGCCGATGCAGCGGCTCGCGTTGCGCCACGCCACCCGGCAGCCGAAGACCAGCTCGGCGTACGTGTGGGTGTACGTGCCCGTCTCGGCGATCTCGTCGACGACGCGGGCGAGGCGTTCCCGGACGTCGCCGCGCTGCGGGTTCTCCCGGTGGAACAGGTCGAGGAAGTCCTCGGCCTCGCGGGTATCCACGGGCTGCCGCGGATCCCACTGCTGACCTGGCATGTCACGGTATCCAGGCACACTCATACTGGCCTCCCAACGCCGACGGGGGTCCCGACGCGGCAAGGAGTTCATGTTGTGTGCCGGGCCATCGTGAGAGTCGCACACCGTGTGCGCAACATGTCGGGCAGTCAGCAATGCAAGGTGCAAAACGGCATGGCACCCCGGCCGAAAGGACGACCGGAGTGCCATACGGAGACGCCGTGCAGCGCCGGGACGCTAGCCTGACGCGACCCGCCGCAGCCGGGCCAGGTAGGTCTGCGCGACGACGACGAGCGCGATGAACGCCCCGCTGATCACCGTCTGCCACGCCGACGTGATCTTGCCGTCCTGGTTGATCAGGTTCTGGATCACCTGGAGCAGCAGGACGCCGGCGATCGTGCCGCCGAGGGTGCCGGCGCCGCCGGTCAGCAGGGTCCCGCCGACGACGACGGCGGCGATCGCGTCGAGCTCCATGCCGGTGCCCAGCACGGTGACGCCGGAGCCGAGCCGCGCGGCGTTGATCGCCCCGGCGAGGCCGGCGAGCAGCCCCGACAGGACGTAGACCTTGATCTGGGTGCCGCGGATCCGCACGCCCATCAGCCGGGCCGCGTCCTCACTGCCGCCGAGGGCGTAGACGGACTGGCCGAAGCGGGTGCGGTACAGCGCGATCATGCCGATCACGAAGAGCACCACGACCAGGTAGACGGAGTATTTGACGCCGAGCAGCTCGCCCTTGCCGAAGTCCTTGAAGGCGCCGGGGTCCACGAGGTACGTGGTGCCGCCCTCGTTGGACAGGGCGAGCATGAGCCCGCGCGCGCCGAGCAGCCCGGCGAGGGTGACGATGAACGGCGCCAGCCTCGCGTACGCGATGACGAGCCCTTGCATGAGCCCGAACACCCCGCACACGGCGAGCGGCACGGCGAACGCGGCGGCGACGCCGTACTGCGACGCCCACGCGGCGAGGACCCCGCCGAGCACGTAGAGGGAGCCGACGGACAGGTCGATCCCGCCGGTGATGATCACGAAGGTCATGCCGAGCGCGATGAGGGCCGCCGGCGCCGCCGAGACGAGGATGGTGGCGGCGTTGTCGAAGCTGCGGAAGTTGTCGTACGCGACGAGACCGACGACGAGCACGATGCCGAGGACGGCGAGGGCGCCCTGGCGCTGGACGAGCTCGACGATCCGCTCGGTGCGCAGCGAGGCCGCCTCGGCCTTCTCGAGCTGGGGTTCGGCGACGAGGGTCATCGGGTCCTCCGTTCGCGGGCCGTGTAGACCGCGACCAGGATGATGACCGCCTGGACCATCTGGGCGGTCGAGTCCTTCAGGTTGTTGGCGATCATCGTCGCGGTCAGCAGCTGCATGAGGAACGCGCCGGCGACGGTGCCGAGGACGCGGACCTTCCCGCCGGTCAGCGGCGTGCCGCCGACGACGACGGCGGTGATCGCGGACAGCTCGATGAGCAGGCCGATGCGGGACGCGTCGGCGGAGCCGATCCGGGACACCTGGATCACGCCGGCGACGGCGGCGAGGACCGCGGCGATCATGTACACGCCGACCAGGACCCGCTTGACGGGGACGCCGGCGAGCTGCGCGGCGGCCCGGTTGTCGCCGATGGCGAGCAGCCGCCGGCCGAACACGGTGTGCCGGACGACGAACCCGACGACGACGGCGAGGACGGCGGCGATCCACACGGTGTAGGGCACGCCGAGGAACGCGTCGGTGCCGATGGCGAGGAAGTCCTTGTCGCGGATGTCCTTGTACTTGCCGTTGGACACGACCAGGGCGACGCCGCGGCCGGCGACGAGCATGGCGAGGGTCGCCACGATCGGCTGGAGGCCGACGAACGCGACGAGGCCGCCGTTGATGAGCCCCACGACCACGCCGCCGACGAGGGCGAGCACGATCGCCGGGACCATCCCGTACCCGAGGTACAGCGGGATGAGGGCGGCGCCGAGTGCCATCACGGACCCGACCGACAGGTCGATGCCCTCGGTGCCGATGACGAGCGCCATACCGAGCGCGACGATGACGACCGGCGTCACCTGGACCAGCTGGATGCGCAGGTTGTTCCAGGCGAGGAAGTTGTCGGTGTAGACGATGTTGAACAGCACCAGGGCGGCGAGGGCGACGTACACCCCGTACAGGGGCAGCAGCCGGCGGACCGTGGCGCTGTTGAACGACGAGGAGGAGGACACGGCGGTGGTCATGACGCCGCCGTCGCGATCACGTTCATCAGATGCTCCGTTGTCACTTCTTCGCCGCGCAGCATGCCGGCGACGGCGCCGTCGCGCAGCACGACCACACGGTCGGAACCCTCGATGAGCTCCTCCGCGTCGGAGGAGACCAGCACGACGCCGAGGCCTTCGGCGGCCAGCTCGTCGATGAGCGCCTGGACCTCCGCCTTCGCGCCGACGTCGATGCCGCGGGTGGGCTCGTCCAGCAGCAGGACCTTCGGGCCGGTCGCGAGGAGGCGGGCGAGGAGGACCTTCTGCTGGTTGCCGCCGGACAGGTCGCCGACGCGCTGGTGCGGGCCGGACGCCTTGACCCGCAGCCGGGTCATGAAGGTCTCGACGATCTTGTCGATCTTGCGCTCGGAGACGATGCCGGCGGTCGACAGGCGGGGCAGGACCGCGAGCGCGATGTTCTCCCGGATCGACAGCCCGAGGGCGAGGCCCTCGGCCTTGCGGTCCTCGGGCTGCACGGCGATGCCGGCCTTCAGGGCGGCGACCGGGTTGGGCCGGCGCACGACGGTGCCGTCGATCTCGACGGTGCCGCGGTCCAGCGGCAGCGCGCCGGCGACGGCCTTGATGGTCTCGCTGCGGCCGGCGCCGAGGAGCCCGCCGAGGCCGACGACCTCGCCGGGGAGCACCTCGAAGCTGACGCCGGTGAGCTTGTGCCGGCTGTTGAGGTCGGCGACCCGCAGCACGGGCTTGCTGTCGGCGGCCGCGTGCTCGCCGCCGAAGCTGGTGAAGCCTTCCTTGCGGACCTCGGACATGGGCCGGCCGAGCATGTGCGAGACGAGCTGCAGCCGGTCGAGGTCCTTGATGAGGCCGGTGTGCACGAGCTTGCCGTCGCGCAGGACGGTGACGCGGTCGCAGATGCGGTACAGCTCGTCGAGGCGGTGGCTGACGTAGATGATGCCGACGCCGCGCTCGTGGAGGCGCGCGATGACGCCGAAGAGGGTCTCGACCTCGCGGGGTTCGAGCGAGGAGGTCGGCTCGTCCATGACGACGACGCGGGCGTCGACCATGACGGCCCGGGCGAGGGCGACCATCTGCTGCGCGCCGAGCGCCATGAGGCCCAGCGGGCGGCGCACGTCGGAGGTGATGCCGTAGCCGGCGAGGATCTCGGCGGCCTCCCGGTTCATGCGGGCGACGTCGACGAGGCCGAGCCGGTTGCGGGGTTCCCGGCCGAGGAAGAGGTTCCGCGCCACGCTCATCAGCGGGACGAGGTTGACCTCCTGGTAGATCGTGGAGATGCCGGCCGCCTGCGCGTCGAGCGGGCCGTTGAACGTGACGGGCTGCCCCAGGTGCCGCAGGTCGCCGCCGTCGGGCTGGTAGACGCCGGTGAGGACCTTGATCAGGGTCGACTTGCCGGCCCCGTTCTCACCGACGAGGGCGTGCACCTCGCCGGCGCGCAGGGTGAACGAGACGTCGTCGAGGGCGCGCACCCCCGGGAACTGTTTGCTGACGCCGGCCACTTCGAGCAGCGGCGCGTCCGGAGCGGACATGCGAGAGGTCCCATCTAGAAGAAGGCCCAGGCCGGGATCATCCCCGACCTGGGCCATGCTGCGACAGCCAGCTGCGAACGGTCAGTGGGTCAGTACGCGAGGCCCAGGTCGGCCGCGGCGTTGGCGGAGTCGTACTCGCGGTCGGAGATGATGATGTTCTCCGCGATCTCCTCGCCGTTGAAGAACTTCGTGGCGGTGCCGAACGCGAGCGGGCCGAAGCGCGGGTTGGACTCGATGACCGAGTAGATCCAGCCGTCGACGATGCCCTGGACGGCGCCCTTGGTGCCGTCGATGGTGACGATCTTGACGTCGCCGGCCTTCTTGCTGGCGCCCTTCAGCGCCGTGATCGCGCCGAGCGCCATCTCGTCGTTCTCGGCGTAGACGCCGTTGATGTTGGGCTTGGACTGCAGCAGCTGCTCGGAGACCTTCTGGCCCTCCTCGCGGGAGAACTGGCCGGTCTGCTCGAACTCGATCTTGATGTTCGGGGCGACCTTGGCGATCTGCTCCTTGAACCCGTTGGTCCGCAGCGTGGTCACGTTGTTACCGGGGGCGCCGAGCAGGATCGCGACGGTGCCGGTGTTGTTGAGGGCCTTGGCCATCTTGTCGGCGGCGCGCTTGCCCTGCTCGTAGAAGTCCGAGCCGATGAACGTCAGGAAGTCCGTGCAGTGCTTCGCGTTGATCTTCCGGTCGATGGTGACGATCGGGATCTTCTTCGCGGCGGCCTTCTGGAAGACCGAGTCCCAGCCGTCGGAGTTGAGCGGCGCGATGACGAGCAGCTGCACGCCCTGGTCGATGAGGGTGCTGACGTCGGTGATCTGCTTGTCGAACTTCGAGTCGGCGTTGGTCACCTTCAGGTTCGCGGCCGGGATGCCCAGCTTCGCCGCCTCGTCCTTGATGGACTGGGTCTCGGCGATGCGGAACGGGTTGGCCTCCTTCTCCGACTGGGAGAAGCCGATGGTGGCCGTCTTCAGGTCGACCTTCTGGCCGCCGAACTTCGTCAGCGTGCAGGTGGAGCCTCCGGCGGCGGCGGACTTCGTCGTCTGCACCGCGGCCGAGCTGTCGGCGGTGGTCTTCGCGGCCGGGTCGTCCTCGGACTTCGCGCAGCCGGTCAGCAGCAGGGCGGAGGCGCTGAGCACGGCCAGGGCGGGCCGCCAGCGGCCACGCAGATCGATCATGTCGGGTCACTCCCTTGAGCGAGGGGGACCGCGGCGTGAGGCACGCCGCGTTCGGGGTGTACCGCATTCACTCATCCTCCAACTTTTTCTGTCAAGACTTTCCACCCACCCGACCAAAACCAAACACCAACTGTCACATGTTCGAGACCTTGCCGAAGTTGTCCCGACACCGAGGCGATCGATCGTGTCCATTCGCGCTCGCGTATGCCACAATATTCAACACTTTCGATCTTACTCAACCTGGGAGCTGGGATGACCCGAAGTCCCCGGGCGCTGACGCGCGCCCTGACGGCCGCCGCCACGGCCCTGCTCGCATCAACAGTCATCACTTCGATCGCGACAAAACCGGCGTCCGCCACCGCCACCCCGCAGCCCGGTCCCGTCACCGCCCCCGTGATGGGGTGGAACAGCTGGAACCGGTTCGGCTGCAACATCGACGAGAACCTCATCAAGGCGACCGCCGACGCCATGGTGAGCACCGGGCTGAAGGCGTCCGGGTACACGTACGTCAACATCGACGACTGCTGGATGGCCTCGACCCGCGACGCCCAGGGCCGCCTGCGCCCCGACCCCGTCCGCTTCCCCGGCGGGATCGCCGCCATCGCCGACTACGTGCACGCCCGCGGGCTGAAGCTCGGCATCTACTCCTCGGCGGGCACCGCCACCTGCCAGGGCCTGCCGGCCAGCCTCGACCACGAGACCGTCGACGCGCAGACGTGGGCGTCCTGGGGGATCGACCTGCTCAAGTACGACAACTGCAACAACCAGGGCCGCCCCGCCGCGCAGCGGTACAAGGCGATGGGCGACGCGCTGAAGGCCACCGGCCGGCACATCGTCTACAGCATCTGCAACTGGGGCGACGACGCGCCGTGGGAGTTCGCGCCGAACACCGGCGGCAGCCTGTGGCGCACCACCGGCGACATCAACGCCAGCTGGGGCAGCGTCACGTCGCTGCTGGACCAGCAGGCGGGCCTGGAGACGTTCGCGCGCAAGGGGTACTACAACGACCCCGACATGCTCGAGGTCGGCAACGGCCCGCTCACCGCCGACGAGAACGTCGCGCACTTCTCGCTCTGGTCGCTGCTGTCCTCGCCGCTGCTGCTCGGCAACGACCTGCGCAGCGTCCCCGCGGCCACGCTCAACGTGCTGCGCAACGCCGACGTCATCGCCGTCAACCAGGACTGGGGCGGCTCACAGGGCCGCCGCATGGCCGACTTCGGCGACACCGAGGTGTGGGCGAAACCGATGAGCGACGGGTCGGTCGCGGCCGTGCTGTTCAACCGCGGCGGCGCCGCCGCCTCGATCAGCACCACGACCGCCGCCCTCGGCATCGGCGGCTCCAGCTCGTACACCACGAAGAACCTCTGGACGGGAGCGACCGGCACCACGTCGGGCACGCTCTCGGCGACCGTCCCGTCGCACGGCGTCGCGATGTTCCGGGTGACCCGCGCCGGGACCCTCGCGGCCGCGCCCGCCGCCGGCACCCTCCAGGTGAGCGACCTGCCGTGGCTCGCCTCCAGCGGCGGCTGGGGCCCCGTCGAACGCGACCGCGCCAACGGTGAACAGGCCGCCGGCGACGGCGCCGCCCTGAACATCGGCGGGACCGCGTTCACCAAGGGCATCGGCGCCCACGCCGACGCCGCCGTCCACGTCTGGCTCGGCCGTGCCTGCCGCACGTTCACCGCCCAGGTCGGCGTCGACGCCGAGGCCGGCGCCAACGGTTCCGTGCGGTTCGCGGTGTACGGCGACGGCCGGCTCCTCGGGTACACGGGCGTGAAGACCGGCGGCCAGGCACCCACCAGGCTGACCGTGTCCACCGGCGGCTACCTGACGCTGGAGCTGCGCGCCACCGACGCCCGCAACGGCATCAGCTACGACCACGCCGACTGGGGCGCACCCACGCTCGTGTGCGGCGGCAGCGGCGCCGGTACGGCCGTCAGCGACCGCACCTGGGGCACCGCCACCAACGGCTGGGGTCCGGCGGAGCGCGACACCTCCAACGGCGAGCAGGCCGCCGGCGACGGCAGCGTCATCACCGTCGGCGGGGTCAGCTACCCGAAGGGCGTCGGCGTCCACGCCGCCGGCGACGTCACCGTGCCCCTCGGCGGCACGTGCAGCCGGTTCACCGCCGTCGCCGGCATCGACGCGGAGGTCGGCACGTCCTCGACCGGGGTGGTGTTCAGCGTCGTCGCCGACGGCGTCACGCTGTGGACCAGCCCGACCGTGACCGCGGCGGCACCCGTCGCCGTCGACGTGGCCGTCAGCGGGCGCACCGACCTGCGGCTCGTGACCGCGGGGGCCGGTTCGATCGACTACGACCACGCCGACTGGGCCGACGCCCGGCTGACGTGCTGACTCACCTGCTGAGGCTGTAGGTGCCCTGACCGGGTGTCACCACGAAGGTGTCGGGAGGCGTGAAGCCGTTCGCGGCGAACGCCTCCCGCACCGCCGTCTCCACCGCGTCGCAGCCCTCCTCGTCGACCAGCGCCAGGACGCAGCCGCCGAAACCGCCGCCGGTCATCCGGGCGCCGTGCGCGCCGTGCTCGAGCGCCACCCGCACCGCGGTGTCGACCTGCGGCACCGTGATCTCGTAGTCGTCGCGCATCGACTCGTGCGACGCCGTCATCAGCGGCCCCGCCGCGCGCAGGTCACCGGCGCGCAGCACGTCGACCGTGTCCAGGACCCGCTGGTTCTCCGTCACCACGTGCCGGACCCGGCGGCGCATGGTCTCGTCGTCGAGCTTGGCGAGGGCGTCGGGCAGCCCGTCGACGTCGACGTCGCGCAGCGCCGTGACCCCCAGGATCGCCGCCGCCTCCTCACACGCCCGGCGGCGGGCCGCGTACTCGCCGTCGACGTGCGCGTGCGGCGCCTTGCTGTCCACCACCAGGATCTTCAGACCGGCGCCGGCGAGGTCGAACGGCACCTGCTCCGTCGCCAGGGACCGGCAGTCCAGGAACAGGGCGTGACCCTCCCGGCACAGCGTCGACGCGGCCTGGTCCATGATGCCGGTCGGGGCGCCCACGTACTCGTTCTCGGCGCGCTGCGCGAGCCGCGGCCGGTCCCGCATCGGCACGTCCACGCCGGCCAGGTCCACCAGCACGGCCATGACGGCGCACTCCAGGGCGGCCGAGGACGACAGCCCCGCGCCGAACGGCACGTCGGAGGCGATGGTCAGGGTCGCGCCCGGCACGTCGACGCCGGCCTCGCGCAGCGCCCACACGACGGCCGCCACGTAGGACGCCCAGCCTTCGACCTTGTCTTCCAGATCGAAGATCACTGTTTCGCCCGTTTGCTCGGACGTGACCTGCCAGCTTTTTTGAGCGAGCCGGCTGCCGCTCACGGCGGTCGCGTGGGGGAGGGCGAACGGCAGCACGAAGCCGTCGTTGTAGTCGGTGTGCTCGCCGATGAGGTTGACCCTGCCGGGGCTCGCCCACATGCTGGCGGCCTTCGTGAGGCGCTCCGCGGCCGTCGTCACAGCTGGACCTCCCGCAGCATCGCGGCGGCCTGCTCCGGCCGCACGTCGTTGACGAACACACCCATGCCGGACTCGGACCCGGCGAGGTACTTGAGCTTGCCCGGCGCCCGCCGGGTGCTGAACAGCTGCAGGTGCAGGTAGGCCAGGTGCCGGTCGACCCGGACCGGCGCCTGGTGCCACGCCGAGATGTACGGCATCTGCAGCCCGAACATGCCGTCGAGGCGCCGCAGCACCTCCAGGTAGATCGGGGCGAACGCGGCGCGCTCGTCGGTGGTCAGCGCCGGGATGTCGGGGACCTGCCGGTGCGGGTACAGGTGGATCTCGAACGGCCAGCGGGCGACCGCCGGCACGAACGCGGTCCAGTGCGCGTTCTGCGCGACGACCCGCTCCCCGCCGGCCCGCTCGGCGGCCAGGACGCCGGCGAACAGGTTGCCCTGCGGGTGCGCCCGGGCCGACTCGAGCATCCGGCGGGTCCGTGGCGTGACGAACGGGTAGGCGTAGATCTGCCCGTGCGGGTGCGACAGCGTCACGCCGATCTCGGTGCCCCGGTTCTCGAAGCAGAAGACCTGCTCGACGTCGTCGCGGGTCGACAGGTCGGCGGTGCGGTCCGCCCACGCCTCCATCACGGTGCGGACCCGGGCCTGCGACAGCGACGCGAACGACGCGTTGTGGTCGGAGGTGAAGCACACGACCTCGCAACGGCCCGCGCCCGGCCGGGTCGGCACCAGCCCAGGCAGGATGTCGCCCTGCTCCGGCCCGACCCGGTGGCTGAACGACGGGAACCGGTTCTCGAACACGACCACGTCGTACTCGCTCGCGGGGATCTCGCTCTGCCACGCCGGCGACGACGGGCACAGCGGGCACTCGTCCGACGGCGGATGGAACGTCCTGGACTGCCGGTGCGCGGCGATGGCCACCCACTCATCGAGGATGGGGTCGTGACGCATCTCTGACGCGGCGGGCGGGGGCGGCAGCTCCCGCAGGTCGACGGCGTCCCTGGACGCGTCGTCGCGTTCGTCGAAGTAGATGAGTTCCCGACCGTCGGCGAGGTGGGTGACCGTGCGCTTCACTCGTTCTCCAGTTGGGGTGGCTAACCGTTCGGATCGACCACGATGAGTTCACCGACGCGCTCAGCGAGCTGCACCCGTGCCTCGGCGGGAAGCCCGACGTCGGTGATGAGGATGTCCGCCTCGTCGAGCGGGGTGATGGTGGCGATGCCGACCATCTCCCACTTGGTGTGGTCGGCGAGCACGACCAGCCTGCGGGCGGCGGAGACCATCAGGCGGTTGGTGCCGGCCTCCATGAGGTTCGGCGTGGTGAAGCCGGTGCGCGGGCTCATGCCGTGCACACCGAGGAACAGCACGTCGACGTTGAGGGAGCCGATCGCCGCCTCGGCGACCGGGCCGGCGAGGGCGTCGGACGGGGTGCGGATACCGCCGGTGAGCACGACCGTCTGGTCGGGCCTGCCGGCGTGGTACAGGGTGTCGGCGACCGGGATCGAGTTCGTGACGATGGTCAGTCCCGGGACATCGACCAGGTGCGCGGCGAGCGCCGCCGTGGTGGTGCCGGCGGACAGCGCCACCGCCGTGTGGGGTTCGATGAGCTTGGCGGCCCGCTCGACGATCGCGGCCTTCTCGTTGCGCTGACGCACCGACTTGGCGTCGAAGCCGGGCTCCTCGGTGGATCCGGGGCCGGCGATGGTGGCACCGCCGTGCACCTTGTCGACCAGGCCGCGGTCGGCCAGTGCCTCGAGGTCGCGGCGGATGGTCATGTCGGATACGCCGAACTGGCGCACCAACTGGCTCACCCGAACGCCACCGTGCCGGCGCACCAGATCCAGAATGGCCGTTTGACGTTGCTGTGCGAGCATCACGCCGTTCCCTTCGCAGGCGCAGCGGCTGGCGCGGCTGCGCGGATGGCAAATCCCATCGCAGATTCCAACGCAGACGTTACGTCGCCAGGGACGGTGTGCACCCCGGTGGCCCGGCCGAAACTGACGGCCGGGTGGACACCCCCTTGAAGGGCGGCAAGGTGCGCTCGCATGCGCTACAGCTTCGAACCTAGCCGACCAGAAGTCAACAAACTCGAACAGAGAACTGTGCGAACGGTGTTCAGAAGGGTGTGGTTCCTACCGTGGTCAAACGTTGGGTGGCCCGGGACAACGCCACGTAGAGCGTCCTGAACCCGGTCTTCGCCTCGTCCCTGATCTGCGCCGGCTCGACCACCAGGACCGCGTCGTACTCCATGCCCTTCGAGTCCAGCGCACCCACCGTCTGCAGCCGCTCGTCCAGCCCCGCGACCCACTTGGCGACCTCGTCGCGGCGGGCCGTGGGCGTGACCACCCCGACCGTGCCCTCGACCTGGTCCAGAAGCGTCTGAGCGGCCGCCCGGGTCGCCGCCTCCAGCTCCGGTGCCGTCACGGTCGTCAGTACGGGCTTCTCGTTTGAGGAGCGCACTGCCGTCGGCAGCTCGATGTCCGGCTGCGCCTTGCGGATGACCCGCGCCGCCACCTCGAAGATCTCCGCCGAGTTGCGGTAGTTCGTGGTCAGCGTGAACGCCGACCGGCGCCGGGTGCCGATCGCGCCGTCCATCGCACGCTCCGCCTCCGCCGCGTCGTCCCACGCCGCCTGCGCCGGGTCACCGACGATCGTCCACGTCGCGTTCGGCCCGCGACGGCCGATCATCCGCCACTGCATCGGCGACACGTCCTGCGACTCGTCGACGATGATGTGCGCGTAGTCGCGGTAGTCCGCCGGACGCTCCACCGCCTGCGCCCGCGCCGCCGCCATCCGGTCCGCGTACGTGGTGACCTCCCGGACCCCCTCCGCCACATGGAACGGATCCCGCGCCACCCGCTTGCGCACCGGCGGGTCGCCGAGCAGCTCCTGCAGCTCGTCCAGCAGCGCCACGTCCTCCACCGACGGGTCGTCCGGCCGGATCGACCCGGCGAGGACCGCGATCTCCCGGTTGCTCAGCACCCCGTTCGCCCACCGCGACAACCGGTGACGGTCCGTGAGCCAGCCGAGCACCTCCGCCGGCCGCAGCACCGGCCACCAGCCCCGCATGAAAGTTACGAACTCGGGCCGCTCCGCGATGTCCGGCGCGAACTCCTCCCGCTTCTGCTGCCGGCCCGACGGCAGCAGCTCCACGCTCTGCCGCCACAACGCGTCGAGCACGTGCCCGGCCGCCTTCGCCCGCGCGGCGTTGCGGCGCACCCCCAGGTTCAGCACCGTGCGACGCAGCTCGTCGAGCGCCGGACGCTCCAGGACCAGCAGCTCCCCGCGGTACAACAGCCGAATCCGCTCAGGCGAGTCCGGCACCGGGCCCCGGGCGGCCCGGCTCAGCACCCGCTGCATGCGCAGCGAACCCTTGATCGCGGCCACCTCCGGCCGCTCGTGCCGGGTGCCCTGGACCCCCTCGAGCAGCTGCCCCAGCGACCGCAGCGACGCGGTGTCCTCACCGAGCGACGGCAGCACCCGCGACACGTACCCGACGAACACGTCCGACGGGCCGACGACGAGCACCCCGCCCGACTCGTACCGGTTACGGTCCGCATACAGCAGGTATGCGGCGCGGTGCAGGGCGACCGCCGTCTTGCCGGTGCCGGGCCCGCCACGGACGATCGTCACACCCAGGCTGGGGGAGCGGATCGCGTCGTCCTGCTCCCGCTGGATCGTGGCGACGATGTCCTTCATGCCGGTGCCCGTCGCGCGCGACAGGTTCGCCAGCAGCGCCCCGTCGCCGATCACCGCCATGTCGCTCGGCGCCGCCTCCGGATCCAGCAGGTCGTCCTCGATGCTGACGACCTTCTCGTTGCTGCTGCGGATGCTGCGCCGCCGCACGACCCCCATCCGGTCGGCGGGGGTGGCCCGGTAGAACGGCGCCGCCGCGGGCGCCCGCCAGTCGACCACGAGCGACTCGTACGTCTCGTCGCGCAGCCCCAACCGGCCGATGTAACGCACCTCACCGCCGGGCACGACCGGGTCCGCGGACGCGGCGTCCTTGCCGTCGCCGGACCGGCCGTCGGGGCCGAGGTCCAGGCGGCCGAAGACGAGACCGTCGTGCTCGCTCTCCAGGGCGCGGCGGCGCTTCGCGGCGTGATACACCATCGCGTCGCGCTCCACCAGCGCGCCGAAGTTGCCGACCCTGGCGAGGCTGTAACCCTCGCGCTCGACCTCAGCCGCATTGATCCGCAGCTGGTCGAGGCGGGTGTAGACCCGGTCGAGGTAAGCCTGCTCGGCGGCGATCTCCGACTCGCGAACCGCGTCGTTCAACGCCCCACCCCTATGCACCGGGTTAAAAACAACCCTACGAGCCTACTGCGCCGCCGCTCGCGCGAAGTGGTCGCGGGGGTCTTCCCGGCGCTTCTCCGGGATCCTTGGCGAGGTTCCTCACGCTTCTACGGGGCCCTTGCCTGGGCTTCTCGCGCTTTTACAGGGTCCTTGCCGGGCTTCTCGCGCTTTTACGGGGTGGTGGCGGGGGTCTTCTCGGCTTCCTCGCGCAGTGCCCGGGCCTCCGCGGCCGCCTTGCGGCGCAGGTACCACGTCGTGGCGAGACCGGCGACGACCGCGAGCGCGAGCGCGATCCAGGAGAAGTCCTTCAGCCACTTCTCCGCCACCCGGCCCACCGAGTAGATCGCGAACACCGTCCCGAACGCCCAGGTCAGACCGCCCAGCGCATTGGCGACGAGAAACTTGCCATACGGCACCCGCAGCGCACCGGCCAGCGGACCGGCGAGGATGCGCAGCAGCGCGATGAACCGGCCGAAGAACACCGCCCACACGCCCCACCGCTGGAACGCCCGCTCGGCCTTCGCCAGGTGCGTGGGCCCGAAATGCTTCGGGAACCGCCGGCCGACCCGCTCGAGCAGGTGCCGCCCGCCCCGCCGGCCGATGAAGTAGCCGATCGAGTCACCGATGATCGCCCCCGCCGACGCCGACCCGGCCACCATCCACGGGTCGATCTTCGTCGTGACGGACAGCAACGACGCCGTGACGAGCGTGATCTCGCCCGGCACCGGGATCCCCATGCTCTCGATCCCGATCACGCCGCCGACCAGCAGGTAGACCCAGATCGGCGACAGCGTCGCCATCCATGTCTCGATGTGATGCACAGTCGCCTCCCCGCGGTCGCCCCGCTGGCTATTGTCGTGCCTTCGTGCTGTGCGTTCGCTGTGGCTCCACCTTTGCCGCGGCCTCCACCTTCTCATACCGTGGCGACCGTGACATGGATGGTGTACGGCGCCAACGGTTACAGTGGGTCACTACTTGCCCGGCTCGCGGCCGCCCGCGGTGAGCGCCCCGTGCTCGCCGGCCGCTCCGCCGCCGTGGCCGGCATCGCGGACCCGCTCGGCCTGCCGCACCGGTCGTTCCCGCTCACCGCACCCGACCTGTCCGGCGTCAGCGCGGTCGTCAACTGCGCCGGCCCGTTCGCCGCCACCGCCCGCCCCCTCGTCGAGGCCTGCCTCGCCGCCGGCGTGCACTACCTCGACATCACCGGCGAGCTCGACGTCTTCGACTGGATGCTCGCCCAGTCACCCCGCGCCGCGACCGCCGGCGTGGTCCTTCTGACCGGCGCCGGCTTCGACGTCGTCCCCACCGACTGCCTCGCCGCGATGCTCGCCGCCGCCATGCCCGGCGCCGTGCGGCTGGAGCTCGCCTTCGACGCCCCGGGCGGCCTCAGCCGCGGCACCGCCCGCACCAGCCTCGCCGAGGCCGCGTCCGGCGGCCGCCGCCGGGTGGACGGCCGCCTCGTCGAGACCCCGTTCGGCACCCCCTCCCGCACCGTCCCCTTCCCGTCAGGCCCACGCCCCGTCGGCGCCACCCGCTGGGGCGACCTCGTGACCGCCTACCACTCGACCGGCGTGCCCGACATCACCGTGTACATGCGGCTGCCCCGCAACGCCGCGTCGCCGCTCGTGCGGCTGCTCCGGCTCGCCCCGCTGCGCGCGGTCGCCCGAGCCCTGATCCCCGCCGGTGGCCCCTCCGAGACCCGCCGCGCGACAACCGGCTGCGAGGTCTGGGGCGAAGTGACAGACGCCTCCGGCGCCACCCTCACCGCCACCTTGACCGGCCCCAACGCCTACGCCCTGACCGCCGACGCCTCCCTCCGCGCCGTCCAGGCAGTCCTCGCCGGCGGCATCCCCCCAGGCACACACACCCCGGCGACCGCACTGGGCCCCGCCTTCGTACAAACCCTGGACGGTGTGACCGTCACCCCACCCCACTGACCGGCCCTGTGACGGCGGGGGTACTGTGGGTGCCACGCCGACAAGAAATTTGTTCGGCTGTGCTACGGTCGGATGAGCCGGTCGCGCCGCCGGGGTCGGACTCCAGACACTCCTCGGAGCGGACCTCGCGTCAACGCCGGTCGACGTCGACGTGGACGTGGCCTTTGCCGCAGCACCGCTCGCCCCCCGCGCACGGGCCCGCAGCGCCGCGGGCGTCGCGGGCGTCGCACGGACCCGTGCGCATCGCTGTCGTGGTGCACGGGGGCTGCGGCGGTGGATGGGTCGGCTGCGGCGGTGCATGGGTCCGCCGTCGCTTGCGACGGCGTACGGGTCGACGTCGCTGCGGCGGTGCACGCGTGCGCGGCAGTTGCTGCCGCGCCGTCGATGTGCTTTGCCCGCGCCGTCGTTGTGCGCCGCTGCCGCGCCGTCGATTTGCTTTGTCGGCGCCGTCGTTGTGCCTTGCCTGTGCCGTCGGGCCGCCGTCGCGCTGTCTCGGGGTCGGACGTCAGGCCGCCGTCGCGCTGATCTCGGGTTCGCCGGCGCCGGTCTCGATGGCAGTGGGAGGGGACTGCGGGGGTTCGGTGGCCGCGGGAGTGGATGGTGGAGGGCCGGCGGCCGTCTTCGCGGCGGGTGTGGTCGCGGTCGGCGCGGGGGTGGCCGACTCGGCGGCCGTGGTCGTGCCGCTCGTGACCTTGACGGCCGTCACCGTTGAGGTTGCGGCAGCCGTGACCTCGACGGTCTTGCGCGCCGAGGGTGCGGTGGGCGTGACCTTGACGGGTTTGCGGGCTGTGGGTGCGGTGGGCGTGGCTGCGGCGGTCTTGCGGGCAGACGGTGCGGCGGGCGTGACCTCGACGGTCTTGGGTGCTGGAGTTGGGGTGGGTGTGACCTTGACGGTCTTGCGGGCAGAAGTTGCGGTCGGCGTGACCTTGACGGTCTTGCGGGCAGAAGTTGCGGTCGGCGTGACCTTGACGGTGCTGCGCGCCGGGGTTGCGGTGGGCGTGACCTTGACGGTTGTGTGCGTGGGGTTTGCGGTGGGTGGGAGCTTGGGGGGCGGGGTTGCGGTACGCGGGCGGTGGCGGGCCATGCGGATGGTGTTCGCGGCGCGGCGGATCACGTCGGCGATGGCGTCGGTGACGGCGTCGGGGCGTTCGATGGGCAGCATGTGGCCGGCGTCGTCGCAGGTGATCAGCTCGGCGTCGGGGAGTTCGCGCGTGATCGTCTCGGCGCAGGCGGGGGGTGTCAGCCGGTCCAGGGTGCCGACCAGGACCGCGACCGGCAGGCCGCGCATCGCGGCCAGGGTCTCCACGCGGTGGTGGAGGTCGACCGAGGGGCGGAAGCCGCCGATCGCGCACAGGGGGGCGTTGCCGACCATCGAGGCGGTCAGGGCCACCCAGGACGTGTCGACGCGGTCGCCGAAGACGAGCCAGCGGACGCCGGGGGACAGCAGGGGCATCAGGCGGCGGTGGGGGCGCCAGGCGCCGGAGCGGGCGAGCAGGCCGGCGCCCTGGATCTCGAGGATCCGCATGACGCGGGCGAGGCGTGGGCTCAGGCCGTAGCTGGTGCGGGACGAGCCCTCCGCGGACGTCGAGATGAGGACCACGCCGACGACGCGGGCGGCGAAGGCCTTGGCGTGGCGTTGGGCGTACTCCATGATCGCCATACCGCCGAGGGAGTGGCCGACGAGGACGACGGGGCCTTCGGGCACCAGCTGGGTCACGACCTCGGCCAGGTCGTCGCCGAGCTGTTCGAGGGTCGCGTCGGTGCCGGAGGTCGCGGAGGAGCGGCCGTGGCCGCGCAGGTCGAAGGCGAGCAGCTGGACGGGCCTCGTCGTGAACGTGGCGAGGCGGGCCGGGAGATCGGCGATCTGCTGCCGCCAGAGGCGGTTGTCGAGCGTCCAGCCGTGCAGGAGGACCACCGTGACCGGGGTCCGTGCCGCACCGTGCGCCGCCGGAGCGGGGTCAGGCATGTGCAGCACGCTGTACAGGCGGGCGCCGTCCGGGAGCCTCACACTGGGGGATGAGACGACGGTACCCATGAACCATTGTTACCCGGAAGTACGTCGAACTACCCCGGCGATCTTCGGGAGCATTTCCGGAGTGATGGAGTGACACGGCCGCCGCCCGGGACCCGGGCGGCGGCCGTGTGGAAGAGCTGTGAAGAAGAGCTGTGCGGAGGAGGCGATCAGGCGGCTTCGAACACGCCCGCGTCGACGAGGCGCTGCTCGGTCGCGTCCCAGCCGTGGCCGGGGTGGGCGGTGTTGAGGGCCTGCAGCTCGACGCGCACCTTGGTCGCGTGGCCGGCGCCGGCCAGCACGCGGATCTCCTCGATGAACGCGTCGGACGAGGTCGCCAGGCGGTTGGTCTTGCCGTTGGTCAGGTTGCGCACGTAGACGTGCTTGCCGCCGTTGAGCGGGATGAGGTACTTGAACTCACCCAGCACGCTCAGGGCGCCGGCTGCGGCCTGGCCTGCGCGGACTGAGGCCCGCGCGGTCTTTGAGGTGTTGGTCGCCACGGCGGGAACTCCTTGTCGAGGCTGTAACTACGGAAGGTCGTGCTGTACTACCCATGGGGCCGCGAACCGCGAAGATCGCAGACTGCTGCCCAGGAAAGACAGCAAACTGTAACACCCGCCGGGTCCGGCCCAAAAAAGTGAGTTACCTGGTGGAGGCTCCACCCGTTGGACATTTCGTAGGACCCGAGTTGCCGATTCTCTGGCGCACCGAGAGCATCATCGTCATCATGGGTCCCACAAGCACATAGCTACAGGGCAGACCGTGCCGGGTTCGAGGTCGTAGGGGAAGACGCACCTCGGTCTCCGGGAGGTTGTACGTGCCCACGCGTGGCGTCATATATGTCCACTCGTCACCGCTCGCCGTGTCGTCACACGTCGAGTGGGCGATCGCACGCGTCCTCGGAGCGCCGGTCAGACTCGAGTGGACGCCGCAGCCTGTCGAGCCGTCGGCTCGCCGGGCGCAGTGCTCTTGGTCCGGCATGTCCGGCACCGGGGGCGAGCTGGCGGCTGCCCTGCGGCAGTGGCCCATGATTCGTTTCGAGGTGACGGAGGAGCCGAGCAACGGCGTCGACGGCGAGCGGTTCATGCACGTGCCGGGGCGCGGGCTGTTCCACGGCTCCACGAGTGCCAACGGCGACATCGTCCTGTCCGAGGACCGCCTCCGCAGCCTGATCGCGACGTCGCGGGGGTACGAGACGCTCGCCCACGCCATGGAGAAGGCCCTCGGCGGCCCGTGGGACGCGGAGCTGGAGCCCTACCGGCACGCGGCCGACGGCGTCCCCATGACCCTGCTCACCCGCGTCGGCTGAGCGAGGCCCGGCGAGCAGAGCGAACACGGCGGGCAGAGCGAACACGGCGGGCAGAGCGAACACGGCGGGCAGAGCGAACACGGCGGGCAGAGCGAACACGGCGGGCAGACCGCGGCGAGCTGAGCGACGCTGAGCACGGCACCGGAGAGTCGAGACGGGACCCGGGTGATCTGAAGAACGACCCGGGTCGGGTGAAGATGCAGACAGCGTGAGTTGCACGTGCATGGTTGAGTGGCACGGTGCCGCGTCTGGAATCCATGTCCCGCCTGCTCGTGCCCGTGACGGCCGTCGCCGTCCTCGTGAGCGGGTGCTCCGACGGGAAACCGGGCTCGCCGGCGCCGTCCGCCACGGCGCAGGACTCGGCGGTCAAGCCCGGCGGCGACCCGGCGAAGCAGGCCGCGGACCTGGTGGCCAAGCTGTCCGACGAGGAGCTGATCGGGCAGCTGCTGATGCCGTACGCGTACGGCAACAACGCCGACAAGGTGTCGTCCGGCTCGGTGTCGGCCAACAAGGCGTACGCGGGCGCCGCGACCCCGGCGGAGATCGTCAAGAAGTACCACCTCGGCGGGATCATCCTGGTGTCCAGCAGCGCCGACGACCCGACCGCCGGCACCAACAAGACCACCAACGTCGAGTCGCCGGCGCAGGTCGCGAAGCTCACCGCCGGCCTGCAGTCCGCCGCGCTCAGCCTGCCCGCGAAGGTCCCGCTGCTCATCGGCACGGATCAGGAGTACGGCCAGGTCACCCGCATCCGTGAGGGCATGGTGCAGCTGCCCAGCGCCCTCGCCCTCGGCGCGGGCGGTGACCCGGCGCTGACGGAGGCCGCGTGGAAGGCCGCGGGCACCGAGCTCGCCGCCATCGGGATCAACCTCGACTTCGCCCCCGACGCCGACGTGCTCGGCACGCAGCCGGGCGGGGTGATCGGGTCCAGGTCGTTCGGCAGCGACCCGAAGCTCGTCGCCGCCCAGGTGTCCGCCGCGGTCAAGGGCCTGCAGGCGGCGGGTGTCGCCGCGACGGTGAAGCACTTCCCGGGGCACGGCCACACCACCGTCGACAGCCACAGCAGCCTGCCTGTCCTCGGCCAGAGCGCCGGGGCGCTGGAGTCCGGTGACCTGCCGCCGTTCGTGGCCGCGGCGCAGGCCGACGTCGGGCTCGTCATGTCGGGACACCTGGACGTCAAGTCGGTGGATCCGGGTGTACCGGCGTCCTTCTCCAGCAAGGTGCTCATCGACCTGCTGCGGACGAAACTCGGCTACACCGGGGTCGTGGTCACCGATGCGCTGAACATGGAGCCCGCTGAGCAGTGGGGGCCGGGCGAGGCCGCGGTACGGGCCGTCCTGGCCGGCAACGACATCCTGCTGATGCCGCCGAAGCTGACGGAGGCGTACAAGGGCCTCCTCGACGCGGTGCGCTCCGGCCGGATCACGAAGCAGCGCCTCACCGAGGCCGCGACCCGCATCCTGACGCTCAAGTTCCGGCTCGCCGCGGTGCCACGACCCGAGGCGTCCGTCGTCGACGGCGACGCCGGCAAGGCGGCGGCCCGGGCGAGCGCCGCCGCGGCCGTCACGGTCCTGCGCGGCCCCTGTACGGGTGCGCTCGTCACCGGACCGGTCCGGGTCACCAGCGCCGGCAGCGAGACGGCCCGCGGCTGGCTGGAGGCGGCGCTGACCGCGGCGGGCGCGACCGTGGTGAAGCAGGGCGGCTCGGAGGTCCGGCTGCTCGGGTACGGCAAGGGCACCTCCGACCTGTCCTCGTCGGCGGCGGTGACGGTGGCGGTGGACACCCCGTACGTGCTGCGCTCGGCGAAGGGGACCCTGGTCGCGACCTACTCCTCGACGCAGGCGTCGATGCTGGCCCTCGCCGACGTCCTGGTCGGCAAGGCGAAGGCCCCGGGCCGCTCCCCGGTGCCGGTGCAGGGCCTGCCGGCGAGCGCCTGCAGCTGACGCGGTGCCGGTGCAAGGCCTGCACCGGCGAGCGCCTGCAGCTGACGCGAAACCGGCCACTGGCGCCGGTTGACCCGCACTCGCTCGCGCTCCCCGACATAACCGAAATTTCGGATATGTTCGCGCAGCGGACATATCCGGGGAGAGCCGTTGGTGTGCGCGATGCGGCTCCTGTACGGGCGAAGCCGGAGGACTTCGCGCAGCAGACATGTCCGGGAAGCCGTAGTACGCGCGATGCGTCCGAATACGCGAAGCCGGGAGACGAGAAAGGACCGGAGGCCCGTAGGCCCCCGGTCCGATCAGGCGAAACCTCAGGCGCGGGCGAAGACCAGCGCCGCGTTGTGGCCGCCGAAGCCGAACGAGTTGTTCAGCGCCGCCGGGATGTCCAGGTGGCGGGCCTTGTGCGCGGCCACCTCCAGGTCGAGGCCCTCGTCGGGGTCGTCGAGGTTGATGGTCGGCGGGACCACCCCGTGGTAGATCGCGAGGATCGTCGCGATCGACTCGACCGCGCCGGCCGCGCCGAGCAGGTGCCCGGTCATCGACTTGGTGGACGTGAGCAGAGGGTGGTCGCCGAGCGCGCGGTGCAGCGCCTTGATCTCCGCCAGGTCGCCGACGGGCGTCGAGGTGGCGTGCGCGTTGACGTGGACGACGTCGGACTTGGCGATCCCGGCGTCGCGGAGCGCGAAGTCGATGGCGCGGACGGCGCCGTCGCCCTCCGGGTGCGGCTGGACGATGTCGTAGCCGTCGGAGGTGAGCCCCGAGCCGGCGAGCCGGGCGTAGATGCGGGCGCCGCGGGCGCGGGCGTGGTCGGCGCGCTCCAGGACGATGACGCCGGCGCCCTCGCCGAGCACGAACCCGTCGCGCCCCTTGTCCCACGGGCGGGACGCCCGCTCGGGCTCGTCGTTGCGGATCGACATGGCGCGCATCGAGGCGAACCCGGCCATCGGCAGCGGGTGGATCACGGCCTCGGTGCCGCCGGCGACCACGACGTCGGCGCGGCCGAGGCGGATCAGGTCCAGGCCGTGCGCGATGGCCTCGGCGCCGGTGGCGCAGGCGCTGGCGACGCAGTGCACGCCGGCCTGCGCGCCGAGCTCCAGGCCGACCCAGGCGGCCGGGCCGTTGGGCATGAGCATCGGGACGGTGTGCGGCGACACCTTGCGCGGCCCGCTGGCCTCCAGGATGTCGTCCTGGGCGAGCAGGGTCTGCGCGCCGCCGATGCCGGAGCCGACGCTGACGGCGAGCCGCAGCTTGTCGACCTCGGGGGCGCCGGCGTCGGCCCACGCCTCGCGGGCGGCGATGATCGCGGTCATCTCGGACCGGTCCAGGCGGCGGGCCTGCACCCGGTCGATGACCGTGCTGGGCTCCACGGCCAGCTGCGCGGCGATCCGCACGGTCAGCTGCGCGGCCCACTCCTCGGTCAGCGCCGACACGCCCGACTTCCCGGCGAGCATGGCGTCCCAGGTGGATGCGACATCCCCGCCCAGGGGCGTGGTGGCCCCGAGTCCGGTGACGACGACCTCAACACTCACAGCACTACACCTCTCTGGCTGACCCACATGAGGGCTGACCTTCTTGACGCGGTCTCGGGCAGGTCCGGGGTGACCGTCCACGACCCGAGACCGCGGCAACGGCTCTCAGGCCTGCGACTTCACGATGTACGACACGGCGTCACCGACGGTCTTGAGGTTCGGCACCTCGTCATCCGGGATCTTCACGCCGAACTTCTCCTCCGCCGCCACCACGACCTCGACCATCGACAGCGAGTCGACGTCCAGGTCGTCGGTGAACGACTTGTCCTCGGCGACGTCGTCGGGGTTGACCCCGGCGACCTCTTCGAGGATTTCGGCGAGACCGCCGGCGATCTCTTCACGGGTGGACATAGAGCTTTCCTTCCTTGGGTTGACGCAGCACCGACCTGAAGTCGAACGCTGGCGAAACAAAAGCTGGCGTGCCTCAGGGGCAGCGGACGACCTGGCCCGCGTACGTCAGGCCGCCGCCGAAGCCGAACAGCAGCACCGGCGCGCCGGAGGGTACCTCACGCCGTTCGATGGCTTTCGACAGCGCGAGGGGGATGCTCGCCGCCGACGTGTTGCCGGACTCGACGAGGTCCTTGAGGATGATCGCGTTGGGCAGGTCGAGCCGCTTGACGATGCCGTCGATGATCCGGGTGTTGGCCTGGTGCGCGACGAACGCGGCGATGTCCTTGCCCTGCACGCCCGCCCGGTCGAGGGCGGCCTGCGCATACGGGGCGATGGCCGTGGTGGCCCACCGGAAGACCGACTGGCCCTCCTGCTTGATGTAGGGGCGCCAGCCCTCGATCTTCAGCACGTCGCCCTTCTCGGGCGCGGAGCCCCACACGACCGGTCCGACACCCGTCGGCTCGTCGCCGTAGGTGGCGGTGACGACCGCGGCGCCGGCGCCGTCGCCGAAGAGCACGGCGGTCGTGCGGTCGGTCCAGTCGACGACGTCGGAGAGCTTCTCCGCGCCGATGACGAGGGTGTTGCGGCTGGCCCCGGCGCGGATCGCGTGGTCGGCGCTCGCGAGGCCGTAGCAGAAGCCCGAGCAGGCGGTGTTCAGGTCATACGCGGCGGGCGCCAGGATGCCGAGCTTCGCCGCGACCCGGGTCGCCACGTTGGGGCAGCGGTCGACCGAGCTGCAGGTCGCGACGATCACCTGGTCGATGTCGGCGGCGGTGAGCCCGGACGCGGCGAGGGCCTTCCCGGCGGCGGCGGTCGCCATGTCGGCGACGGTCTCCGTGCCGGCGACGCGGCGCTCGGCGATGCCGACCCGGTCGCGGATCCACGCGTCGTTGGTCTCGATCACCTTGGACAGGTCGTCGTTGGTGACCACCTGCGACGGCTGGTAGTGCCCGAACGCGAGGATCTTCGACCCGGTCGGCTGGTTCATAGCTGGTCTCCAATGCGAGCGAGCGGCTGGCCGGGCGCGACCGGGTCGTCGAGGGTGACGAGCCATTCGGCGAGCACACCGGCGCCGTGGGTGGTGACGTCGACCGGGCCCTGCGGGGTCTGCACCGTGCCGATGCGCTGCCCGCCGCCGACCTCGGCGCCCTCGGCCAGGTCCTCGGCGGGGGTGAACGTGCCTGCCGCCGTCGCCAGGACCACGTTGCCCTGGGGGTGCGGCTCGAGGACCGGCGCGCTGCCGTGGCGGGTGATCACGTCACGGGCGGCGGTCAGGTCGTCGGGCGTGTGGACGGTGACGATCTCGATGCCCTTGATGGTCCGTTTGACGAGCCCGGCGAGGGTGCCGGCGGGGGCCAGCTCGATCACGGCGGTGACGCCGAGGTCGGCGAGGGCGGTCATGCACAGGTCCCAGCGCACCGGCGCGGTCACCTGCTTGACGAGCCGCTGGAGCATGCTCGGGCCGTGCTCGACGACGGCGCCGTCCCGGTTGGACAGCAGCAGCTTCGCCGGGGCGGCGGTGGGGACGCCGGCCGCGATCGCGGCGAGGGCCTCCTCGGCCGGTGCCATGTAGGGGGTGTGGAACGCGCCGGCGACCTGCAGCGTGATGATCCGCGTGCGGGCGGGCGGCGCGGCGGCGAGCTTCTCCAGGCCGGCGAGGGAACCGGCGGCGACGACCTGGCCGGCGCCGTTGCGGTTGGCCGGGTACAGGCCGGCGGCCTCGATGGCGGCGATGACCTCGTCGGGGTCGCCGCCGAGGACCGCGCTCATGCCGGTCGGCTCCAGCGCGCACGCGGCGGCCATCTCCCGGCCGCGGACGGCGGCGAGGGTGACGGCGGCCTCGGGGCTGAGCACCCCGGCCAGCGACGCGGCGGCGAGCTCGCCGACGCTGTGCCCGGCGACGATCGTGGTGTCGTACATCGGCAGCTGCTCCGCGGCGAGCAGTGCCGCGGCGACGAGCAGGGGCTGGGTCTTCGCGGTGTCCTTGATCTCGTCCGCGTCGGCCTCCGTGCCGAGGTGGACCAGGTCGACGCCCGCGAGGACGGACCACCAGCGCAGGCGGGCCTCGGCGCCGGGCAGCGCGAGCCACGGTGTCAGGAAGCCGGGTTTCTGGGAGCCTTGCCCTGGGGCGAGTACGGCGAGCACGTCTATGACTTTTCCGGATTTCCGTCAATCGCGCGGGTAGCGCGACGCACCAAAGTGAACCAGGTCGTTTGTAGGAACCCTACAAGAGTTTGCGTGGTGTTGCCCCAACAGATCCACGCCGTCACCCACCGCAACGCTCTGTTCACCTGTCCTGCGACGTGCGTCACGTGGCGCTGCGACATGCGTCACGCGACTGCGTCACAGCTGCCGGTGCATCACTGGGACGGCGGACTCGAGGGTGCAGGTGCGAACGGATCCAGTCTGCCGATCGTCAGCGCGATCCGCAGGGCGAACGCGTCACGTGGCACCAGCGGGACGAACCCGGTGACCTCGCCGATGCGGCGCAGCCGGTACCGGACCGTGTTCGGGTGCACGAACAGCCCGCGCGCGGCGCTTTCGAGGACGCCGCCGCCGGCGTAGAACGCGTCCAGGGTCTCCAGCAGCTCGCCGCCGGCCCGCACGAGCGCGCCGTAGATCTCCTGCCGCAGGATCCGCCGCGCCTCCGCGTCGCCGGCGAGGGCCCGCTCCGGCAGCAGGTCCGCGGCGGCGACGGGGCGGGGCGCGGCCGGCCACGCGGGCGCGGCCCGGAACCCCGCCAGGGCGGCCCTGGCAGACTCGGTCGCCTCGTCCAGCGACGGCACCGCCGGCCCCACCACGACCGGGCCTTCGCCGAACCCGACGAGGAGCCGCTCGGTCGCCGCGATCGGGTCGGGTGCGCCGCCGAGGACCACGACGAGGCGGTCGCCGTGCACGCCGCCGAGGATCTCGACCCCGATGCGGCGGGCCGCGCGGTAGACGGTGTGCAGCACCGCGGTCGCCTCCCCGCCGGGGGACCGGCCGACCGCGACCGCGACCGGCGGCGCGTCCGCCCAGCCGAGTGCCGCCGCCCGGCTGGCGAGGACGTCGGAGGAGTCGCCGCGCAGCAGCGCGTCGACGAGCAGCGCCTGCAGCCGCGCGTCCCAGGCGCCGCGGGTCTCCGCCGCCCGCGCGTACACCCGGGCGGCGCCGAACGCGACCTCCCGGCTGTAGTGCAGCACCGCCTCGCGGATCCCGGCCTCCTCACCCTCGGCGGCCAGGAGCGGCAGCTGCTCCTCGACGACCTCGATCGTGACCCGGATCAGCTGGACGGTCTGGCCGAGGTTGATCGAGCGGGCCAGGGCGCGCGGGGCGGCGTCGAAGAACTCGTCGGAGCTGTCGGGCGGCAGCGTCGCGCCCTCCTGCCGGTTGCGCAGCCAGTCGACCAGGGACCGGACGCCGGCCTGCGCGACCAGCATCACCCACGCCCGCTGGTCGGCGGGGAGGTCCCGGAACCAGGGCAGCGTCTCGTCCATCCGCGCCACGCTCGCGGTCGCGAGGGCGCCGGCGGCCCGCTCGATCGAGCGCACGCTCGCCTCGAGGCTTCGGCGGGTGTCACGCCCTGCCGGCGGCTCCTGGTTCGTCACCCGCACAGCTTTTCATCGTCTGGCCGCCAACCAGAAGCCGCCGTAGATCCCGGCCTCCCGGGAGGTCTGCCGCAGGCCGTCCGGGCCGTCGATGAGGCGCCTGCCCCAGGCGGTCCTGCGGGCCGGGCTGAACGCGTCGACCAGGTCCAGGTAGTGGTACTCGGCGCTGTTGCCGCTCCACGCCCAGCCGAGGTACCCGAGGTCGTGCTGCTGGCAGTACGCCATGATCGCGTCCTCGTCCGGGTCGCCGTACTGGTGCATCGAGGAGAACTCCCCGACGACGATCGGCAGCCGCTGCCGCACGAACGTGTCAAGGTAGCCGGAGACCTTGTCCGGGGTGTTGAACGGCCCGTACATGTGCACGTCGAAGATGGTGTTGTGCTCCGGGTCGGCGGCGAACACCTCCGCCGCGTGGTCGTACATGACGTGGAACGAGTCGTTGCCCCAGTTCGGCGCGTCGACCATGATCGCGTGCAGCAGGCCGGCGCCGCGCAGCCGCTCGATCGCCCGTTTCGTGTCGCCGATCCAGTCCATGTTCACCGCGTGGCCGGAGGGCTCGTTGGCGACGTTGATGATGACGTACGACTCCTGCCGCAGCAGCACCTTGCGCAGCGTCAGCCAGTAGTCGACGGCCTGGGCGATGGTCGCCGCGCCGGGCTCCGTGCCGTACCCCATCGTGTCGTGCACGTCGAGCACGCAGATCAGCCGGTTCGCCCGGCACTGCCCGATGATCCCGGCGACCTCGGCGGGGGTGGTCGCGGGGAACCCGGTGCCGCTGGACAGCGCGACCCGCACCGAGTTGGCCCCGGCCGCCTTGATGTCGGCGAACACCGACTTCGGCCCCTTGCCGAAGTAGTACCCGTGGTTCACCCCGCGCAGCACGAGCCGTTCCCCGTTCGCCTCGACGAGATGCCCGCGTTCGGCCTTGATGCCGCTGGCGCCGTAGGCGGGCTCCACCGAGACGTATGCGGCCCCGAGCAACGACAGCAGCAGGGCGAGGAACGCCGCTCTGATCAGCACGGCCGGGCGCTACCCGCCGATCTGCGCACGAAACGGGGGATCGACCGAGGTCCTTGTCGGCGGGTAACCTGGAGATCACGTAGCGTGGTCAAGATCGTGCGAGAGGCGGGCCGTGGAGTCCAAGCCGGCTGAGCTGGCCACCGAGATCGCCCTGGAGCAGCAGCACTTCGACCTCGCCCGCAAGCACCGCGAACGCGCCCGGGCGGAGCTCGGCGAGGTCCCCGACGCGGCCGCCAACGCGGGCGCCGGCCGCCGGCTCGCGGTCTTCCGCCGCAGCCGCAAGGAGGCCATCGCCCCACCGGAGGAGCAGGTCGCGTTCGGCCGGATCGACTGCCTGCCCGCCGACCCGCCCGGCCGCTCAGGCGTCGACGACACGTTCTACATCGGCCGCGAGACCGTCTTCGACGACCAGCGGCAGGTGCTCGTCGTCAACTGGCAGACCCCGATCGGCGCCCTGTACTACGAGTCGACCCACGAGGACCCGCGCGGCCTGCGGCGCAAGCGCACGTTCCACTGCGACGGCAACCGGATCCGCGACTTCGACGACGTCGTCTTCGCCCAGCTCGCGACGGCCGTCGCCGCCCTCGCGGAGGCGGGCCCCGACGACGCGCTGCTGGCCGAGCTCGACCGGGGCCGCACCGGCACGATGACCGACATCGTCGCCACCATCCAGGGCGCCCAGTCGCGGCTGATCCGCTCACCCCTGGACCAGCTGCTCGTCATCGAGGGTGGCCCGGGCACCGGCAAGACCGCCGTCGCGCTGCACCGCGTGTCGTGGCTGCTGTACAACCACCGCGACCGCCTGCGCCCCCAGGACGTGCTCGTCGTCGGCCCGCACCCCGCCTTCACCCGCTACATCCGCACCGTCCTGCCGAGCCTCGGCGACGCCGACGTGGTGCAGCTCGACATCGACCAGCTGGCGCCGCCCGTACAACGTGGACGCCCGGAGCCCGCACAGACCCGGCGGATCAAGGGTGAGGCGAGGATGGCCCGGCTGCTCGCGCGGGCCCTGGAGAACCGGGTCGGCACCCCCGAGCCCGCGGAGCGGATGCTCTTCGACGGCACGTTCCTCACCCTCTCCGGCGTCGAGGTCGCCGCCGCCGTCGCGTCCGCACGGCAGGCCGGGGGCCCGTACGCGCAACGGCGCCAACGACTCAGGGCGCAGCTCGCCGACCTCGTCCGCGCCCGCGGCGGCCCCACCGACCCGGAGCGCCTCGGCCCGGTCGAGAACCTCCTCGAACGCCTCTGGCCCCTGCAGAGCGCCGCCGCGTTCCTGCGCGCCCTCCTCGGCTCCCGGGCCAGGCTCGCGGGCGCCGCCGGCGACGAGTTCACCGCCGACGAGGTGGCGCTGCTGCACCGCCGCGGCGCCGACAAGCTCTCCGAACAGATCTGGAGCAACGCCGACCTGCCGCTGCTCGACGAGCTGGAGGATCTCCTCAACGGCGTGCAGCGGCGGTACCGCCACATCGTCGTCGACGAGGCGCAGGACCTCTCCCCGATGCAGCTGCGCGCCGTCGCCCGCCGCTGCCCGACCGGCTCCCTCACCGTCGTCGGCGACCTCGCCCAGTCCACCGGCGCCTGGGCCCGCGACCACTGGGAGGAGGTCACCGAGCACCTGCCCGCGGTGCTGCCCCAGGTCGTCGTCGGGCTGCGGTACGGCTACCGGGTCCCGCGCCAGGTCTACGAGCTCGCCGCCGAGCTGCTACCGGTCGCCGCCCCCGACATCGAGCCGACCCGCGCCGTCCGCGAAGGCCCCGCCGACCCCGGCATCCACGTCGTCGAGCCCGCCGAACGCGCGGGCCGCGCCGCCCTCGTCGCCAAGGACCACGCCCTCGGCGGCCGCTTCGTCGGCATCGTCTGCCCCGCCGCCTGCCGGTCCGAGCTCGAGTTCGCCCTGCACGCCAACGACCTGCAGTGGGGCCGCGCCGACCAGGGCGAGCTGGACCACCCGATCAACCTCGTCAGCCCCCAGGAGGCCAAGGGCCTCGAGTTCGACGCCGTCATCGTCGTCGAACCGGAGGAGATCGTCGCCGAGGACGACCGCGGCCACCGGCTGCTGTTCGTCGCCCTCACCCGCACGATCCGCTACCTCGACATCGTCTGCTCCGGCGACCCCCTCCCCGTCGAACCCGGCCCCGACGTCACCGCCCGCATCCCCCGCCAGCGCGCCGTCATCGAACCCGACCCCGACCCGACCGTCGACATGACCCAGCTGGACCGCCTCGCCGAGGACCTGGCCACCCTCATCACCGGCAACACCCCCACGTCCATGTGGGACGAGGTCCTCCACCGCACCGCCGCCCTCCTCGACACCCGCGCCGACCGCCCCCGCCCCACCGGCCGCCACCGCCGCGACTGACCGACTCACCCGGTCGGGGGTGACCGCCCCGGTGCGAAGCGTCAGCGGCCGGCCAGGCGGTCGATGGCCGAGGCGTCCAGGCGCCGGCCGACGACGGAGTCCACGATTCTCGTGGTGATGTCGGACTTCGTGGACTTGCCGGGGAGGGCGACGCCGAGGACCTTGGCCAGTTCGCGGAGCTGGGCCACCGTGAGGCGTTCGTCGTTGAGGTACTGCACGGCCGCGGCGCGGGTGCCGATCTCCGACAGCATGGTCTCGATCTCGGCGACGGGGCGGGACAGGGGCCTCGACGCGGTGGCGGGAGCGCCGGCCTTCGACACCAGGGTGAGCTTCGCCGCGCCGGAGGCGAGGTCCGCCAGCTGCGCGGCCGGCAGGGACTTCACGAACGCCGCGACCTTGAGCAGGACGTCGTGGGCGAGGTCGGCGGGGTCGGTCATCGCGGAAGGCTCCTCAGATCCGGGTGCGCGCCAGGAACTCGCTCGTCAGCTGCTGGAACTCGTATCGTAGGGTCTCGATCGAGGTGGTGCCGGGCGGGGCGAGCACGACGGGGAGGCTGCGCTCGCCGGCGTCGGTGACGGCCGTCTTGTTGTCGCGGATGGTCTGGCGGAAGACGGGGATCTCGATGCGGGAGGTCTCGTTGACCGAGGTGCGCTGCGAGATGAGCGGGCCCGCGCCGGTGTACTGGACCATCGTGTAGACGACGCCGATGATCTCCGGGTTGATCGGGTGGGGCGCGGCGGCGTTGTACTCCTCGACCAGCCGGGACATGCGGGCCCGCAGGTAGTCGATGCCGCGGGTCGACAGGTAGTCGGGACGGGCCGGGACCACGACGTGGTCGCTGGCGACCATGGCGGTGCGGGTGACCATGTTGAAGTTGGGTGCGCAGTCGATGAGGATCGAGTCGTACCCGTCGAAGGCGTGGTCGGTGAGGGCGTCGGCGAGCAGCCGGTGCACCGGCAGGTAGCGGGGGCTGCCGGCCCGCAGGCGGGCACCGCCGAGCGCCGCGGCCAGGTCGAGATCGACCTCGATGAGCCCGAGGTCACCGGCGAGCAGGTCCAGCCGGCCACCCAGGGGCTGCACCACGGCGTTGATCTCGCGCGGGCTCACCACGTACTTGTGCAGCGGCTCGGCGGCGCGGGTGGCCAGGTAACCGGCGAACCACGGCAGGATCGTGGGCCGCGACTCGAACTCGGCGGGCCGGTAGAAGGAGAACGTGAGGCTCGCCTGCGGATCGAGGTCGATGAGCAGCACCGTGCGCCCGCGGGCGGCGAGCTCGGCGCCGATGTTGGCCGTCAGTGTGGTCTTGCCGACCCCGCCCTTGTAGTTGATGACAGAGACCACGCTCATCACCGCAGCATGCCATCGGCGGACTCCGTTGTCGTCCCCCGCCCGTGGCAGTTAGGCTATCTTTCCTATCGACAAGGTAGGTAGGAGACTGTGATGGCGTTGCCGGACTTCCTGGTCGCCGGGGTGCCGAAGGCGGGCACCTCGGCGTTGCACGCGGCACTCGTACGACACCCGCAGCTCTTCCTCCCAGAGGTCAAGGAGCCCAAGTTCTTCCTGTCCGACGGCCCGCCGCCCACGACCGGCGGGCCCGGCGACCGGCAGACCTACCAGGAGCACGTGTGGCGCCGGGCGGACTACGAGGCGCTGTTCGACCCCGCACCGGCAGGGGCGCTGCGGGGCGAGGCGACGCCGTTCTACCTGTACGACCTGGCGGCGCACGAACGCATCGCGAAGCTCGTCCCGGACGCGAAGCTCGTCCTGGTGCTCCGCGACCCGGTCGACCGCGCCCACTCCAACTGGTCCCACCTGTGGGGCGCCGGCCTGGAGTCCGAGGCGGACTTCCTGCGGGCGGTCGAGCTGGAGGAGACCAGGAAGGCGGCCGGCTGGGCGGACTTCTGGCACTACACGGCCCTCGGCCGGTACGGCAGCCAGCTGCGCCACCTGCTGCGCTTCTTCCCTCGTGAGCGGCTCCTGCTGCTGCGCTACAAGGACCTCCGCGACGACCCCGCGGCCACCGTCGACCGGGTCTGCGCGTTCCTGGGCGTCAGCACCGGGCACGTGGCGCAGATCCCGCCGGAGAACGTGCGCCGGTACGTCGCCGACACGCGGGTCAACGCCGGCCTGCGCCTCCTGCTGCGCAACGGTGGGAGGATCGGGCATCGGTTCCCCGTGCCGGTGCGCCGGGCGTTCAGCACCCCGCTGCTCGCGCTCCTGCACCGCCAGCACGGCAGGCGGCCGAAGGTCACCGCCGAGCAGCGTGCCGCGCTGCTGCCCCGGTTCGTCGAGGAGATCGAGCTGCTGCAGGAGGTCTCCGGCGAGTCGTACGCCGACTGGCTGAGCCTCGAGCACGCCAGCAACTACCGCTAGGAGCCTTCGTTGCCCGCACTGCCCCGCCTGACAGGTTCCGACGTCGTCGTCGCCCCACCCGCCGGCGGGCCCGGCAACTGGGCCGGCGGCCCGAGCGCGATCATGCTCGATTCGTCGGTGTTCCTGGCGTACCGGTTGCGCCGCCCGATCGGCTCGGGCCGCGGGTACGCGAACGTCGTGGCCCGCTCGTCGGACGGCGTGCACTTCACCACGGTCGCCGAGGTCACCAGGGAACGCTTCGGCGGCGCCTCCTTGGAGCGCCCCGCCCTGGTCGTCACCCCCGAGGGCCGCTGGCGCCTGTACGTCAGCGTCGCCACCCCCGGCACCAAGCACTGGCGGGTCGACCTCCTGGAGGCCGACGAGCCGGGGAAGCTCGGCGACGCCCCCGCCCTGACCGTCCTGCCCGGCTCCGCCGAGATCGGCGTCAAGGACCCCGTCCTGCACTTCGACGGCCTCCGCTGGCACCTCTGGGCCTCCGTCCACCCCCTGGAAACCCCCGAACACGCCGACCGCATGTCCACCTGGTACGCCACCAGCCCCGACGGCGTCGACTGGGCCTGGCAGGGCGTCGCCCTCGCCCCGCGGCCCGGCCACTGGGACGCCCGCGGTGTCCGCCTCTCCGCCGTCTCGGTCCACGAGGGGACGCTGACCGCCACGTACGACGGCCGCGCCACCGCCGGGGAGAACTGGGAGGAGCGCACCGGCACCGCCACCGGCGCCCTGGGCCCGGACGGCCTGTTCGGCCCGCTGACCGCCGCGCCCGCCGCCCCCTGCGGCTCCCCCCACCCGCCGCACGGCCTGCGCTACCTGACCACCGTCCCGGGCCGCCTGTACTACGAGGTCACCCGCCCCGACGGCGCCCACGAGCTGCGCACCGAGCCCGTCCTCAGCTGACGCCGCCGGCACCTGCCCGCCCCCGGGCCCGGCCGAGCACCTCCTCGGCGGTGAGCGGGCTCTTCGGATGGTGGCTGAGGCAGAGCGGCGTCCGGACCTTCTGGGGCGCCTCGCCCTCGGCCGCGACGTAGAACTCACCGGAGCGCAGCCGGGAGATGTCAGGGACGTCGCCACCCTTCGCCTTCGCCATCTCCCGCGCGGCGTCGATCTGGATCGGGGCGTTCAGCAGGCCGTAGAACTGGGTGGCGGCGTTGCCCGGGATGCGATTGTGCAGCCCCTTCGGCGACTGGGTGGCGAACACCAGCCCGAGGCCGTACTTGCGGGCCTGTGAGGCCAGCGCGAGCGTGCTCTGCGTGCACGCCGTCATGGTCCCCGACGGTGCGAGGGTCTGTGCCTCGTCCATCACGAAGAGGCCGAGCAGCGGCCGGTCGCCGGCAGGGTGCTTCTTGATGTACGCGAACAGCGCCATCTGGAGCTGGTTGACGAAGCTCTGGCGCATATCGTCGGCGGGCAGCCCGACGAGACTGATCACCGAGATCCGCGCCCGCCTGCCGTCCGACGGTTGCAGCAGGACCGCCGGGTCCAGCGGTGTACTGTCGCCGCCGAACATCGGGTCGTTGTCGATGGACGCGGTCAATGCCTGGGCCAGCCCGCCGGCGATCTTGTCCGCGCCGTCGAGCTCGCTGACACCGTCGGGCAGATCCATGAGCGTGTCGATCAGGCCGCGCAGGGTGCCGCCACCGCGGCGGCCGTAGTGGTCGACGGCACGCCGTAGGACGGCGAGGCCGAGGTGCGCCTTGGCCGCCCGGCTGTCCAGGCGCGCCCGCGGGATCAGTGCGGCGACCGCGGAGTCCACGGCCTCGTTGAACTCGTCCGGGTCGTCGAGCACGCTCCTGAAGTCCGGCAGCGGCTGGAAGCTCAACGGCCGTCCGGTCTCCCGGCGGGGGGTCCACACCAGGACCTCGGTGCCGGCGATGTAAGCCGCGGCCTTGTCCGCGTCACCGGCCCCCCACGCCTCGGGCTGCGCCGGCCAGGGATCGCCGAGCCGGGCCAGGTCGTTGTTCGGGTCCAGCACGATGGCGGAGACACCCTGCAACGCGCACTCCTCGACGAGGCGCCGGATCAGGACCGTCTTGCCCGACCCGGAGCCGGCGAAGATCGCGACGTGCTTACGCAACGACTCCACGGCCAGCCGAACCGGCGCGCCGGTGGAGAAGTCGTGGCCGACGGTCAGCATCGGCGCCGCGGACGGCGCGTCGCCGCCGGCCTGCCGGGGAACGGCCGGCGGCTCGCCGCCGAGGGTCCTCGCGTCGGGCTGCGCGGGCGTTTCCAGGTCCGCCATCGCCTGCCGGAAGACCTGCACCTCGCTGGCCGGTCGCCGGGCCATCAACCACGCCGGAAGGTCGGCATGGGACTCGTCGAGCAGGACCTTGAGTGCGGCGAGCGTGCGCAGGTCGGGCTCGCCGAAGGCGAGCGTCGCCGTGTTCCTGCCCTTGAGCTCCTTGATGACGGCGAGTGTCTTGGCGCCGGACCAGGCGCCGTTGCGCAGGAAGAACAGCCGGCGCTTGGCCACTCTGCTGTCGACGCCCGCCGCGGTGACCGCCCGGTTGATGCGGTGCAGCGCGGCGACACCGTGATGCCGGGCGCTGATCGCCCGGAAGGACCAGTGCGCCTGGTCCTCGTTGTCCTCGTCGAGCGTGCGGCGCAGCCGCGCGTGGAGGATCGGCTTCGCGCCGGGTGGGCCGTCCTGGCTCAGGGTCTCCTCGGCCATCCCCTGCTCGATGATCCACGCCGTCAGCCCGGCGGACAGCAGGCCAGGAACGATCGCATCCTCACGGTCGGGGTCGAGCGGTGTCGCGACGTCGGCCTCATCCCGGAGCTCGGCGAATCGCGCGTCGAACCGCTCGCGCGCCTCATCCGCGAGTCTCGGCGGTGCCAGCGGCGGCGCGGGGCTCGGTCCGGTACTCGGCGCCTCGCCGAGCCGCTCGAGCTCGCGGACCTTGTCGTGCAGCAGGCAGCTCCGGACGTGCTCGTCGATCTCGATGAGCAACTGCCGCGGCGTGTGCTTGGCCGCCGTCTCGAACGCCTCGGGACGCACCGGCCAGGTCGGATACGGCGGCGTGAACCCGATCTGACCGTAGCTGTGGGCGAACCGCTTCTCGATGATGCTCCGGGCCACGGCCGGCTGCTGGATCGTCAGCATCTCGGCGGGCTCGCGGAACCGGTCGCGCACGGTGTCGGTCGTCCGGCTCTTGATGAGCATCCATGACGGAGGGATGCATGCCACCAGGGTCAGGGTCCGGCGGGTGATCTCGCGGAGCGCCATCAGGCCGTGCGCGAGCTGTTCCAGCACCAGGAGCTGAGCCCAGTCGCCGGTGTCCGCCGGTTCGAACGGCTGGCCGTCCTGCGACGTGATCGACGACTGCGAGATCAGCGTGTCGATCTGGTCGACGGCCATCACCGTCGGACCGGTCAGCGCCAGCAGCCGGGACAGGTCACGCACGATCATCTGTGCGGGGCGGGGACGGCGTCGCATACGCCAGCGCGCGCGCTCCTCGTGGTCGGCGTCCGGCTCCGAACTGAAGTAGTTCTCCGCGAGGTCGCGGTGCGCGACGTCGTCGGAAGCGGACAGGGCGAGCGCACGGAGGGTGTCGTCGCACTCGCGTGCGACCTCCCGGTGGTGCTCGGCCAGGCCGAGGAGGAACGCGTCCAGCGCGGCCGGGGTCAGCTCGGTCTCGCCCATGACGGCTCGGCGCGCCGTCCGGGGGGCGCCGACCACCGACGCGAGCCGCCGCAGGAACAGCCGCAGCTGGGTGTCGCTGTCCGGGACCGTACGGAAGAGGCCGTTGAGCATCGAGTCCAGGACGCTCGCCCAGAATCCCTCGGCATCCAGCACGCTGACCAGGAAGAAGTAGCCGCCCTGGTCCTGGATCTGCTGCCGGACCCAGCCCAGCAGGTGGGTCTTGCCCGAGCCACGGCGGCCTTTCAGCACCAGGCCCAAGGGGCTGCCGTCGGCGCTCGCGTGCGCGTCCGCCAGCCCCGCCAGGACGTCGTTGATGACGCCCTGGTGCAGCCCCTCGACGTGGAACGGTGACGGGCGCCAGACGTCGTCGGGCACGGGCGCCCAGTCGAACCTGAGCGCCGCCAGTGCCTTGCGTTGATCTTCGTTCATCGCGTTCCGATGGCCATGAGGTGCGTGTCCTGCCCCCCGACGCGCACGGCGTTGCGGCGGTCCTCGGCGGACAGTGTCTTCTGGTTGGACTCCGGCATCATCTCGACGTCCTCGGCCCGGCTCAACAGAGAGAATGCCTCGTCCAACGCCGCCGCGGGCACGTCGCTGAGCTTTCCCCGCATGTCGGTGTGCTTCACCCACGCGCCGGGGTGTGGTGCCAGCGCGGTGTAGGTCTCCCGGATCCGCGCCTCGACGTCGTCCCGAGGCTCCGGCGTGTGCGCGAACATCTCGCTGAACCGGTGGTAGGCGTTACGCCCCAGCACGCGCTCCCGGAGGTTGTCGTGCAGCGCGCTCAACGCCGCGCCCAACGCCCGGGCTCGTGGGCTGTCGAAGTTGAGCGCCTGGTGCATCCGCTCCCAGCCCTTGTCGTCGAGCTGGTGGACGAACGAACGGCCCACCTTGTCGCTCCTGACGTAGCCGGCCTTGTTGAGCTTCTCCCGGCTCTTGCCGGTGAGCGTGATCTGGTAACGGTCCTGCAGCTCGGGATTGGAGATTTCCCGGGCCTCCGCCATCAACACGATGAGCAGCGCGCTCTCCGAGGGGGTGAGGTCGTCAGCCACCCTGCTGTCCTTTCGCCAAGTCGTGCCTTCGGGTCCGAATGAGGTGTTCGATCTGCGCCGCCACCGCCTGCACGTCGTGCCGCACCCGTGCGTTGGTGAACCTGAGCACGGCATAACCGTCCAGCTGGAGCTGGACGTCGCGGACCCGGTCGGCGTCGTACTGCGCGGGCCGGCAGTGCTCTGGCCCGTCCAGCTCCACCACCACGCGCTCAGCCGCCCACAGCAGATCCGGGCGGATCGCGCCGCGTACCGGCGACGGCTGGTAGGTCGCGTTCCAGGCACGGCCATACGCCCACCGCTCGTTCTGCTGCCGCAGCACGGACTCGAGGGCGGCCTCGACCGTGCTCCTGGGATGCGGCCTTCCGGCGGCCGCCGCGACCCCCGTCACCGCCGGTGGTGGTGGCGTGAGGTGGACGGTGCAGCAGCGTTCGGGGCCGGGTGACCCGGCCCCGGTGAGCCAAACGCCCAGCCGTCCGTGATCGGCGAGCCACTCCGCGCCCGCGACAGCGACGCGACCGACCGGCATGGACAACACCAACCGATCGCGCTGAAAGCCCGTCGCGACGACACGGGCAAGCCCTGCGACCCGTGTCCCCGGCCGCAACCGCACCCGCGGTGACGGCCGGCCGGTCAACGCACGCTCCGCGAGATCGGCCAGGAAGGCGCTCGGAAGCCCCGCGGCGCGGGCCCGCTCGATCGCGATCGCCCGGATCGCGGCCACAGCGGCCCCCTGCGGACCGTCGAGCTGCTCGGCCTCGGGCAGCCATCCGTGCAGGAGCTGCCGCGCCACCACGTCGAGGGCGTCGATCACCTCGGACACGAGCACCGCGACGCTTCCGGCGGCCGCCTTCGCGGACGTCACCACGACCGCCGCCGGGAGGTCGTCGAAGCGGGCCGTCGCCGCGACAATGTCAGCGGCGGGGACGCCGCCGAGGTGCACGACGCGGTCGACCGGAATCCCCGCCAGCTGCTTGTGCCAGGCCATCTCGCCGCGCGGCATCGTGATCGCGTCCATCGTCACGCCTCCCCGGGCACACAGGGGGCGCCGTCCGCTTCGAGGCCGTGCGTGCGGAGACGGTCGACGAACGAACGGTCGACGTTCTCGTCGGCGTTGAGCAGCGCGACGAGCCGCTCGGCGGCCTGAAGTGTGCCGGCGTCGACCTCGCGCCGCAGCTCGGCCTCGTTGCGAAGGTCGAACAGCAGAGTGGTCAGCTGCCGGGCCGCCGCATCGTCGCCGCCGATGATCCCGCGTCGCAGGTGAGCGATCTGCGCTTGCACCGCGGCACCGTCCGCCGCAGTGGTCGAGTCGCGGAGCTTCATCAGCTGCCGCGCGGCGGCCTGATCTCCTCTTTCGGCCCGCTGTTGCAGCAGGTCTCTGCGGCCGTGCGAGGCCAGCAGCTCGGCGAGGGCGTCGGCGGCCGGCTGCTTGCCCGAGTCGGCTCGCGACCGCAGCTCGTCGACGGCGCCACGGTCGGCCAGCAACGCCGCGAGGTCCTCCTCGGCCAGGAGGCTGCCGGCATCCGCCCTGGCTCGCAGCGCATCGGCCACGCCTCCGTCGGCGCACAGCTCGGCGAGCCGCCGGCCAGCCTCGGCATCGCCGGCCTCCGCGGCGGTGCGCAGTTCGCCGACCCGCCGGGCCAGCGTGGCGATGTGGGCATGGCGGGCCGCCGCGACGCGGTCGTCCGGCGTCGCGTCCAGGTGCTGGCGCAGCAAGTCGAGCGCCTCCTGAACGCGCCCGCTGCGCAACAGCACCCCGGCGAGCTCGACGACGCCCTCTCCGTGGAGCTCCAGAAGCCGCCGCAGCGCCTGCTCCTCGTGGCGGTAGCGCATGCGGGCGGTGGCCGCGAAGGCGAGGCGACGCAGGTCTTCCGCGTCTTCGACACCGGTGACGAGCGCCTCCCACGCACCGGCCGGAGGGCACTGCGCACGCCGGATGTGCTGCGCCACGTAGTCCGCGACGACATAGCCGGTCAGCCGGCCTGTACGGCCATCGTCCCTTGTCGCCAGCGCCGCCACCGCACCGTGCACCTCCTGCTGGCTGAACGCCAGAGCGTCGGTGAGCCACCGCGGCGGCCGGTTGACGCGCTGCGACGAGGTCAGGTAGCCGCCGATCGCCGACTCGAACGTGGCCTCGGTGATCGGCGACAGCACCCCCAGCCGCCGCGCGTCGGCGGCGAAGCTGATGACCGCCTTGGCGTAGGGGTCCGGCGCGTGCTCCCAGCGCCGCAGCAGGTCGGGCCCGGCCGCGAGCACCTGCGTGAGCCCGGCATCCTGAACGGCGAGCGCCAGCCGGATCCGGGGGTCGGTCCTGGCGGCCTGGACGGCCGCGGCGCGTTCCTCGCTGGACAGCTCCGCGGACACGCTCACGACCTCTGCGAGATCGAGGAGCCTGCGGTCGTTCTGGAGGTCTGCCGGGACGCCGGACCCACCCGGCGACCTCCGCATCAGGTAGTCGTCGGACCACAGCGTCGCGACCACCAGCGCGGGGAATTGGAGCAGCCGTATGACGTGTTCCTTGGTAAGCCGCGGATCGGCACCGAGAAAGCGCTGCATCTCGTCGAGCCAGACAATGATCCGCTGCCGCGTGCCGTGCAGGAGATCGATGATCTCGGCGGTTCCGGAGGGCTGCACAATCGGCCAATTCGGAGCGACGACCCGCACCGCCTCATACAGCGATCTCGTCTTGCCCGACGATGACCGGCCGACCAGCAGCACAAAACGGCCTTGATCGATCTGTTCCGAAAGATGGCTGCGGAGATGATCGTCGAAGTCGCGCTGCACGTACACCGGCAGCTCCCCGCTGCTGTCGCCGGCCGCGATCGCCGCATGCACTCCGAGCTGCCGCGGCGACACCTCGTCGAAGCGCGGCAGGGATGTGGCCGACAGCGTCTCGGCGAGCCGCTGCCACGCCGACAGCCAGGCAGTTCGCTCCGCCGGCCGCACGTCGAAGACCTCGAGCAGGCACTCCAGCGACTCCTTCGCCGGTCGCCGCATCCCCTTCATGATCGGATTCACCGTCGCTGGCGGGAGGCTCCGTTGCAGGCTCAGCGCCTCTGCCCGCTTCTGGATCTGGATGAATGACAGCCCACGGTCGAGCTTCAACCGGCTGAGCAGCCGCCCGAAATCCGCCCAATCCCTGGCGGTCGAAAGATCGGCGGCACTGACGATCGTCAGATCGCTCAACCCCCTTGAGACCACCTCGATCACGTTCGACTCGCGGCGCCGAACGTTCCGGAACAGCCTACGAACCGTCGATCCGGAAAGCCATACCCAGCGCCGGCGGCACGGTCGGCCGAATGGCCTATTCGAGGTCATCCGGAATTGTTCCGGAGTCTGGACCGATTGACGTCGGTCCAGCTCAATATGCCTAACCGCGAACAAAGACAAGATCCGCGATCAACCAGGGGGTTCCCATGCACTACCGGCCTACGGCCGTCGGGGCGCTCGTCGCGCTCTGCAGGAGACGCCGACCGCCACGCCACGCGGCGCCGGCGCGCGTCACGATCGTCACGGGCATGCTGTGGCTCTTCCCCGCGGTCATCCGCGAGCTCGGCGCGCGCCACGACCACCGGAGGGCGGCGACCGCCGGCGACGAACGGCACGACATCCAGGACCTCGTGCGCGGGATCTTCCGCGCCGTTCGATGAGACGAGGCCGTCCGTGACGTCCTGATGACCGCCGGGGTCGTGGCACCGCCTCGACCCCGGTGTCGGTCGCGGCGGTGGCGGCCGGACCTGAGGGCCGGTCGTGCCCGCCTGCGCCGCTGTCCGTCAGATGGGGGAGGACCGCGACAGGCGACCGACCGGAGGATGCCGATGGGCACCGTGTGCGTCACGCCGCGGCCGCCCGGCCCGCCGCGGTCGTCGGCATGACCGGAATCCTCCGGAGGGCCCTCAATGGCAGGCGTATGCATCAGTCATCGCGTGGCGCCGCTCGTCGTCGGGCGGCCCGGCCGCGAGCTCGGCGCCGGCCAGGTGTTCCGGAGGGGCGGGTCACCGCGGGCGGGATCGCCTGACGTCCGTAGGCGGCCGGCATCCGCAGGCCGTTCTGGCCGCCGTCACCTGAAGGTTGGAGACCGGTGATGTACCCGATGCCTCGACAGGACCCTCGACAGGGCCACCCGGCGCAGCCCCGCTCGCTGATCCTGAGCGAGCAGCCGGTCGCCAGGGTGCAGCTGCTCGCCAGGCCGATCCTCAGAGCCGGCGTGACCGCGGTGTACTCGACCCAGGAAGGCAAGCTGGAGGACCTCGGCCGGCTGCTGACCTTCGGCGAGGCGATGTCCGGCCGGTACAAGACCATGTACGAGGTCGACATCTCCCACCACGAGTGCACCGTCTCCACCGGGCGGGACCCGCTGCCGGCGAAGAGCGACAGCTCCTTCTTCGCGGCGAAGGTCGACATCGGCTGGCAGGTCACCGACCCGGTCAAGGTCGTGCGCGAGGGGGTCCGCGACGGCGAGCAGGTCGTCGTCCGGCGCGTCATGGACGCCATGCGCAAGGTCGGCAGGAAGTACGAGATCACCGACTGCGACCAGGTCGAACAGGAGATCAACGAACTCTACGACCCGCCGGTCCGCATCTTCGGCTACGGCCTGACGATCGACCACGTCTCCGCGCACGTCACGCGCGACGACGCCGCCCGCGGGCATGCCCTCGACGCCGCGCCCCTCCAGCCGGAGCAGGAGCTGGAGCGCGAGCGCATGCGCGCGGTGGCTGCCGGGGTGCGGGGGGAGTTCGGGTCGCTCGCCGCCCACCTGCGGCACCACCCCGACCAGACTCTCCAGGTGCTGCGGCTGATGCACGCCCGGCAGCAGGAGCTCGAGCAGCGGCAGGACGCGGTGTTCCGCAGCTCCGACGAGATGTTCCGCAGGATGCTCGACGCCGGCCTGATCCAGAACATGGACATCGAGGAGATCCGCGACCGGCTGCTCCGCAACACCCGGAACATGGCGACCGGCGGGCCGCCGCCGGTGAACGCGAGGCTCGGCGGGCCGGTCGCCGGTCCGCCGGCCGCCGCCCCGGACGCGCCGTCCGGTCCGCACCAGGCCGCCCCGCCGGCCGCGCCGCGCTCGACACCGCAATCGCCACCCGAGCCTCGGAACGCGACCGCGGCGCCCGGCCCGCACCAGGCCGCCCCGCCGGCCGCCCCGCCGGCCGACCCGACCGGTGTCGCCGGTTGGCGGAAGCGCAGGCCGGCCCAGTCCGGGCCGACCAGCAACTGACCGCCGTCCCTACCCGGTGTTCGTGCCCATCGCGGTGGGCACCCTGGCGAACGAGAAGAGATCGATGTCCATGCAGATATTGACGCGGCTGCGCCACGGCATCTCGAGCGTGCTGCGCGGCCAGGGAACCGCCACCGGCGCCACCGGCGCCTCAGAACCGGACGACCGGGACACCGCGCGTCAGGACGGCACACGCCAGGACGGCACGCGCCGGGACATGCACCAGGGCGAAGCCCGCCGGGGGTGGCGGGAGCACGCCCGCTCGGCCCAGCGCGGCGGCCGGGAGCGCGCCGGCGGCCGCGTCACGGGCCCGGACGGTGCCGACGACGGCCCGCCGGCGCCGGTCCCGCCGCCGATCGACCGGGAGTTCGAGCGCCGGTACCCGTCGCCGGGCCACGACCACAGGGACGGCCGGCCGCCCGCGGAGCGCGGCAGGAACGGCACCGACCAGGCGCCGCCCCCGCCACGTCAGGGCCGGCCCGAACCGGTGCAGGATCCCGCCGCCGGCGGCCCCGCGCACAGCGACCTGGTGCCGGCGCACGCCGTGCCGCCCCGGTTCGCCCCCGTGTCCCGGGCCTCGCAGATGGCGTGGCTGCTGCCGCAGGAGCCGGCGTCGCCGCCCGGCGTCGCGGCCGACCAGGCGCGCGTGGGCGACCTGCGGATCCGCGCGGCGTCCGTGGTCGGCGCGGGACACCGGTGCGAACGCCCCGCGAAGCCGAGGCAGGACGCCTACCGGGTCGCCCAGGACGCCACCGGCGACCACCTCATCATCGCGGTCGCCGACGGCATGTCGGACAGCTCGCGCGCGGAGCTCGGGGCGTCGGTCGCGGTCGGCACCGCCGTCGGGCTGCTGCGCCGGGAGCTGGACCAGGGGGTGCCGCCCGACCGCCTGTCGGTCGAGCGGATCTTCGCCGAGGTCGCCGGCAACATCGCCGCGGCCGCCCGCGAGCGGGGACTCGACCCCGCACACGTCCGGACCACCCTCGCCCTGGCCGTGCTGCCGACGCGCTCCACCGGCGTACGGCGCATCGCCTGGGCCGGGCAGCTGGCCGACACCCACCTGTGGATGCTGCGGCGGCAGCGCTGGCAGTGCCTGACCGGCGAGGCGAAGGAACAGTTCGACGGCAGCGTGCTCAGCGCGTTCCTGCCGCACTACCCGCAGGCCGCCCGGGCGATCCTGTTCGACCTGAACGAGGCGGTGGCGGTCGCGCTGCTCTCCGACGGCGTCGCCGACGCGTTCAGCCAGGTCGACGGCGCCGAGCACTGGTTCGCCGACCGGTGGCGGGATCCGCCGCCGCTCGCGTCGTTCATGCTCGACGTCGACTTCCAGGCCAAGGGCCTGCTCGACGACCGCACCGCGGTGGTGGTCTGGCCGCACGCGCCCGGCGGCCCGGAAGCGGCACGGCCATGAGCGTGATGCACCTGCCGGCCGTGGTGCAGATCCCCGTGCTCGGCAGGTTCGACGGCCCGCCCCAGTTCCAGGGCGGCGGGCAGAGCGAGGGCGTCTGGCGCATCCCGGCGCGCCCGGGGCTGCTGTTCAAGCGGTACACCTGGGACGCGGCGGCGGCCCTGGACATCGCCGCCATGGACCGCCTGATCGCCCAGCCCGCGGCCCTGCCGGACGCCACGGACCGCACGCTCGTGACGCAGTCGACCGCCTGGCCGGTCAGCCGGGTCACCGACGGCGACCGCACCGTCGGCGTCGTCATGCCGGAGGCCCCCGACGACCTGCTGGTCTCCTGGAAGTCGACGAACTCCAAGACGGCGTCGATCCGGCGCGAGCGGCTCCCGATCGACTGGCTCGCCAAGCCGAACGACTACCTCGTCAAGCGCGGGGTGCCGGAGCAGTCCGCGCCCGACCGGACCCAGTTCTGCGTCATGCTGGCCCAGCTCGCCGGGCTCTTCGAGCGCTGCGGCATCGTCTACGCGGACTGGTCCTACGCCAACGCGTTCTGGCACCCCACCAGGCACACCGTGTACCTCATCGACATCGACGGCAGCTCCTACGGGCCGCGCCCGCACGTCAACACGGCCAACTTCGAGGACCCGCTCACACCGATGCCGCAGCAGGTCGACACGTACGTCGATCGGTACCGGGTCGCGCTGCTGATCGCCCGGGTGCTCACCGCGAAGCGCGAGGTGCCCGAGGTCACGGCCGCGCTCTCTGGCTCGGGTGGCGACGTCCCGGACACCCTGCTGCGGATGCTGACGGCCCCGACCAGGCAGGGCCGGCCGAGCCTCCGGCAGCTCCTGCAGGCGTTCGGCACGGTCGACCCGTCCGGCGTCATCGACTGGCGGCCACGGCAGCGGACGGGCCCGCCCACCCGAGCCGGTGCGCCGGTCACCCCCACCCAGACGATCCAGCCGGGCCCGCCCACCCTGACCAGTGGGCCCGTCACCGCCACCGGCCGGGCGACGGTCACGGGCTCGATCCGGCCAATGCCCACGCAGCCGCGGCGGACGCCCGCCGGCACCCAGGGCACCCGGGCCACCCCTTCGATCGTGCCCGGACCGGCCGGAAGGAACCCGGCGCGCACCTCGCCGACCCGGCCGGCCGGCGGCACTGGGAACATCCGCCGGCCGCCGCCGCGGGTCAGCGCCAGGGCGACGCGTTCGTCGTCCGCCGGCGGGAACCCGGTTCTGGGGTTCATCGCGATCGCCATCCTCATCGCCATCGCGGTGGCGCTGTTCTGCGGCGGTTACGCCCTGCTGTCGTCGCTCTGAGCGTGTGCGTGCCAGCCGTCCGTCAGTACAACGAGCGAGCCGGGTGACCGTGGTACGTCCGACAACCGAAGGGATCGAGCGCCGTGAACGCGCCAGCACTGAAGTCGAAGTGCCTGCCGACCTATCTGGTCATCGACACCTCGTCATCGATGAAATCGCACGAGAGTCTGCTCAACGACACGGTCGACCACGTGTTCGACGTGGTCGGCAACAGCCCGCGCGTCGCCGAGTTCGCACACGTCTCCATCATCACCTTCAACACGGACGCGCACGTCGTGCTGGAGCTGTCGGACATCGAGACGGTCGAGAACCTGCCCACCATCACGTGCCAGGGCACGACCAACTACGGCAAGATGTTCCAGCTGGTCAAGCAGCGCATCGACGCTGACATCAGCGGGCTGACGCACGACGGCCGCCGCGCCGTGCTCCGGCCGGCGGTGTTCATCCTCACCGACGGCGAGCCGATGGACAAGGACTGGGCCACCCAGTTCAACGCGCTCACCGACGCCTCGTGGCGCCGCAGGCCGCACATCATCTCCTACGGTTTCGGCACCGCCAACGCGACGGTGCTCGGGAAGATCGCCACGAAGGCCGCCTACCTCGCCACCGACGTGGACAAGGAGAAGGAGGCGATCGTCTCGATGCTCACCAGCCTGCTCAACACCCTCGTGGCCTCGGCGAGCGCCCAGGAGTTCCGCATCCCGGACGACGTCCCCGGGTACACGCGCGTGCCGATCGAGTTCGTCGACTGACCGAGGGCGCGAGCGGCACGGCACGCGGCGGCGCCCCGACGCGGGCTGCCTACACTGCACCGTGTGAGCGACCTGGTCCTGATTCTGCGGTACCGCAAGGCGGTGACCTACGGGTTCCACACGCTGCTGGCGGCGCTCGAAGAGCACGTCACGCAGACGCGGTACGAGGTGGTGTTCGCGGAGTCGGCGCGGGCCACCATCGAGGCGATCAACGACCGGCCGGGGCGCAAGCTGGTGCTGTGGTCGTTCTACTCGCCGGACGCCGCCGCCCTCGCCGAGGAGCTGGCGACGATCAAGGAGCAGGCGCCCGGGGCGGTGCACGTCGCCGGCGGGGTGCACGCGACCGCGGAGCCCGTGCAGACGCTCGACGCCGGGTGGGACGTCGCGGCGGTGGGGGAGGGGGAGCGGACGTTCCTCGACCTCGTCGACAGCGGCGGCGAGCCGGAGGGCATCGCGGGGCTGGTCCACCGGGACGGCACCGGCGCGGTGCGGCGCAACGGGAAGGCGCACAAGGAGCCGCTGGGGACCTATCGGGCGTTCCCCCTGTCGTACAAGCGGATGAACCCGATCGAGATCACCAGGGGCTGCATCTACGCGTGCCGGTTCTGCCAGACGCCGTTCATGTTCTCGGCGCGGTTCCGGCACCGCAGCGTGGAGAACGTGCGGTGGCACGTGGACCGGATGCGGGAGCTCGGGAAGCGGGACGTGCGGTTCATCACGCCGACGTCGCTGTCCTACGGGACCGACGGGGAGGAGCCGGACCTCGCGGCGGTGGAGGAGCTCCTCGCGAGCTGCAAGGAAGGGATCGGCCCGGACGGGCGGGTGTTCTTCGGGTCGTTCCCGAGCGAGATCCGGCCCGAGCACATGACCGTCGAGGCGTTGCGGCTCGTCAAGCGGTACTGCGCCAACGACAACCTCATCGTCGGGGCGCAGTCGGGGTCGGAGCGCGTCCTGGCGGCCGCGAAACGGGGGCACGACGTCGAGTCGGTGCGGCGGGCGGTGCGGATCGGCATCGCCGAAGGGTTCCGGATCAACGTCGACATGATCTTCGGCATGCCGGGGGAGGACCCGGCGGACGCGGAGGCGTCGCTGCGGCTGGCGCAGGAGCTGGCGGGGCTCGGCGCCAGGATCCACTCGCACGTGTTCATGCCGCTGCCGGGCACGCCGTGGCGGGACGCGCCGCCCGGGGACGTCGACCCCGAGACGATCCGCGCCGTGTCGCGGCTCGCGCAGCAGGGGGCGCTGTACGGGCACTGGCAGAAGCAGCGCGAGCACGCCACCCGGCTCGCCGCCGCGGCGGTCGAGTACCCGCGCCCCGGCCGCAGCCGCACCCTGCTCCCGCTCGCGGAGGAGCCCCGCGGGTGAGCCTGGCCAGGACCAGGGCACCCGGGTTGTCGGCGGGCCGCGCCTCTGCATGACCGACGGCACCGCGGGCGCCTGACACGACGCGGCGCTGTGGCTGACCGCCGCCGCGAGCGATGCGGCGACGGTCAGCCGGTGGAGCGGCGGCTAGCGCAGGCGGCGGCGACGGATCGTCACCAGCAGCGCCGCGCCGGCCACGATCAGGCCGAAGCCGGTGTAGAGCAGGGGCATCAGGTTCGAGCCCGTGCGTCCGAGCTGGTCCTCGGCTTTCGGTGTCGTCGCCGGCACCGGTGAGGCCGGCGTACCGGAGGGCGTCGCCGGCGGGGTCGTCGCCGGCGCGGTCGGGGTGGCGCTCCCCGGCGGCTCGGACGGGCCGCCGAGCGGCACGGTCACCACGCCGGGGGCGGCCGTCACCGTCTGGGTTGCCGTGGCGACCGTCTCGTGGCCCTCGCCGTCCTTGACGCGCACGGTCACCTTGTACGAGCCCGCCTTCGCGTACGTGTGCGTCAGCTGCCCGGTCGTGGTCGTCTCGTCGGCGGCGCCGTCGCCGTCGACGTCCCACTCGTAGGTGAGACCGGCGGCGGCGTTCGCGTCGGTCGCGGTCATCGTCGTGGGGACCCCGGCGAACGCGGCCGGCACGCCCAGCGTGACGACCGGCGCGGACGTGGCGTCGGCGAGCGACTCGAGGATCTTCGCGGCGACGTCGGCCGGGTCGCCGATCGGGGCGACCTCTCCGCCGGTCTCCGTGGCGATCGCGCTCAGCTGGGCCTGCAGGGTGGTGTCGGCGGCCAGCCCGTACAGGCGGATCGGCCCGGTCGACGACGGCGCCAGCTTGGCGGAGGCGAAGCTGCCCGCGGCGTTGAACGCCTTGACGACGTCGTCCTTCGTGTAGCCGGTGACCGCCTCCGGGTCGTGGGCGGGGGCGTCGCCGATGACGATGACGACCCGGCGGGCGGTGGGCCGCCACGCGACCCCCGCGGCGGTGATCATGCCGGAGTAGACGGCCTCGGGGGTGTCGCCACCGCCGGCCGCGATGAGCTTGTCCAGGCCCGACCGGAAGGCGGTGGCGTCGCCGGTGAGCGGCGTGACGACCCGCGCCACGAACTCGTCGCCGTGGTCGCGGTACTCGGCGAGCCCCACCTGGAAGCTGGAGGACGACGTGCGCAGCTTGTCCGCGATGCTCGCCGCGGAGCTGCGGGCGTTGGTGATGTACGGCGTCATCGAGCCGGTCGTGTCGATGGCGAACACCACGTCGAGGGCGACCTTCTCCGTCGCCGGCGGCGGGTTGTTCCGCGCCGTGCGGTACATGTCGACGATGACGGTGGCGAGGGTCCTGCGCTCCGCGGCGGCCACGCCGTAGTTGGTGTGCTCGTCGGAGTTCCACAGCAGCCGCGCGTCGCAGACCGGGTCGTGGACGTGGCAGAAGCTGTACGTGGCGAACTTCCGCCCGGCGAGCTGGTCGGGCAGCAGCGCGTCGACGTCGCCGCCCATGGTCCGGTACGCGGCGAGCAGCGAACCGCCGCCGCCGGTCGCGCCAGTGCCCTTCGCGTAGCCGGCGCCCGGGTGCAGCTCCGGGTCGCCGATGAGGAACGTGCCGGCGATCCACGAGTCGGGCGTGTACTTCAGCGCGATCCGGGCCGCGGTCGCGCCCTGGGAGTAGCCCAGCAGCACGAACCGGCGGCCGGGGCAGGCGCGGCGCGACTCGACCATGTGCTTCCAGGCGGCGGTGCCGCCCTTGCCGGCGGACTCGAGCATCTTCGCGGGCTCGGCCTTGAAGCTGAGCGGCGACAGGTTGAGGTAGTCCTCGAGCGGGATCGCCGGGTAGTCGGCGAGCGGCACGCCCCAGACGGGTGCGTGGTTGAGGTTGACGCCGTCGGACGTGGTCATCGCCCGGGCCTCGTCGACGATGCCCTTGAGCCGCGGGCCCATCCACTCGTGGGCTTCGCCGTCCTTGGTGTTCTGGTCCTCGCCGGATCCGCGGAACGCGATCACCTCGACGAGGTCGTCGCAGACTGGGGCGTGCGCGGCGGCCGGCGCCGCGCCCACCGGGGCGACGGCAGGCAGGACGGCGGCGAGCGCCGCGCAGAGTAAGACGGCGGGTTTCAACGGTAAGTGCATCTGCGGGCACTCCTCTGACGGGTCGAGACCGGGTGCGCGTGACGTCGGCGCTACCTTCGGTGAACCCGGACGAGCCTATTGAGCGTGCCCGCTGCGGACATCGGTCGTCACGGTGCGTGCGCGCCTGTTCCGGCGCGGATCCGTCACCGGGTCGGGCAGACCTGGTGTCGTTCTCCCGATCGGCCCGTGTCGCCGGGACGGCGCGGCTCGTTGATGCACGGCAGTGGCCAGCGACTGGTCACCGCGGCGCGGTGACCAGAGACCGGTAGCACAACGGCCGGGCGGCCGGTCAGCTCGCCGGTGTGGTGACGGCGGCGACGAGTGCGGAGCGTGGCGAGCGGGTGCCGAGGAGGTCCCTGGAGTACACGGCGAACGTGTGCTCGGTCGAGCCGCGCAGCCCGCGCAGTGTCACCGTCGACCGGTTGGTCGTGAGGACGCGGGTCTCCGCGGCGCCGTCGACCGCCACCACCTGGTAGATCGCGTAGCGCCGGGGCTTCCAGGACAGCACGACCTGCGAGCTGGTCACGTCCAGGACCCGCACCTGCTGCGGTGCCCGGGGCTGGGAGGCGGCGCCGCTGTTGCGGTAGACGGTGGCCTCGCGGGTGCCGGTGGTCAGCCCGTTGGGGCCGGAGATGAAGCGGCGGCCCCAGGCGGTGAGCTTCCCGGCGTCGAAGTCGTCGACCAGGTCGAGGTAGCTGTACTGCTTGTCGTTGCCGCTCCACGACCAGCCGAAGTAGCCGAGCTCGCGGGCCTCCGCGAAGGCCATGATCGCGTCCTCGTCGGGGTCGCCCCACTGGTGCTCGCCGGAGAACTCGCCGATGAGGATCGGCAGGCGGCGCTCGGTGAACGAGCTCAGGTAGGAGTTGACCTTCCCGGCGGTGCCGAACTCGCCGTACATGTGGATGTCGAACAGCGTGTTGCCCTGCGGGTCGGCGTCGCGGACCTTCTCCGCGTTGTCGCGCATCACGAACGACTCGTCCTGGCCCCAGCCGGGCGCGTCGACCATGAGCGCGTTGCGGTAGCCGGCGGCGCGCAGCGCCCGGATCGCGTCGGAGGTCTGCTGCACCCAGGGCATCGTCGTGCCGTTGCCGAACGGCTCGTTGGCGATGTTGACGATGATGTGGTCCTCCGAGCCGGCGAGGGCCTCGCGGACGTCGAGCCAGAACTGGACGGCCTGCGCCATCGTCGCGGCCTTCCGGTCCTGGCCGAAGCCGGTCGTGTCGTGCGCGTCGAGGATGCAGATGAGCCGGTTCGCCTTGCACAGCCCGACGACCTTCGCGATGTCCTCGGTGCCGCTGCGCCGCCACTGGTGCCCGATGCCGAGCGGGAGCCGGACCGCGTTGGCGCCGGCGGCCTTGATCGCGGCGAACGAGCTGTTGCGGTCCGGGTACCACATGAAGTCGTGGTTGACGCCGCGCAGCACGAGGTCGCTGCCGCTGGCCTCGACGAGCCGCCCGTCGCGCACGTGGATCCCGGTGCGCGGGGCGGCCTCGGCCTCGGCATGGGCGGCCCGGGCGGGTGTCAGCAGGGCACCGGCGAGCACGGCGAGCACGACCAGGCTTCTCACGAGGCGAACCGCTACCCGGGCGGGTCCGGGTCACACCCGCGGGCAGGGTGACGCCGCCGGACGAACCCTGCCCGGGGTCGCGCGGTCAGAGCTTGTCGAGGGCCGCGCGGAGGCGGGCGAGGGTGCGGTCGCGGCCGAGGACCTCGAGGGACTCGAAGAGCGGCAGCCCCACCGACCGGCCGGTGACCGCGACCCGGATCGGCGCCTGGGCCTTGCCGAGCTTCAGCCCCCGCTCGGCGCCGACCGCCTCCAGGGTCGACTTCAGCGACTCCGCGTCCCACGCCGCCGTCCCGAACGCCGCGATCGCCGCGCCGAGCAGGTCGGCCGCGCCGTCCTTCATCGCCTTCGCCCAGGCGGCCTCGTCGACGGCCGGCTCCGGCAGGAACGCGAAGTCGACGTTCTGCACGATCTCGGCGAGCAGCGCGATGCGGGTCTGCGCATGCGGGGCGAGCGCGTCGAAGACCTTCGGGTCGTAGTCGGCCGGGTCCCACGGGGGAGCGGCGACCGGGGTGCCGCCGGGCGCGACCGGCGTGCCGGTCAGCCACGGCCGGCAGGCGTCGGTGAACTCCTGCGGCGTCAGGGCGCGGATGTACTCCCCGTTGAACGCGCGGAGCTTCTTCTCGTCGAAGAACGCCGGCGACGGGTTGACCTCCTCCAGGCGGAACTCGTCCTCGATCACGGACCACGGCACGATCTCGCGGTCGTTGGACGGCGCCCAGCCGAGCAGCATCAGGTAGTTGCGCATCGCGTCGGCGAGGTAGCCCTCGTCGCGGTACTGCTCCAGGGCCACCTTGTCGCGGCGCTTCGACAGCTTCTGGCGCTTCTCGTTGACCACCACCGGCACGTGCGCCCACACCGGCGGGGTCTTGCCCAGCGCCGCCCACAGCAGCTGCTGCTTCGGCGTGTTGGGCAGGTGCTCCTCGGCGCGGATGACGTGGGTGATGCCCATGGTCATGTCGTCGACGACGTTGGCGAGCAGGAACACCGCGGAGCCGTCGGCGCGGGCGATGACGAAGTCCTCGATGAGCTTGTTGTCGAACGTGGGCTCGCCGCGGACCAGGTCGACCACGACGGTCGAGCCCTCGTCAGGGGTGCGGAAGCGCAGCGCGCGGCCCTCGCCGGGGCCGAGGGACCGGTCGCGGCAGAACCCGTCGTAACCGCGGAACTGCGGGCCGGACCGCTCCTGGATCTGCTCCCGGGTGCAGTCGCAGTAATACGCCTTCCCGGCGGTGTAGAGCTCGTGCGCGGCGGCGGTGTGCTGCTCCGCGTACGACGACTGGAAATACGGCCCCTCGTAGGTGTCGCGGGCGATGCCGATCCACGCGAGGGCGTTGAGGATGCCCTCGGTCCACTCAGGCCGGTTGCGGGCCGCGTCGGTGTCCTCGATCCGCAGCACGAACACCCCGCCCTGCTGCTTGGCATAGATCCAGTTCTGCAGGGCCGAACGGGCACCGCCGACATGGAACATCCCGGTGGGGGAGGGGGCGAAACGCACGCGAACCGTCACACCCCCAGCCTAGTGGCTGGCATTTTCGAGGTCATCCGGGATTGCGATGCCCTGCTCCAGCGCATCCTCACGGGCCGCTTCCAGCAGCCGGGCCAGGACGGTCTCCAGCATGAGCAGCGTGTCGTCGTCGACGCGGCTCAGCAGTCGCTGCTGGGCGCGGGCGCCGCTGTCCATGATCTCGACCAGGAGCTCCTGCCCGGCGGCCGACAGGTGGAGCCGGCGGATCCGGCGGTCGTGCGGGTCCTCGGCCCTGGTGACGTAGCCGTGCGTCACGAGGCGGTCGACGATCCCGGACAGGGTGGCCAACGTCACGCCGAGGTGCCGGGTCAGCTCCTGCGAGGCGATCCCATCGTGCCGGGCCAGCAGAATAAGCACCTTGAGCTGCTGCATCGTGAGGTTTACTGAGAACAGCCGGTTGGTCCGGTCGTACGCGAACAGGGTGCGCAGACGCTGCTCGGCCGTCATCACGCGCAGCAGCAGCGCTTCCCTGTGAGTCTTCACAGGGAAGTTGTACCCCCTGTAACCATTTTGTGCGAGGCGAACGGTTAGCATCACACGAACTAACGTCTGTCTTAGCCGATCGGAAGAAGACTCCAGACATGTCGTTCCTCGCCCGGCTCAGTTTGGCGAACCGGGGGCTGGTCGCGATCATCGCGATCGTCGTCCTGGGCTTCGGCGCCATTGCCATCCCTTCGTTGAAACAGCAGCTCATCCCGTCGATCGACTTCCCCGCCGCGTTCGTGCTGGCGCCCTACCCGGGCGTGTCGCCGGACATCGTGGAGGAGCAGGTCACCCAGCCCATCGAGAACGCGCTCCAGGGCGTGCCGGGGCTGACCGACATCACCTCCACCACGCGTGAGGGGGTCGCGACGGTCCAGGTGTCGTTCGAGTTCGGCTCGTCCATCGACGACATCACCAACAAGATCCAGACCGCGATCAACCGGATCAAGTCGACGCTGCCGTCGACCGTCGACCCGCAGGTCATCGCCGGCTCGACCGACGACCTGCCGGCCGTGGTGCTCGCCGCCAGCAAGTCCGGCGACCAGGTCGCGTTCGCGCAGCAGCTCGACGCGATCGTGGTGCCCGCGCTACAGGGGATCGAGGGCGTGCGCGCCGTCGAGGTCACCGGCGCCGGGAAGCAGGACGTCGAGATCACGCTGGACCCGGCGAAGGCGTTCCCGGCCGGGGTCAACTCCCAGACGGTGACCGCCGCGCTGAAGTCCAACGGCGTGTCGTTCCCCGCCGGCACCCTCACCGAGGGCGACCGCAGCCTCTCCGTGCAGGTCGGCGGTACCCTCGCGACCCTCGACGACCTGAAGAACCTCAACGTCACGCCGACGGCGAAGCTCGGTGACGTCGCCAAGGTCGAGCTGAAGACCGCCGAGACGACGTCGATCACCCGCACCAACGGCAAGCCCAGCCTCGGCATCGCGGTCACCGCCTCGCCCGACGGCAACGCGGTGAAGATCAGCCACGAGGTGCAGGACAAGCTCGACGGCCTCAAGAAGGAGCTCGGCGGCGACGTGGCGATCACGTCCGTCTTCGACCAGGCGCCGTTCGTGGAGAAGTCCATCAAGAGCCTCAGCACGGAGGGCGCCCTCGGCCTGCTCTTCGCCGTGCTGGTGATCCTGGTCTTCCTGTTCTCGCTGCGCTCGACGCTCGTCACCGCGGTGTCGATCCCGCTGTCGGTCGTCGTCGCCCTGATCGGCCTGTGGACCGGCGACTACTCGCTCAACCTGCTCACCCTCGGCGCGCTCACCATCGCCGTCGGCCGCGTCGTCGACGACTCCATCGTCGTGCTGGAGAACATCAAACGACATCTGGAGTACGGCGAGGAGAAACGCCACGCGATCCTCACCGGCGTCCGCGAGGTCACCAGCGCCGTCGTCGCCTCCACCCTGACCACGGTCGCGGTGTTCCTGCCGATCGGTCTCGTCGGCGGCTTCGCCGGGCAGCTGTTCCGCCCGTTCGCGATCACCATCACCGTGGCGCTGCTCGCGTCGCTGCTGGTCTCGCTGACCGTCGTGCCGGTCCTCGCGTACTGGTTCCTGCGCCCGCCGAAGCAGGTCGGCGCCCTGGAGCGGGAGGCGATCCTCGCCAAGGCCCTCGACAAGGAGGAGCGCAGCCGCCTCCAGCGGACCTACGTGCCGATCGTCAGCTGGGTCACCCGCAGCCGCGGCACCCGCTGGGCGACCGTCGGCTTCAGCCTCCTCGTGTTCGTCGCGACGCTCATCCTGGCCGGCCAGCTGAAGACCAACTTCATCGACCAGAGCGGCCAGACGGAGTTCTCCATCTCGCAGGAGCTGCCGGTCGGCTCCAGCCTCGCCGTCACCGACGCCGCCACGAAGAAGGTCGAGGACCTCCTCGGGGCCCGCTCCGACATCGAGTCCTACCAGGTCACCATCGGCGCCTCGGCCGGCTTCGGCTTCGCCGGCGCGCAGTCGGGCAACACGTCCAACTTCTCGGTCACCGCGAAGGAGAACGCCGACGTCGACAAGGTCATCGAGGAGCTGCGCAAGCAGGTCACCGACCAGAAGGCGTTCGGCACCGTGAAGATCGCCGCCGGTGGCGGTGGCGGCGGCTCCACCGACCAGCTCGAGGTCGTCGTCAAGGCCAACAACACCACGGACCTGGCCACCGCGGCGAAGGCCGCGCAGGAGGCGATGACCGGCACCCCGGGCATCGCGGACGTGGAGAGCAACCTCGCGGCCAGCAACCCGCGCATCGAGGTGCGGGTCAAGCGGGACGTCGCGGCGAAGTACGGGCTGTCCGACGCGGCCGTCGGCGGCATCGTCAGCGCCGCGTACCGCGGGCAGAACCTCGCCCAGCTCACCGTCGACGGCCAGGAGCGCGACCTGATCCTGCGCTCCGGCCCGGCCCCGGCCACGCTCGACGCGCTCAAGGCGCTCGCGATCCCCGTCCAGGGCGGCAAGACGCCGTTCGTCCGGCTGGACGAGATCGCGGACGTCAAGGAGGGCGCCGGCCCGGTCGCCATCACCCGCATCGACGGCAACCGCAGCGCCTCCGTCACCGGCCGGGCCGAGGGCTCCGACCTGGGCACGGTCTCCGCGGACCTGCAGAAGAAGATCGACACGCTGGCCCTGCCGGCCGGCGCGACCGTCACCCTCGGCGGCGTCACCCAGGACCAGCAGGAGGCGTTCGCGCAGCTCGGCCTGGCCATGCTCGCCGCGATCGCGATCGTCTTCATCATCATGGTGGCGACGTTCCGCAGCATCGCGCAGCCGTTCATCCTGCTGGTGTCGATCCCGTTCGCGGCGACCGGGGCGATCCTGCTCCTGCTCATCACGGACACCCCGCTGGGGCTGCCCTCGATGATCGGCGTCCTGATGCTCATCGGCATCGTCGTCACCAACGCGATCGTGCTGATGGACCTCATCAACCAGTACCGGGAAAGCGGCATGCCCGTCCGGCAGGCGGTCATCGAGGGCGGCCGGCACCGGCTCCGCCCGATCCTGATGACGGCCGTCGCGACGATCTGCGCCCTGCTGCCCATGGCCGTCGGCCTCACCGGCGAGGGCGGGTTCATCTCCCAGCCCCTCGCGATCGTGGTCATCGGCGGCCTGGTCAGCTCGACCCTGCTGACGCTGGTGCTCGTGCCCACGCTGTACACCATGGTCGAAGGCGTGAAGGAGCGCCGCCGCCTCAAGCGTGAGGGCCGGCACGCCGCCACCACGTCCCCGTCGGAGACGGGCGGGCCGGCCGCGGTGGACGCCGAGGGCGAGGGCCGGCACCGCGTCGACCCGCTCGAGCCCGCACCGTCGCACTAGATCCGCACCGCACGACCGACCGGCCACCCGTCACCTCGACGGGTGGCCGGTCGCGTCTGTGCGCTCGACCGATCCGCAAGAGTTCGACGAACAGTAATGTCTGCCGTCGCGGCCCTACTCCCGGCAGGCGAGGACCCCCATGTCACTGGCGCTCAACCTGCTCGACGGCCCGGCGTTCAACGGCCTGACCATCGCGCTGACGGTCGCGAGCCTGGTCCTCGCCGTCATCTCGGCGCGCCTCGGGTATTCGGCGCTGCTGCCGCCGAAGCGGCGGATCGCGGTCCGGTTCGGCACCCCCGCGGCGTTCCTCCGGGCCGGGTCGCTCACGGTCCAGCACGGCGGGACGCCGGTCGCCGACCCGTTCGTGGTGTGGGTCTCGGTCCGCAACACGGGCCGGCACGACATCCCCCGGGAGCAGTTCAGCGCCGGCAGCCCCATCACGCTGGACCTGACGGTGCCGGTGGTCGAGGTGATGAACCTCGACCCGGCGTCGGCCGGCCTCGAAGCGACCGGCGGCGGCACGTCGGTGCGCGTCGCACCCGGGCTGCTGCGCCGCAGAGCCGCGGTCCAGCTGCAGGTGCTGACGGACGGCGAGCCCGCGCTCCACCGGCACAACCTCTCGTCGCCGCTGGTGGACACCGCGCTGGTCTGGGAAGCCGTCGAGGACATCCCGGAGCGCTCCGCCCGCGACGCCCGCCGGGCCATGCTGGCGGCGCTGACGGCCTGCGTCGTGGGGGTCATCGCCTCGGTGTCGCTCATCTCCGGGACGCGACCGCTCCAGGAGGAGACCCGCGAGCTCGCCGCGGCGACCGCCGAGCTGCGGCGGGAGCTCGACACGAAGCCCGAGCTGCGGGTCACGCCGAGCACCGCGGCGCGCGACTCGGACGTGCACGTCCACGTCTGGGGGCTGCGGCCGGGCGCGCACCTGCTCGTCCGGATCGGCGTGCTGACCGTGGAGCAGGGGCGCGCCGACGCGAACGGGGAGTTCGACGTGGTGGCGACGGTCAAGGACGGGCCTGCGGACCGTACCGTCGCCGTCGTCAACGTCGTCGCGCAGGAGTACGTGACGCACCGGGCCGCGATCGGGTCGCTCATCGTGGTCGGGTAGGGCGGCGCGCCACCTCACACCCGGAAGCGGCCGACCGTCTCGTTGAGGTCCGACGCCATGCGGGCGAGCGAGTCGGCGGTCGCCCGCGACTCCTCGACCGTCTGGCTCGTCGACTCGGCGGCGTCGGCGACCCCGCCGATCGTGCGGGCGATCTCGTCGGCGCCCGCGGCGGCCTCCGAGACGCTCCGGCTGATCTCGCCGGTCGTGGCGGTCTGCTCCTCGACCGCCGAGGCGATCGTCGTCTGGTAGTCGCTGATCCGGTCGGTGATCTGCGAGATCCCCTCGATGGCGGCCACCGCCGCGGACGTCTCCGCCTGGATCGTCTGGATCCGGGCCGCGATGTCCTCGGTCGCCCGGGCCGTCTCCTGGGCGAGGTCCTTCACCTCGGAGGCGACGACCGCGAACCCCTTGCCCGCGTCGCCGGCCCGGGCCGCCTCGATCGTCGCGTTCAGGGCCAGCAGGTTCGTCTGCTCGGCGATCGAGGTGATCACCTTGACGATGTTGCCGATCTCCGACGACGACTCGCCCAGCCGGCCCACGATGCCGGTCGTCTCGCGTGCCGAGGCGACGGCCTCGCCCGCCACGGTCGCCGCGTCGCCGGCGCTCGAGGCGATCTCGCGGATCGCGGCGCCCATCTCCTCCGCGGCGGCCGCGAGCGTCTGCACGTGGTTCGACACCTCCTGGGCGGCGTGGCGCACGGCGCCGGCCCGCTGCGCCGTCTGCGCGGCGCCGCCGGCGAGGGTGTCGCCGAGACCGGCCATGTTCCGCGACGACCCGCCGAGCGCGGCCGCGTTGGTGCTGATCGTCGTGACCGCGGTGAGCATGCTGCCGATCGCCCGGTTCAGCGCCGACGCCATCTTGCCGACCTCGTCGCGCCCGCCGACGTCGGTGGTGCGGGTCAGGTCACCGTCGGCCACCCCCTCCAGCACCCCCGTGACCCGGCGCAGCGGGCCGACGACCGCGCGGGTGACCAGCCACGCCATGCCGAGGCCGAGCAGCAGGCTGACCACCGCGCCGCTGACGACCAGCCAGTTGGTGCTGTCCCGCCGGTCGCGCAGCGCCTTCGCCTCCGCGGCGGCGGCGCCGGCCTGACCGGCCACGAGGGTCTCGAACCGCTTGTTCATGTCGTCGGTCAGCTGCTCCGACTTGTTGTAGCCGTCCCAGAACCCGTTCAGGTCGTTCTTGTCGGCGGCGGGCAGCACCTCGGTGTCGCGGATCTGCATGTACGACGCCCAGTCCTTGCGGAGGCTGTCGAGGCTGGCCGGGTCGGCGGTCTCGCCGGCGTACCGCTCCATCGACGCGGCGATGGAGGCGTCGAGCTGCTGCATCTGCTCCTTGTGCTTCGCCCGCCACTCGGCGCTGGAGATGAAGTACTTCACCGTCGTGTTCAGGTCCGCCAGCACGTCCGCGCGCAGCTGGGCGAGCGTCTGCGTGGGCCGGACCCCGTCGTCGTACACGGTCTGCCCACCCGCCGCCAGCCGGTTCAACCCCGCGATACCCAACCCGACCACGACCGCGGACGTCACCATGACGATCAGCACCGCACCGAAGATCTTCACACCGACCGGCACGTCACCGATCCGCCCCCGCCCACCTGTGGTCGCGCTCATCCGGACACCCTCCAAAGGGGTTTACCCCACCCATCGGGCGTTTCGCCCCGGATCTGAGCTTCCCGCCCCCTCAGCGTTGCCCGACCTGGCCGAGGAAGCCCGGCAGGTGCGATCATGGCGGGATGCCGCGTCCGCGAAAGGACCATGCCGCGTAGGCGGCCGAAAGACCTCCGTCCGCTGGTTCCCCACTGGACCGAGCGACACGAGGACTGCTCCAGGATCTCCGGACTGTCGGGAAGCGCGCAGGGCGTCATCGCGCGACTTGAACGGTCCTGGTCCTGGCCTCGCGCAACGGCGTATGCGCTTCGTCGCTGGCCGAAGCTCGTCCACCAACCGGGACAGCCGCCGCGCGACGAGACACCGGTGGGATGCGGTGTCCGGGCCTGCTGCCCGGAACCACCGGACGCGCGCACGGTGCTCGAAGCTTTGCTGCGCGCGCTGCCGCGGAAAGACGCTCGAAGACTCCGCCGGCGGATGGCCGTCCTCAGCAGGACGCAGAAGGTGATGTGGCCGGACTAGGGCACACGGCACCGGAGGGCCACGCGCACACGGAAGGTACGTCAGTAGCGGAACGTCTGGACGATGGTGCGGAGGCTGCCGGAGAGTTCGGCCAGGCTGCCGGCGGCGCGGTCGGCTTCGGTGAGGCCGGAGGTGGTCAGCTGGACCGAGGTGGACACCTCGCCGATGGTGGAGGCGACCTGGTTGCCGGTGGCGGCGGCCTGCTCGACGCTGCGGCTCATCTCCTCGGTGGTGGCGGACTGCTGCTCGACGGCGGAGGCGATCGTCGTCTGGTACTCGTTGATCTGGCCGATGATGGCGCTGATCTCCTCGATGGCGGAGACGGCGCCGGTGGTGTCGGACTGGATGGCGGCGACGCGGCGGCTGATGTCGTCGGTGGCGCGGGCGGTCTCCTGGGCGAGGTCCTTGACCTCGGAGGCGACGACCGCGAAGCCCTTGCCCGCGTCGCCGGCGCGGGCGGCCTCGATGGTGGCGTTGAGGGCCAGGAGGTTGGTCTGCTCGGCGATCGAGGTGATCACCTTGATGACGTTGCCGATCTCGGCGGAGGAGTCGCCGAGCTTGCTCATGACGGTGTTGGTGGTGCCGGCGACCTCGACGGCGCGGCCGGCGACGGTGACGGCCTGGGTGGCGCTCTGGGCGATCTCGCGGATCGAGGCGCCCATCTCGGTGGCGCCGGCGGCGACGGTGGAGATGGCGCCGGACATCTCGGTGGCGAGGGTCGCGACGGCGGCGGCCTGGCGGGCGCCCGTGGCGGCGCCCTCGGAGCTCGCGCGGCTGGTGGTGGCGAGCTCCTCGGAGGCGCTGGCGAGGACCGCCGAGTGCTCGGCGAGGGTCGCGACGGTGCGGCGCAGGTTGCCGGTCGCGGTCCGCAGGTCGGCGGCCATCCGGCCGACCTCGTCGCGCTGGTCGACGTCGGGGTCCTGGGTGAGGTCGCCGTCGGCGACGGCGCGCAGCACGTGGGAGACGCGGCTGAGCGGCTGCACGATGAGCCGGGCGATGTAGAGCGCGAGCGCGACGGCCAGGGCGAGCGCGACGACGAGCAGGGTGACGACGGTGCGGCGGACCGAGGAGACCGTGTCGCTGAAGTCGCGCCCGGCGACGAGGGCCTGGTCGGCGCGGGTGACCTCCTTGTCGAGGAGGGTCTCGTACGACTTGCGCAGGTCACGGTTCGGCCCGAAGGCGGCGGTCACGGCGGCCGCGCGGTCGGTCGTGAACAGCGTGAACTCGGCCTGGAGGGCGGCGAACCAGGCGTCGGTCGCGGCCTGGATCTCCTCGACGGCCTGACCGGACGGGGCGAGCCGGCGGGCGGTCGCGAGCTGGGCGTCGACGCCGGTCTTTCGGCCGAGGGCCTCGTCGCGGAACTGCGTGTCGCCGCCGAGCAGGTAGCCGCGCTCGTCGTTGGCGGCGGTCTTGGCGGTCAGCGCGGCGGAGTGCAGCGCCGCGATGTACGGCGCGGACCTGCCGACCTCGGTGTTGCGCGTGTCGCTCAGGCCGGAGATGCCGACCAGGGCGACGATCCCGGTGGCGGCGGTCCCGGCGACCGCCACCGCGGCCACGAACAGGATCTTGGTGTACAGGCGGCGGGAGCCGAGCCAGCGGCGCATGACAGACGTCCTTTCGGATGTTCTGTCCGGCTGAACGACCGACGGCAGGGACACCTGAGGAAAACGGTGCGCGAAGATGTCGCCGTGAACAGTTGGGTGCCGTTCCGCAGGTCGGACACGGCGAGGGTGGTCGACCTCGTGCGCGCCGTCGCGGCCGCCGGCGACCCGGGCGAGCACGGCCAGGGCGTCGAGGTCGTCGTCGAGGCGCCGAGGACCCGATGGTGGCGGGCGCTGTTCAACCGCGACGACACCCTGGCGCAGGCGAGGATCGTGGTGACCAGGGAGGGTGGCGAGGTGCGGCACCCCTTCGACATCCAGCTCGTCACGGCGCACGGCGCGGACGCCGCGCACCGTCTGGGCCGGCGGGCGGGGTGGGCCGTCAGCAACTCCGCCGGCCTGGCGTTCCTCATCCAGAAGGGGCCGGAGCCGGACTACGACGAGCTGGTGACCGGCGCGGTCGAGGCCCTGGCCAAGCTGCGCCGCCAGCCCCGCGACGGAGGCTGGCGGGCGCGCGTGGACCGGACTGTACGGAGAAACTGAGGAGAAGCGGGTGACCTAGAGCGAACCGACGGTCGCCAGCTCCTCGGCGGTCAGGGAGAAGGAGAGCACCGACAGGTTCTGCTCCATCCGGTCCCGGTGCGTCGACTTCGGGATGATGACGATGTCGTGGTGCAGCTGCCACCGGAGCACGACCTGCGGCACCGTCACCCCGTGCGCCTCGGCGATCGCGACCAGCCGCGGGTCGTCCAGCGGCGTGTTCTTCAGCGAGCTGTACCCCTCGACGACCACCCGCCGGTCGCGCATGTCGGCGAGGAAGCGCTCGTCGTGCTCGCCGGGGCTCCACGAGACCTGGTTGACGACCGGGGTCTCGCCGGTCTCCTTGACGAGCTCGTCGATGAGGGCCGCGTCGTAGTTGCTGACCCCGATGGTGCGGGTCAGGCCGGCGTCGCGCAGCTGCTGGAACGCCGCCCACACCGGCACGGACTTGCCCCGCGACGGCGGCCAGTGGATGAGCCAGAGGTCGACGGCGTCGACGCCGAGCGCCTTGAGGCTCGCCTCGATCGTCTGCCGCTCGCGGCCCGCCTGCGACGGCGGGAGCTTCGTGGTGATGAAGACCTCGGAGCGGTCGACGCCGCTGTCGCGCAGCGCCCGGCCGATCTCCTCCTCGTTGCCGTACATGGTCGCGGTGTCGATGTGCCGGTAGCCGACGTCCAGCGCGGTGCGGGTCGACTCGTACGCGGACGCCCCGGTGATCTGCCAGGTGCCGAAGCCGATCGTGGGCAGCTGCACGCCCGGGGCGAGCTCGGCGGTTGGGATCTCGTGTGCCATGGCCCAATACTGCCGCAGCCGGTAGCGTGCGATCATGTCGGACTTTCCAAAGAACTTCCCCATGGGGTTCCAGTTCGGTGTGTCCACCGCCGCGTACCAGATCGAGGGCGCCGCGGAGGAGGACGGCCGCGGGCTGTCCATCTGGGACACGTTCAGCCGCACGCCCGGCACGACCCGCGGCGGCGCCACCGGCGACGTGGCCTGCGACCACTACCACCGGTGGGAGTCCGACCTCGACCTGATCCAGGAGCTGGGTGCGACCGCGTACCGGTTCTCGATCGCGTGGCCGCGCATCCAGCCGACCGGCGACGGTCCCGCCAACGCCGCCGGGATCGCGTTCTACGACCGGCTCGTGGACGGGATGCTCGCCCGCGGCATCGACCCGGTCGCGACCCTGTTCCACTGGGACCTGCCGCAGGCCCTGCAGGACCTCGGCGGGTGGGGCAACCGCGACACCGCGATGCGCTTCGGCGAATACGCGGAGCTCGTCGGCGAGGCCCTCGGCGACCGGGTGAAGTTGTGGGTGACGCTCAACGAGCCGTACATCCACCTCGTGCTCGGGCACGTCCTCGGCGTCCACGCGCCCGGCCAGCAGCTCGGCATGGACCTGCTGCCGGTCATCCACCACCAGCTCCTCGGCCACGGCCTGGCCGTGTCGGCGCTGCGCCGCGTCTCGTCCTCGCCGATCACCCTCGCCAACAACTACTCGCCGGTGTGGCCGAAGAGCGGGTCCGACGAGGACCAGGCCGCCGCCATGTTCTACGACCTGGTGCAGAACCGGCTCTTCACCGACCCGGTCCTGCTCGGCGAGTACCCGCCGATCGTCGAGGCCCTCACCACCGCCGACATCGACTCGATCGTCATGGACGGCGACCTGCGGGTCATCTCCCAGCCGATCGACGCGCTGGGCGTCAACTACTACAACCCGAGCCTCATCAGCGCCCCGGTCGAGGGTGAGGACCTCCCGTTCAGCCGCCTCGACATCACCGGCTACCCCACCACCGACTTCGGGTGGCCCGTCGTGCCCTCCGCGTTGAAGGATCTCCTGGTGCAGTTGCGGCAGGTGTACAGCGACCGCCTCCCGCCGATCTGGATCACCGAGAGCGGCTGCTCGTACGCGCCGGTCGACGACCAGTTCCGCATCGACTACCACGCCGGGCACCTCGCCGCCGTCCGCGAGGCCGTCGAGGCGGGCGTCGACGTCCGCGGCTACTGCGCGTGGTCCCTGCTGGACAACTTCGAGTGGGCCGAGGGGTACGACCAGCGCTTCGGCCTCGTCCACGTCGACTTCGAGACGCAGGAGCGGACGCGGCGGGCGTCGTTCGCCTGGTTCCGGGAGGTTTGCACCTCAGCTGCACCCCGCCCGGACTTGCAGGGCGGACCGACCGGATGACATCGTCGATGCGGGGCAATCCGTAGCGTTGCGCAGGTCAGTTGTGCGCAGCGTTGGGAGTCGTCGTCGTGACCGAGCAATACGCCGGAGCCCTCCTCTACCTGGTCCCGGTCGTCGTGGCGGCGATCGTCGCGTTCGTGGTCACCAGGCCGGAGAAGGACGAGCCTGCCGCCACGGACGCGGTCCCGGCGGCGCCCCGCATCCCGGCGCAGCGGGTGTACACGCCCGCGCCGGCGGTTTCGACGTACACCGGCAGCAACCGGCGCATGCAGCCGATGCCGCAGCAGTCGCCGACGCTCCTGCACGCCGCGCTCTCCTCGCACCTGGCCGCCGTGTCCCGCACCGCGACCTCCACCTCCGCGCCGCACGCCGCTCCGTCGATCCGCCCGGCCCGGCTCGTCTCGATCCGCCGCCCGGCCCGCATCCCGCGGCGCCCGCTGCACCAGTGCCCGCACAAGCTGTAGGCCGCCCTACAGGTGCTGCATGCCGGTCTCGACGTCGATGTGGCTCTGCGGTGACAGCCGCAGCTGCGGCCGCTTGCGCGCGCCGACGGCCTGCTTCCGCCGCCCGACCGTCAGATGGAAGTTGACGAGGTACGCCCCGTCCTCCCGCCGCAGCGTGCTCAGCCCGAAGTGCTCCCGCATCTCGCACAGCCGTGGACTGTGGCAGTCGACCCACAGGTGCAGCCCGTTCTCCCCGTGCACGACCGGCGCGACCCGGAACGCGACGGCCTCCCCGGCGAACGCCGTCCCCCAGTCGCCCGCGTTCCGGCACGGCGCCTCGCCCTTCATGACCGAGACGTGCGGCCGCGCCGCCGGCTTGAGCTCCACGCCTTCCTCGACCAGCGCCAGCAGCTCCGCGTGCGCCTCGTCCGGCACGCTCAGCAGGTACCAGCCGGGCTCGTAGACGACCGTGCCCACGAACCGCGGCCCGCCGAGGTAGTCCTCCAGCCGTGCGGACATCGCCGCGCCCTCTCAAGGCCTTCTCGACCGCGTTGATGTCAGGTGTGTGCTGGTGGGCACGGTTGGGTTCGAACCAACGACCCCCCGCTTGTAAGGCGGGTGCTCTTCCACTGAGCTACGCGCCCCGAACTGCTGTCACGGCGACGCGAACCCGGGTACCCCAGGATGCTACCTGCCGCGCCTCATCCGCCCCAGTCGGTATCAGGTCTGTATCAGCTCTGCAACGATGCGATCGCCGTGCGCCACCGGTCCTGGTCGCGGGCCTGACCTGGGCCATTGACCTCGGTGAACCTGATGACGCCCGTCGAATCGATGAGAAACGTGCCGCGGTTGGCGAAGCCGGCCTTGTCGTTGAAGACGCCGTACGCCTGGGCGACCGCGCCGTGCGGCCAGAAGTCCGACAGGAGAGGGAAGTCATATCCTTCACGGTCCGCCCACACCTTGTGGCTGTAGGGCGAGTCGACGCTCACCGTGAGCACCTGGACGGCGGGGGACTGGAAGTCGGCGATCTCGTCCCGGATGGAGGCGAGTTCGCCCTGGCAGGTGCCGGTGAAGGCCAGAGGGTAGAAGACCAGGAGCACCGCCTTCTGCCCGCGGAAATCCGACAGGCGGACCTCTTGATTGTTCTGGTCCTTGAGTGCGAAGTCCGGCGCTTCGGCACCGACGTCCAGGGTCATGGCACGAGCATGCCACTTTGTCGTACCGGGGGCCTACACTCGCCCGCATGACTGCCGGTCCACGTCTGGGCATCGACTTCGGGACCTCCCACACCGTTGCGCTGCTTGCGTGGCCGGATGGGCGGGTCCGCCCCCTGCTGTTCGACGGTTCGCCGTTGCTGCCGTCCTGCGTCTATGCGCAGCCAGACGGGCAGGTCCTGGTGGGCCGCGACGCGGTGCACGCCGCGCGGGTCGACCCCGCGCGCTTCGAGGCGAGCCCGAAGCGCCGCATCGACGACGGCACGGTGCTGCTCGGCGACCGCGAGTTCACGGTGCCGGCGCTGATCGGGGCGGTCCTGTCGCACGTCACGGCGGAGGCCAAGCGGGTCGCCGGCGGGCAGATCGGCGCGGTGACGATGACGCACCCGGCGGCGTGGGGCGTGTCGCGGCGGCTCGCGCTGGTGGAGGGCGCGACGATCGCGGGGCTGCCGCAGCCGGCGCTCATGCCCGAGCCGGTCGCCGCCGCGCACTACTTCGCGGGTGTCCTGCAGCGCCCGCTCACCGCTGAGCAGGGCCTGCTCGTGTACGACTTCGGCGGCGGCACCTTCGACGCCAGCGTCGTGACCCGGGCGGGCGACGGGTTCGACGTCCGCGCCGTCGACGGCATCGACGACCTGGGCGGCATCGATCTCGACGCGCTGATCGTGGACCACGCGAAGCGCAAGCTGGAGGACCCGCCGGTGTGGGCGCGGCTGGAGAGCCCGCAGACCACCGAGGACCGGCGGCACCGGCGGCTGCTGTGGGACGACGCCCGGGTGGCGAAGGAGATGCTGTCCCGGACCCCGTCGACCGGGCTGCACGTGCCGATCGCGGCCGCGGACGTCGAGATCACCCGCGAGGCGTTCGAGGACCTGGCCCGGCCGATGCTGGAGCAGACGGTCCGCACCACGGCGGCCGTCGTGCGCTGGGCGGGCCTGGACAACAGCAAGCTCGCCGGGCTGTTCCTCGTCGGCGGGTCCAGCCGCATCCCGCTCGTGGCGACGCTGCTGCAGAAGGAGCTCGGCGTCGCGCCGACGATCATCGAGCAGCCCGAGATGGTGGTCGCCGAGGGCAGCCTCCGCGCCTGGGTCAACGTGGGCGTGCAGCCCGGCATGGCGCCGCCGCAGTCCGGGCCTCCGGCCGGGTCCGGTGGGCCTGTGCCCGGCGGGGGGCCGGCGGGTCAGGCGCCCGGCGTCGCGGGTCCTGCCGCGGCGGGTGTCGCGGGTGCCGCAGTGGCCGGCGCGGCTGGCGCTTTTGGTGCGCCGGCGGCCGGCGCCCAGCAGGCGGGACCGGCGGCGGCCCAGGCGGCGGCTGCTCAGGCGGCAGCGGCTCAGCAGGCGGCAGCGGCTCAGCAGGCGGCGGCTCAGCAAGTAGCCCAGCAGGCGGCCGCGCAGCAGGCGGCGGCGCAGTTGGGGAAGGGCGGGCAGGGCGCCGCCGGGTTCCAGCACGGGCAGGGCACGCCGCCCGGTGGGGTCTCGCCGGTCAGCGCGGTGCCGATGAGCGGTCCGCCGGTGAGTGGCCCGCCGATGAGCGCGCCGCCGATGAGCGGGCCTCCGATGAGCGCGCCTCCCGCTGCCAACGCGCCCGTCAGCGCGCCGCCGCCCGTCAGCGGCGGGCCCGGTGGATACCAGGGCGGATACCAGGCGGGTGGCTTCCAGGCCGGCGCGGCGCCGGTCAGCGGCACGCCGGTCAGCCCGGCGTTCGGCGACGCGGAGGCGACGCAGCGGCTCCGCCCGATGGCACCGCCACCCGTCCAGCAGGGGCACCGCGGCGGGCCGCAGGGGTATCAGCAGGGGCACGCTCCCGTGCCGCCGCCGCAGCCGCCGAGGGTCGCGCAGCCGCCGCAGCCGGTCCAGCGCGTCTACGACTCGCCGTCCGCGTCGCGGATGGAATACGCGCCGATGCCGCGGGAGGAGCCGCCGCCCCCGCCGGCGCGGCGCAACGTGGCGATCCCGCTGCTCGTCGGCATCCTGGTGCTGGCGCTCGCACTCGCGGGTTACGTGGTGTACACCGAGGTCGGCGGCAACAAGAAGGACGACGACGTCGCGCAGCAGCCCACGACCTCCGTGACGAGCGGCGGGTCCGTGGCGCCGACGGCGGCCGAGGGGCAGACGCTTCCCCCGTACTCGCAGCAGGACCGGCCGTCGTGGGTGCCCGGCAACTGGAAGCAGTTCCAGGACCGTGGCCTGCACGAGCTGTGGTATTCCCAGGACGAGTCCGAGGGCGGCAGGTGCGACGCGTCCAGCGACGACCTGCACGTCGTGTCGGATCCGCGCGGCCTGACCGGCTGCACGCTGAAGGACACGCTCAACGTCAACATGACCGACGCCGGCATCGAGGCGAAGGTGCACCGCGTGAGCGGCTGCGCGGGCATGTGGGCGAGGGCGGGCCAGGAGGCGTACACGGTGGGCGTCTGCGACGGCGTGATCCGCCTGTATGCCCTGGGCGACGCCGCCCCCAGCCAGAGCAACGAGCTGGCGTCCTGGCCGGTCAAGATGACCAGCGACCCGTACGTCGCCCTGGTCGTCATCGGCTCGGAGATCACCGTCTACGCCAACGGCGTCAAGCTCGGCTCGAAGGTCAACGAATCGATCAAGCGCGGCAAGGTCAACCTCGGCGCCTTCACCCCCAGCGGCGACGCCGCCGACGTCACGTTCTCCGACGTCCGCGTCTACCAGCCCCAGTCCAACTCGGGCGGCGGCAACCCGTCCCCGTCCCCGACCCCCTCGAAGTCCTGGTCCAACTCCCCGTCCCCGACCCCGACCTGGAAGCCGACCCAGACCCGCTCCTCAGCCGCCTGACCCCACCGCCGACCTGCCGCACCCTTCGCCTCATGTGGCCGGGCGCCACGCTCACCGCGATGGTGGTTGCTGGACCCCGCACGACCACAAGCCGTGCGGGCTCCGGGCGACCGGTGCCACGCTCCGGATGCCGGATTCCGCGCCCTCTCGCAGATTGAAGGGCGGATCGCTGTCCGTCGGTCATGGTTCCCGGCGGTGGCGAGTGGTCGGCCTGAGGAGGGTGGCATTGCCGGGCAGCGCCAGCGCGGGTGCGAAGTCCGCGGCCCCCGGCTGGTGCGAGCCGACGCGGGGTGTGGGTGAAGCCGGGGGATGGGGCCGCGCGTGTCCACGATCGGGGGACAGGGGCGGACTTGTGCGCGATCGTGGTGGCGCGGGGCGGCCGGCCGGTGGGGTGGCGCAGTGATCGGATAGCGGATCTGGCTGCCGGGGCGACCGGATCCGCGAGACGATCATGGCGGTGGCGGCGAGGAAGGCCGGGGCGTGGCCACGGTCCAGCGGGGAACGGCACCTCGGCGGGTGGGCGAGGAGCGGATTGAGCGCAGGAGGGAACGGCCCGGGTGCCTGACGAAGGTGGCGGGGCCGGGCTGGGGGTCAGGGCTCGCCTTCAATGGCTCCTTGCGGAGGGGAAGGCGAGCGCACCGACAAGCTAGCGGCGGGACCTCGCGGCGCGCGGCGCGACCAGGCGCGCGGCCGTCCAGTCCTTGCCGGCGTTGACCGTCGAGGTCTGCTGCAACCCGGCGGTGGGAGCCGACTCGTTGATATCGCTCGGCTCGACGTGCCCCGGGCGGCCGGCCTTCGGGGTGAGGAGCCACACCACGCCGTTGTCCGCGAGCGGGCCCAGCGCGTCGATGAGCGTCTCGACCAGGTCGCCGTCGTCGTCGCGCCACCACAGCAGCACAACGTCGACGACCTCGTCGGTCTCCTCGTCAACCAGGTCACCGCACCGGTCGATCAGGACGTCGCGGAGATCCTGGTCGACGTCGTCGTCGTACCCCATCTCCATAACGACCATGCCCGGTTCGACGCCGAACCGGTCCGCCAGGCTCTTCACCTCGGCCTGACCCGCGGTCGCGTTCACTGTCCACTGCCTCCTGTCGCAACACCACTGTTAGCGCGTAGTCCACACAGTACGGGCCGTCAACGCAAGTGGCGCACCGATGCGATCGAAAAACTAAAGGTCCAAACTACCGGGCCAACAGCGATTTCGCTCCCTGGACGATCTGTTCCTCGGAGACGAGGACGTGGTTGGCGGCCGGGCCGAGCGGCACGAACGAGTCGACCGCGGCCACCCGGCGGGCCACGCCGACGTAGCCGGCGTCGACCAGGGCGGCGATGATGCCCTCGCCGACGCCGCCGGAGCGGCGGGTCTCGTCGACGACGAGGACGCGGCCGGTGTCGGAGGCGTGCTTGATGATGTCGCCGACGGGCAGAGGCGACAGCCAGCGCAGGTCGACGACCCGGCAGGCGACGCCCTCCTCGGACAGGCGGGCGGCGGCCCGCAGCGACATCCGGACGCCGTTGCCGAACGTGATGATGGTGAGGTCGTCGTTCGGGCCGCTGTGGTACGCGCGGGCCCGGCCGATCGGCACGTGGATGGCCGACCATTCACTGGGCGGCGCGTACTCCGACAGCCACCAGTTGTCGCTGTCGCCGTGCAGGTCGCGGGTGTGGTACAGGGCGATCGGCTCCAGGAACACGCAGACGCTGCCGTCGACGACCGCGCTGGCGAGGCAGGTGCGCAGCATGGGGGCCGCGTCCTCGGCCCTGGCCGGCGCGGCGACCACGAGCCCCGGGATGTCGCGGAGCACCGCGAGGGCGTTGTCGTTGTGGAAGTGCCCGCCGAAGCCGAGCTGGTACGCGAGACCGGCGACCCGGACGACCATCGGGTTGTGGTAGGCGCCCTGCGAGAAGAACTGCATGGTGGCGGCCTCGCCGCGCAGCTGGTCCTCGGCGTTGTGCAGGTAGGCCAGGTACTGGATCTCGGGCACGGGCAGCATCCCGGCCAGCCCGGCGCCGAGGCCGAGGCCGAGGATGGAGGTCTCGTCGAGGAGGGTGTCGAAGACGCGCGCGCTGCCGAAGCGGTCCCGCAGGCCCTTCGTCACCCCGTAGACGCCGCCCTTGGCCGCCACGTCCTCGCCGAAGACCACCATCTGCGGGTACGCGAGCATCGCGTCGGTCAGGGCGGCGTTGATCGTCTGGGCGAGGGTGAGCGGGCCGGCGCGCTCGGGGAGCTTCCCGTTGAAGGCGGCCGCGCGGGTCGGCGGACGCCCGTTGGCGCGGGTGTCGGCCGGCTCCGGCGACGCTTCCGATGTCTCCGACACTTCCGAGAGTTCCGATGCGTCCGGCACCTCGGTCGCCGTGAAATCCGAAGGCGACGGCGAATCCGAGGACGACGGCGAATCCGACGGCGACGGCGACGGCGAATCCGAAGACGACGGCGCCGCGGGCGCGTCGGTGTCGGGGGCACGGTGGGAGTGCGGCGGCTCGTACGCCTCGGAGAACTCCAGGTCGTCGCCGATGTCGCTGCCCGCGTCGGGGTCCACGGCCTCGTCGACCAGGTCGGCGGCGGCGTCGGCGACGGCGCGGGACACGCGGACCGGCCGGCGCGGCGCGAGCGGCGCCGTCACCTCGGAGGCGCTGGCCTGCTTCGGCTCGCCGAGGACCTCCTCCGCGACCCGGCGCACGTCCCAGCCGAGCTCGTCGTAGCGGGCCATCAGCTCCGACGGGGTGGCGACGCCCGCCTCGACGATGAGCCGGGCGGTGTGCACGAGCGGGTCGCGGGCGAGGTCGGCGGCGATCTCGACGGGGGTGCGGTACGCCATCTCGGCGTCGGCGCCGGCGTGGCCCATCAGCCGGACGGTGGTGAGGTGCAGGATCGCGGGCCGGCGGAAACGGCGCACCCAGGCGGCGGCCTCGGCGGCCCGGTCGTAGGTGGCCGCGCTGTCGCACCCGTCGGCGGTGTAGTACCGGAGCCCGGGGCGGCTGCTGAGGGCGGCGGCGACCCAGCCCTCGGGGGAGCGGACGCTGATGCCGAGGGAGTTGTCCTCGCAGACGAACAGCAGCGGCAGGCGCAGCCCGACGTGGTCGCACCAGCCGGCGGTGTTGAACGCGGCGGTCGCGGCGGCGTGGTTGATCGACGCGTCGCCGAAGGAGCAGACGACGACGGCGTCGCCGGGCCAGCCGTGGCCGTTGGTGCCGGCACCGGCGTCGGCGTGTGAACCGGTGCGCCGGCGGCCGCGGCCGAGCGCGTACGCGACGCCGATCGAGCGCGGCAGGTGCGAGGCGATCGTCGAGGTGGTGGGCACGACGTGCAGGTCGGGGTGGCCGAAGACCTTGTGCCGGCCGCCGGCGATCGGCTCCTTCGCCGAGGCGACGACCCCGCGCATGACGTCGCGGATGGGGTCGCTGCCGGGGACCTGGGCGGCGCGCATGCAGTAGAAGCCGCCGGAGCGGTAGTGCAGCAGGGCGGGGTCGGTCGGGCGAAGCGCCGCGGCGACCGCCGCGTTCCCCTCGTGGCCGGACGAGCCGATCGTGTAGTAACCGGCGTTGAAGCTGCGCAGCCAGCGGGCCGCGAGGTCGAGGTGCCGGCTGGTGCACTGGGCGTCGTACAACTCGCGGGCCTGCACACCGGTGAGCGCGGTGTCGTCACGCACCGGCTCGTCGAGGTCCCGGATGACCGTGGCGGCGACGAGCCCGGCGAGCTCCGCGCGGAACCGCTCGTCGAGGTCCTGAGGGGTGGTCACGCTCGACAGCATGGCCGACTTTGGTCTTCGTCTGCCAGTCCGACGCGTCGCCCGGTGTCGCGACGGTCACGGCCCGTTGCGCGTCGCCAGGGCTCTGTACTGCGAAGACTCCAGGAAGCCCGGCACCAGAAGTGCCGCGGTCACGCCGAGGTCGCGGGCGAGTGCCTCCTCAGGTGTGAGGAAGACCATTGCCTGCCCCTCGCCGAGCACGATGTCGTCCTGGGTGGCGTCGGTGGCCGCGTAGTACACGTGCATCTCCACCAGACCGTCGGCGGTCGTCACCGAGGGTCTTGTACCGGTGACGTAGTGCTCCAGGTCGGTGACGGTCAGTCCGGTCTCCTCCCGCACCTCGCGGCGGGCCGCCTCCTCCGGCGTCTCCCCGTCCTCGATCTTGCCGCCGGGCATCGCCCACTGGTTGGGCGAGACCTTCGCGTGGGAGTCACGGTGCTGCATCAGGACCCGCCCCTGCGGGTCGACGAGGAACACGACGGCGACGCGACGCTCGATCACGTCAGAATCCTCCCGCGCCGGGGCCGGGAACCCCGGCAGGAAACGCGCTCATCCGGTCAGGAAGCTGAAACGGACCTGGCGGGTGGCGTTGTCGCCGTTCGGGTCGACCAGGCAGATCGACTGCCAGGTGCCCAGCGCGATCCGGCCGCCGACGACCGGCAGCGTCGCGTACGGCGCGACGAACGCCGGCATGACGTGGTCGCGGCCGTGGCCGGGTGAGCCGTGCCGGTGCCGCCAGCGGTCGTCGGCCGGCAGGACGTCGTCGAGGGCGCGCAGCAGGTCGTCGTCGCTGCCCGCGCCGGTCTCGATGATCGCGACGCCGGCGGTCGCGTGCGGGACGAACACGTGCAGCAGCCCGTCGCCGTCCGGCGCGTGCCCGGCGACGAACCGCGACGCCTCGTCCGTGATGTCGCGCACCACCGGCCGGGAGCCGGTGCGCACGGTGATGACCTCGGAGTGCATGGACCCCAGTCTGTCAGTCGGACGAGGACGACGACGAGGAGCCCGAGTCGGAGGAGCCTGAGTCGGACGAGCCTGAGTCGGACGAGGAACCGGAGGACCAGTCGAAGCCGGAGGAGCCGGTGTCGGAGGAGGTCGCGTCGGAGGAGGACCCGGAGCGGCGGCCGCCGCCGCGGGCGGCGCCGATGGCGGCCACCACGACCACCACGACCAGGAAGATCACGATGACGGCGATCATTTCGGACGGTGGGCCCGAGGGCGCGTTGTCAGGCACAGCCGCACGGTAGTCAACGCGCGCAACGGGAGGCCGGTGGCCTCAGTCGCTGGAGGAGGAGGACGACGACCCGGAGTCCGACGAGGACGAGGAGCCGGAGTCGCTGGACGACGACGAGCCCGAGTCGGAGGACGACCAGGACGACCCGGAGTCGTGCGAGTGGGAGTGCGAGTGGCCGTGGTCCATGCTGTGCCCCCAGCCATGGACGTGGCCGCCGTGGGAGTCATGGGAGCCGTGGGAGCCGTGGTGCCCGCCCGAGGGGCCGGAGCCGCCACCGTCGGGGGTCCAGTCGGGCCCGATCGGGTCGGTGCCGAAGGGGGACGAGGACGACGACGGGCCGCCGCGCCGGAGCCCGCCGCCGGTCGTGTTGTTGAAGGCGGAGCTCACGGCGCCGCGCACCACCCGGCGCACGACGAACGTGATGACGACGACCACCGTGATGATCGAGGCGGTGACGCAGAGGACCGGGACCAGCAGCCACCAGGCGGAGTTGTCGGACACGGCCGGACCGTAGTCGATCCGGACCCGCGGTACGGTCGATCAGTCGCGGTTTTGTCACGCAGAAGTTACCCGCCGGTATCGTGTCGCGCGTCGCAGTTGACGCCCCGTAGACGTGACGGATTGCACTGAGGGCAGGCAGGATGGGACATGGGCTCACACATTGCCTCAACCCGAACACCCAGAGGCCATCCCGATCGGCCACCACCGTCCTACCTCGGGGGCGACCGGTCCTACACCTAGAAGGAACGCCTGTGTCCACCGAACGCAAGCGCCCAGTGATCAGCGACGGCCTGCCGAGTCAACTGCCGGACATCGACCCGGAGGAGACCACCGAGTGGGTCGAGTCGCTGGACGGAGTGATCGACGAGCGCGGCACGAAGCGCGCCCGGTACGTGATGCTGCGCCTGCTGGAGCGCGCGCGGGAGCGACAGGTCGGCGTGCCGCCGCTCACGACCACCGACTACATCAACACGATCACGCCGGAGCGTGAGCCCTGGTTCCCCGGCGACGAGCACGTGGAGCGGCGCATCCGTGCCTACATCCGGTGGAACGCGGCGATGCTCGTGCAGCGCGCCCAGCGCCCCGATGTCGGCGTCGGCGGTCACATCTCGACCTTCGCCAGCGCCGCCAGCCTGTACGAGGTCGGCTTCAACCACTTCTTCCGGGGCAAGGACCACCCGGGCGGCGGCGACCAGATCTTCTTCCAGGGTCACGCCTCGCCGGGCATGTACGCGCGCGCGTTCATGGAGGGCCGCCTGAGCGAGCAGCAGCTCGACGGGTTCCGCCAGGAGCTGTCGCACGGCGGCATGGGCAAGGGCCTGCCCAGCTACCCGCACCCGCGGCTGATGCCCAACTTCTGGGAGTTCCCGACCGTCTCGATGGGCCTGGGCGGCATCAACGCGATCTACCAGGCGCGGTTCAACCGGTACCTGCACAACCGCGGCTTCAAGGACACCAGCCAGCAGCACGTATGGGCGTTCCTCGGCGACGGTGAGATGGACGAGCCGGAGTCGATCGGCGCGATCGGCGTCGCCGCCCGTGAGGAGCTGGACAACCTCACGTTCGTCATCAACTGCAACCTGCAGCGCCTCGACGGCCCGGTCCGCGGCAACGGCAAGGTCATGCAGGAGCTCGAGGCGTTCTTCCGCGGCGCCGGCTGGAACGTGATCAAGGTCGTCTGGGGCCGGGAGTGGGACCCGCTGCTGGCCGCCGACACCGACGGCGCGCTGGTCAACCTGATGAACGTCACCCCGGACGGCGACTACCAGACCTACAAGGCGGAGTCCGGCGCGTACGTGCGGGAGCACTTCTTCGGCCGTGACCCGCGCACGCGCAAGATGGTCGAGCACCTGTCCGACGACGAGATCTGGAACCTCAAGCGCGGCGGCCACGACTACCGCAAGCTGTACGCGGCGTACAAGGCGGCCACCGAGCACACCGGCCAGCCGACGGTCATCCTGGCCAAGACGATCAAGGGCTGGACGCTCGGCTCGCACTTCGAGGGCCGCAACGCGACCCACCAGATGAAGAAGCTGACGCTGCAGGACGTCAAGGACTTCCGCGACCGGCTGTACCTGGACATCCCGGACAGCGCGATCGGCGACAACCCGTACGCGGTGCCGTACTACCGGCCCGACGAGAAGTCCGACGAGATGCAGTACATGCGCGAGCGGCGCGCGCAGCTGGGCGGCCCGGTGCCGAACCGGCGCACCAAGCACGTGGACCTGAAGCTGCCGGAGTCGTCGGTGTACGGCGACATCAAGCGCGGCTCGGGCAAGCAGAAGGTCGCCACCACGATGGCGTTCGTCCGCATGCTCAAGGACCTGATGCGTGACAAGGGCATGGGGCGGCGCTGGGTGCCGGTCATCCCCGACGAGGCCCGCACCTTCGGCATGGACTCGCTCTTCCCGACCGCGAAGATCTACTCGCCGCACGGGCAGAACTACACGCCGGTCGACCGGGAGCTGTTCCTGAGCTACCGGGAGTCCACCAACGGGCAGATCCTGCACGAAGGCATCAACGAGGCCGGCTCGGTCGCGTCGTTCACGGCCGCGGCGACCAGCTACGCCACCCACGGCGAGCCGATCATCCCGGTCTACATCTTCTACTCGATGTTCGGCTTCCAGCGCACCGCCGACGGCATCTGGGCGGCCGCCGACCAGATGTCACGCGGCTTCCTGCTGGGCGCCACCGCGGGCCGCACCACGCTCAACGGTGAGGGCCTGCAGCACGAGGACGGTCACTCGCTGCTCATCGCGGCGACGAACCCGGCCGTGGTGGCCTACGACCCGGCGTTCGGCTACGAGATCGCGCACATCACCGAGAACGCGGTCAACCGGATGTACGGCGAGAAGCCCGAGGATCTCATCTACTACCTGACGGTCTACAACGAGCCGATCTTCCAGCCGGCCGAGCCCGCGGGCCTGGACGTGCAGGGCGTGCTCAAGGGCCTCTACAAGTACCTGCCCGCACCGGTGCAGGAGGGTCCGAAGGCGCAGATCCTCGCCTCCGGCACCGGCATGCAGTGGGCGCTGAAGGCGCAGAAGCTGCTCGCCGAGGAGTGGGGCGTGGCCGCCGACGTGTGGTCCGCGACGTCGTGGACCGAGCTGCGCCGCGACGCGATCCTCGCCGAGGAGCACAACCTGCTGCACCCGGCCGACGAGCCGCTGGTGCCGTACATCACCCAGGCGCTGCAGGGTGCCGAGGGCCCGGTCATCGCGGTCTCCGACTTCATGCGGGCCGTGCCGGACCTGATCGCCCGCTGGGTGCCCACCGACTACACGTCGCTCGGCACCGACGGCTTCGGCCTGTCCGACACCCGGCACGCGCTGCGCCGGCACTTCCACGTCGACGCCGAGTCGGTCGTGGTCGCCACGCTGCGCCAGCTCGCCCGCCGCGGCGAGGTGCCGGCGTCGGCCGCCGCGGACGCGGCGAAGAAGTACGCGATCGACGACGTCAACGCCGCCCCGGTGGGGGAGACCGGCGGCGACTCCTGATCGACGGGTAGCGAGGGCCGTCCGCATGGGCGGCCCTCTCTTCCGGCAAACAGGTTTGCGGCGTAAAGTAGTTTGCATGACCCCGGTCGATGACGACGCGCCGCCCGCCTCGCCGGCGGAGTCCCTCGCCCTCATCCAGCAGGAGCGCACGGCCGTCACCAGCACCATCACCCTCAACCCGCTCGTCTACTACCTGCCCTGGGGTCTCGCCTGGCTGGTGGGTCACGGGCTGCTGTTCCTGCGGTTCGGCCCCGGCGGCCGGGTCTTCGTCGACCTGCCCGAGTGGCTGCCACTGGTCGTGCTGTTCGCGGCGATGGCGGCCGCGATGGTGAGCACCCTGGTCGCGTCCGTCCGGCGCGGGCGCGGCGTCGAGGGCCGCTCGTCGTGGCAGGGCACGGCCTATGGGATCGCCTGGTTCCTCGCGTTCGCCGGCGTCGGCTCCACCACCGGGCGCTTCGTCCGATACCTGCCCCAGGACGAGCAGGGCCTGCTGTGGGCCTGCGTCTCCGTCGGCACCGTCGCCGTCATGTACATGGCGGGCGCGGCCATCTGGCTGTCGCGCGACATGTTCGTTCTCGGCGCCTGGCTCACCGTCATCAACATCGCCGGCGTCGCCCTCGGCCCCGGCTGGCACTCGCTGCTGATCTCCGCCGGCGGTGGCGGCGGCCTGTGCCTGCTCGCGGTGGTCCTCTGGTGGCGGGGACGGCGGCGTGGCTGAGCTCGACCCCGTGATCCACGCCCAGGCGCGGCTGCGGATCATGGCCGCGCTGTCCGGGCTGCCCGCCGGCGACCGGATGACCTTCCCCCGCCTGCAGGAGCTGCTCGACATGACGGCCGGGAACCTGTCGGTGCACCTGACGAAGCTGGAGCAGGCCGGCTATGTCGACCTGGTCAAGTCCTTCCGCGGCCGCACCCCGACGACCTCGGCCGCCCTCAGCGACCGCGGCCGGGTCGCCTTCGACGACTACACGGCCGCCGTCCGCGCCCTCCTGGATCCCAACACCTAGACCCCACCAGGGAGTCCTGATGCTCCTCGCCCGCACCGTCGACGTCACCCGGCGCTACGGCACCGGCGCCAAGGCCCAGGTCGCGCTCGACGGCGTCAGCCTCGACATCCACGCCGGCGGCGTGGTCGGGCTGCTCGGCCCCAACGGCGCCGGCAAGTCGACACTCGTCAACCTGCTCGTCGGCCTGCGGCGCCCGACGAGCGGCACCGTCGAGCTCTTCGGCGGCGACCCCCGCGACCCGGCCGCCCGCCGCCGGATCGGGGTCACCCCGCAGGAGACCGGCCTGCCCGCGACGCTGCGGGTGCGCGAGTGCGTGGCGTTCGTCGCGGCCCACTTCGCCGACCCGGTCCCCACCGGCGAGCTCCTGGAAGGGTTCGGCCTGACGGAGGTCGCCGGGCGGCAGACGGGCGGCCTGTCCGGCGGCCAGAAGCGCCGCCTCGCCGTCGCGCTCGCCTTCGTCGGCCGCCCCGACCTGGTGTTCCTGGACGAGCCGACGACCGGCCTGGACGTGCAGGCGCGCCGCGACCTGTGGGCCCACATCCGGGCGTACGGGCGCACCGGCACCGTCGTGCTGACCAGCCACTACCTGGAGGAGATCGAGGCCCTCGCCGACCGGGTCGTGGTCCTCGCCGGCGGCCGGGTCCTCGCCGACGACACCGTCGCCGCGATCCGCGCCATGGTCGGCATCCACCGGGTCAGCCTCGACAGCGCGACGCTGCCCGAGCTGCCGGCGCTGCCCGGCGTCGTCGGCGTCGAGCAGGCCGACGGCCGCACCTCCCTGCTCACCGCCGACCCGGACCAGCTCGTGCGGGACCTCGTCACCACGGGCGTGCCGTTCCGCGGGCTGCAGGTCCGGCCCACCAGCCTCGAAGAGGCATTCCTGACCCTGACGGGACGCTGATCATGTCGCTCGCGCTCACGCATGCCCGGTTCCGCATCCTGGAGACCGCCCGCATCCCCGTCGCCGTCGTCGGCGGGGCGTTCTTCCCGGCCGCGTCGATGCTGTTCTTCGTCGTGCCGTTCGCCGGGGACGATCCGGCCGGCGCCACCTACGCGACCGCCTCGATGGTCATGTTCGCGGTGATGACCAGCTCGCTGTTCACCTACGGCGTCGGCGTCGCCGAGGACCGCGCCCAGCCGTGGGACCCCTACAGCCGCACCCTGCCTGCCGGGCCCGCCGTCGCCTTCACCGGGCGGGTCCTGTCCGGGCTCACGTTCATGTTCCTGTCGCTGATCCCGGTCGTCGTCATCGGCGCGGCACTGACCGCCGCCACCGCCTCCCCGGTGCAATTGCTGCTCGCCCTCGGCGCGGTCGTGCTCGGCGCCCTGCCGTTCACGTTCATGGGCCTGGCGATCGGCTATTCCCTGCCGACCAAGGCCGCCCTCGCCGTCGCGCAGATCATCTTCTTCCCGCTCGCGTTCGGTGGCGGGCTGCTGTCGGCGCCCGGCGACGCGCCCGGGTTCGTCGAGACGATCGCGCCGTTCCTGCCGACCCGCGGCGCCGCCGAGCTGCTCTGGGCCGCGGTCGGCGACTTCACGGTGTCGGCCACCGCGATGGTGTCCCTGGCCGCCTGGACGGTCGCGGCGGCGGGACTCGCGGCCTGGGCGCACCGCCGCGACGAGGGAGCCCGCTTCAGCTGATCCGCGCTCCGGCGCCCTCCGGTCGGCGGCAAATTGCCGATTGGGGGGCGCCGATGTTTGTCGCAAAAGCACCCACCCGATCTTTCCTGGTCATTACCCTGGAGTGGGGGGCGGTGGCAACCACCGGCGGCGGAAATCAACGAACCGTTCGACCGGACGCGCCGTTTCTCCGATCACACATGAATCCTTTCTTCGGGGAATATGAAATGTATCTTTGGTACCGCGACCAGGCGGTGCGCGTCCCGTTGTCCTCGACAAGGACACGGGCGAGGGGGACGAGGGTGACGGGGGCGGTGACGGCCGTGGCGCAGCCGGACGCGGTCGGCCTCGTCGTGGCGTACCTGCGCGCACAACACCATCTGTCCGACGCGACCCTGGTGACCTCGCGACCGGCCAATCCGACGAGTGATCCACCGGTCCTGCTCGTGGAAGCGGTGGGGGAGCCGGTCCGCTCCCGCCTGCCGTGGGCGCGTCAGGTCCGCTGGCGGATCGGGCTCCAGGTGTGGGCCGCAGCCGACCGGGCGGAGGCGGTCGTCTACGGTGCGTTGACCGCGTTGCTCGCGGCGCGCGGCGTCAGGCTGCCCGAGGGCGGTCGGATCGTCCGGGTCGACCCCGCCGCCCAGCCGGTGGAGGTGCCCGACCGGAATGCGGGCGCCGACGTCCGCCGGGTGGTGGCCACCGTGGACGTCCTAGTGAGTTACTGATCAATTGAGTAGATCAACACTCAGGGTTGAGTAGGTATTCACGCAACCCTTGAGTAGCCCAGTCGGAGGACAAGGGTCGACGTAGGGCTACACCGACGCTACGTTGGGCAGCGGCATGAATTCTGCACGTGAATTTTTTCCGAAGCCTAGCGCGCTCGTCGACCCCCGCCGCTCGGGCGATGTCCCGTGCCCGGGCGGCGGAGGCCTCCCGCCCCCGGGCGCCGACGACCGTCGCGGCACTGGTCGCGGGCGTTCGGCCATCGACGGCGCTGGTTGCTCGTGCCTGAGCGGCGGCCCGGTTGCGGACAACGGCAACGGCCGGTCCCCCCGAGAGGACCGGCCGTCTGCTGTGGTGGGGTCAGGCGGCGGTGCGCCAGATGCCCCGGTGTCCCGTGCCCGCCATGGGTCCGGCCCCGATCGCGTCGAGCATGAGGGCCTGCACGGCGTAGGGCTCCGCCGGCCGCCAGCCGTGCGACTCCGGGGACAGCTCCCAGCGCACCCGACCGCCGAACTGCGGGCTCGGCGCCGCAGGCACCCACGACCCCTGCCCGTGCAGCACCACGCCGGGCTGCTGGGCCAGCTCCGGCAGCAGTCCGTGCCCGGGCAGCACCAGGAACGACCAGCGGTCCCCCTGACCCTTCTGCCGGGCCACCATGACCGGCCCGCGCGCCGCGACGAAGCCGTCGCCGAGCAGCGCGGCCCGGCCCAGCGCGCCGGGGACCTCCAGGACGTCGAAGGCGTACCCGGTCGGGAACAGGACGCTGTAGGGGTGCACGCGCCACCACTCGGCGACGGTCGCCGGCGACCGGCTCGGCGTGTTCGCGGTGGGGTGGCACGCCACGGTGCGGCAGCCGGGCTGGCCGCAGTCGAAGCGGCGCTCCCTGGCGTGCCGGCCCGCGTGCTGGCCGACCAGGTAGGCGCCGGGCAGCACGTGCCAGCCGTGTTCGGCGTACCGGACGGCCGCTTTGCGGAGTTTGGCGCGTTCCCAGGACCGCATGTGCTCCTCCTAGCAGCGGAGATCACTCGAAAGTGCGCACAGAACCACGTCGCGTCACCGGACGACGTGTGCGTCGTTGGCAATGGCAACGGGGTCTGCAACTTGCACTTCAGAACGTATGAGCACGAACGCCGGACGAACCGCACAAAAGGTGCGATTTCGGCCGAGCGGGTGACCTCCGGAGGTGAGCGGCGTGGATGAGCTGCCGATCGGGCGGCGCGTGGCCTACTGGCGGAACCGGCGCAAGATGTCCCAGCAGGTCTTCGCGGACCGGCTCGGGAAGTCGAAGAGCTGGGTCGACAAGGTCGAGCGTGGCGTGCGACGTCTGGACAAGTTCTCGGTGGTCTACGAGATCGCCGACGTGCTCCAGCTCGACGTGCAGATCCTGCTGGGCAAGGACCCCGAGCGGCGCCCCGACAGCGTCAACTGCGTCGACCAGGTCGAGGTCGAGGAGATCCGCGCCGCCCTGGAGCGCTACGACCAGATCAGCGCCTTCTTCTACGCGCCGCCCGAGCCGCCGCCCCTCGCCGAGATGCGCAAGGCCGTCACCCACGCGTGGCTGAGCTACCAGCACGCGAAGTACGGCATGCTCGCCCGCACTCTGCCCCGCCTGCTGCGGGAGTCCCAGGCCGCCGACACCGCCTACGCCGACGGCGGGCAGGGCCGCGAGGCCGCCCACCTGCTCGGGCAGGTCTACCAGATCGCCTCCTCGGCGCTGCGCAAGCTCGGCGAGCACGAGCTGGCCTGGCTCGCCGCCGACCGGTCGATCGCGGTGTCGCAGCGCGCCGGCGACCAGCTCCTCGCCGGCGCCGCCACCACCAGGGTCGCCCTCGCGCTGCTCGCCCTCGGCCGGTCCCGCCCGGCGCTGGAGATCAACGTCAACATCGCCAACCGGCTCGCCCCCGGCTCCGACGGCAACGACTGCGCACCCGAGCGCCTGTCGGTCTACGGGATGCTGCTGCTGCAGGGCGCGATGGCCGCCGCCCGCATCGGCGACGGCGCCACCGTCCGGGACCTGCTCGGCGGGGCGGAGGAGGCGGCCCGGGGCCTCGACGGCGACCACAACTACTACTGGTCCAGCTTCGGGCCGACGAACGTGCAGCTGCACCGCGCCGCCGCCGCCGTCGAGCTCGGCGAGGGGCGCCACGCGGTCGAGGTGCACGAGTCGCTGAACCTGGAGGCGTTCCACGCGCTGCTGCCGGAGCGCCGCGCGCACCACTACCTCGACCAGGCCCGCGCCTACGCCCTCCTCGGCGACATCGAGCAGGCCAGCGAGATGCTCCTGGAGGGCGACCGGCTCGCCCCCTCGGAGATCCGCTGCCGGCCGCTGGCCCGGGAGGTGCTCAGCGACGTCCTGCGGCGCACCCGAGGCACCCCCTCGGCGCCCGTCGCTGAACTCGCCGAGCACATGAGCGTGGGGGTGTAGGGCACGGGGTAGCACAATGCCCGCATGGCCGGTCATGTCCTCTACGCCGTGATGTGCGGATCGCCTGTCACGCAGCACGCCAGCAGGCTGGTGTCGCTCGCCCAGGCGAAAGGCTGGGAGGTCTGCGTGGTCGCCACGCCGGACGCCCTCAAGTGGCTCGACATCCCGAGCCTCATCGCCCAGACCGGGCACCCCGTCCGGCACCGGTACAAGTACCCCGGAGACCCCGACATCCTCCCGCAGGCCGAAGCCATGATCGTCGCCCCGGCCACCGTCAACACGATCAACAAGTGGGCCGCGGGCATCGCCGACACCCTGGCCCTCGGCCTCGTCGTCGAGGGCCTCGGCATGGGCCTGCCGATCGTCGCGGTGCCCTTCACCAACGCCGCCATGGCCCGGCACCCCGCGTTCGGCGAGTCGATCGAGAAGCTGCGGGCCTGGGGCGTCACCGTCCTCTACGGCCCCGACGTCCTGCCCCTCCACCCGCCCGGCACGGGCGAGCGGATCACGGACCGCTTTCCCTGGCATCTGCCCGTCGAGGCGCTCGGCCCGCCGCGGGTGGAGTAACGTCGCGCCGTGCTAGTCGCCGAACTCGTCGAACTCATCGAGCAGCGCTACCCGACCTCGTGGGCCGAAAGCTGGGACCGGGTCGGTCTCACCCTCGGTGAGCCGTCCGCGGAGGTCACCAGGGTCTTCCTCGCCGTGGACTGCGACCCCCGCACGGTCGAGGAGGCGGTCTCCGCCGGCGCGGACCTGATGTTCACCCACCACCCGCTGCTGCTGCGCGGCGTGTCCAGCGTCGCGCCCACCACGTACAAGGGCGCGATCGTCCACCGGATGATCAAGGCGGGCATCGCCCTGTACACCGCGCACACCAACGGCGACGTCGCCGCCCCCGGCGTGTCCGACGCGCTCGCCGCACGGCTCGGCCTCGCCGGCCTCCGGCCGCTGGTCCCGACCGCCGAAGACCGCGGCCACGGGCGCGTCGGCGAGCTGCCATCTGCGATGGCACTGTCGGACCTGGCCGCGCTCGTGTCGTCGGCAGTGGGTGATGTACGGGTGGCCGGGGTCCCCACGGACACGGTCCGGACGGTTGCCGTGTCCGGGGGTGCGGGCGACGCGTTCCTGGCCGACGCGGCGCGGGCCGGCGTTGACGCATACTTGACTGCGGATCTGCGCCACCACCCGGCGCACGAGCACCTGGCCAACGGCGGCCCCGCACTGCTGGACGTCTCGCACTGGGCGTCGGAGCGGCCGTGGCTCGACGACGTGGCGGCGTTCCTGCGGCAGGAAGCCGGCCTGCAGACCATCGTGTCCGATGTGGACACCTCACCGTGGACGTTCACCTTGGAGGACCGCAACCAGTGAAGGCCGACCCAGAGGCTCAGCGTCGCCTGCTCGACCTGCAGGCGATCGACATCGCGCTCACCCAGCTCGCGCACAAGCGCAAGTCGCTGCCCGAGCACGCGGAGCTCGACCGGCTGGCCCGCGAGCTGTCCACGATGGAGGACCAGCGCGTCCGCGCCCAGGTCGCCGTCGACGACCTCGACCGCGACATCAGCCGCCTCGAGCGCGACGCCGAGCAGGTCCGCGCCCGCAAGGACAAGGACCAGGCGCGTCTCGACGCCGGCACCGGCCCCGCCCGCGAGCTGGAGGCCCTGCAGCACGAGATCGCCACGCTCAAGCGGCGCCAGGGCGAGCTGGAGGACGCCGAGCTGGAGCTGATGGAGCAGCGGGAGACCGCGCAGGCCGCCCTCGACGAGGTCGCCGGCCGGCTCACCGAGACCCGCTCCGTGCGGGCCGCCGCCGAGCAGCGCCGCGACGAGGCCCTGGCCGGGATCGCCAAGGACGAGGAGTTCCGCCGCTCCGGCCGCAAGCCCCTCGCCGCGGACCTCCCCGCCGACCTCATCACCCTGTACGACAAGATCCGCGAGTCCAGCGGCGGCATCGGCGCCGCCATGCTCCGCCACGGCCGCTGCGAAGGCTGCCGCCTGGAGCTCGCCGGCGGCGACAAGGCCCGGGTCAAGGCCGCCGCCGCCGACGAGGTCGTCCGCTGCGAAGAATGCCGGCGCATCCTCGTCCGGACCGCGGAGTCCGGCCTGTGAAGGTCACGATCGAGGCCGACGGCGGGTCCAGGGGCAACCCCGGCCCCGCCGGCTACGGCGCGGTCGTTCGCTCCACCACCGGCGAGGTCCTCGCCGAACGCCTCGGCCGGCTCGGCGTCACCACCAACAACGTCGCCGAGTACACCGGCCTCATCGAGGGCCTCCGCGCCGCCGCCGAGCTCGGCGCCGACGAGGTCGAGGTCCGCATGGACTCGAAGCTGGTCGTCGAGCAGATGTCGGGCCGCTGGCAGATCAAGCACCCCGGCCTGGTCCCCCTGGCAGCGGAGGCGGGGGACCTGGCCCGCTCGTTCCGCTCGGTCCGCTACTCGTGGATCCCCCGCGAGCGGAACAAGCACGCCGACCGCCTGGCGAACGCCGCCATGGACGGCGCCTCCACCCCACCCGCCACTCCTGGCTCTCCCGCCTCTTCTGGTTCGGCCGCCTCTTCTGGTTCGGCCGCCGCTGCTGGTTCCGCCGCTGCTTCTGGTTCCGCTGTTGCGGATGCCGCTCCGGTCGCGGGCCCCGACTCACCGGGCCGCGCGGCCGCCCGCGCCGTCGCCGCCGCCGCGAACTCGTCTTCGTCTCGGGGCCTGTCTTCTTCTGAAGGCTCGTCTTCGGGCGCGGGATCGGCCGGTCCTGCCCGCTCGTCCGGTTCCACGGACGCCACAGCACAGACGTTGGTCAATACGTCGGACGTCGATGCCGCGCCCGCCGAGCCCGTGGCCCGGTCCTGGGCGCCGCCGTCGACCGGGTCGCCGTTGCGGATGCTGCTCGTCAGGCACGGCGAGACGCCGTACACCGCCGAGAAACGCTACTCGGGGCGCAGTGACATCCCGCTGTCCGACCGCGGTCGCGACCAGGCCGGTCGTGCCGCCGTCCGGATCCGGGACCTCGCCCCCGACCTCGCCGCCGTGGTCAGCTCGCCGCTGCGGCGGTGCCTGGAGACCGCGGCCGCCGTGCGTGGCCTCGTCGGCGACGTCGAGATCGTCACCGACCAGGACCTCGTCGAGTGCGACTTCGGCGAGTGGGACGGGCTGACGTTCGCCGAGGTGCGGGCCGCGTACCCGGCCGAGCTCGACCGCTGGCTCGCCTCGCCCCTGGTCGCGCCGCCCGGCGGGGAGTCGCTGCAGCAGGTCACCATCCGGGTGCGGCGGGCGGTACGGCGGCTCCAGCAGCAGTACGCGGGACAGCGGATCGCCGTCGTCAGCCACGTGACCCCGATCAAGTCGATGCTGCGCGACGCCCTCGCCGCCGGCGACGCGTTCATGTACCGCCTGTACCTCGACCCGGCCGGCCTCTCGATCGTCGACTCATGGCCTGACGGCGGGGTCGCCGTGCGTACCGTCAACGACACCGCACACCTGAGCTGATGCCGGATCCGCCGGCCCCGCGCAACCGCCTCATAACGGGCGCCGCGGCGGCTCTGGTGCTGGCCGCCGGCGCGTCACCGGCGCGTCACCGGCGCGTCACCGGCGCGGAGGTCAGGTCAGCACCCGGTACAGCAGGCCGCTCGCGCGTTGCCGGCGCGGAAGGTCAGGTCAGCGCCCGGTACAGCAGGATCAGGCCGACGCCGGTGCCGAACGCCACGATCAGCCACTTCAGCACCGCGGACGGGAGCCGCCGGGCGAGGCGGGCGCCCACGTAGCCGCCGAGCATCGCGGTCGGCGCCACCACCAGCACGTCCACCCACTCGACCGGCCCGAACAGCGCGAACACGCAGACCGTCACCAGGCCGGCGATCGCGGACACCACGTTCTTCAGCGCGCTGATCCTGGCCATCGACTGGTCGAGCACCAGACCCAGCGCCGCGACCAGCATGACGCCGAGCGCGGCACCGAAGTAACCGCCGTACAGCGAACCGGCGAACACCATCGCGTGCAGGCTCAGCGTCCTGCGCGCCGGCGACATGTCCCGCGGGTTGCCGACGAGCTTGCGCAGCCGGTCCTGGAACGCCAGGGTGGTGGCCGCCGCCAGTACCAGGAACGGCACCACCAGGTCGAACGCCCTCGCCGGCGTGATCAGCAGCAGCACACACCCGAGCGCCGCGGCCACCACCGACGTCGGCACGATGCCCGCCACCGTCCGCCGCGGCAGCTCGCTGAGGTCCATCCGGCTGCCGTACACCGAGGCGACGTACCCCGGGAACACCGACACCGAGTTGGTCACGTTCGCCGCCACCGGGCTCAACCCCGTCGCGATCAGCGCCGGAAACGTGATCAGCGACCCGCCACCGGCGATCGCGTTGACCGTGCCGGCGGCCAGCCCGGCCCCGGACAGGAGCGCGATGTCTGCAAGGTTCATGGTGCCGCCTACCATAGTCATCACGACGGACGAGTCGACCGGGCGGCCGCGTCGGCACCTTCACCGGTGCCGCCGAGGAACGTCCGGGCTCCACAGGGCAGGGTGGTTGTTAACGGCAACCCGGGGCGACCCGCGGGACAGTGCCACAGAGAACAGACCGCCCGGCCCCTCGGGGCCGGGTAAGGGTGAAACGGTGGGGTAAGAGCCCACCAGCGCCCCGGGCGACCGGGGCGGCTAGGTAAACCCCACCCGGAGCAAGGTCAGACGCAGGCGTTCGAGGGCGGCCCGCCCGAGCCTGCGGGTAGACCGCTGGAGCCTGCCGGCAACGGCAGGCCGAGATGGATGGCCGCCCCCGCCCCTCCGGGCGAGGACAGAACCCGGCGTACAGGTCGACTCGTCCGTCGCTGCGCTGCAATAACCCCCACCGCTCCGCGGCGGGGCCCCGGCGGGGGTTCCCACCCGCACCCCCATGCGCCGCCGCGGCGGCGCACTGCCGGAGCGCTGAGCGCGCGGCAGGACCTGCGCGTCCCGCGCGCCATCGCCGCCGGCCCGTCCGGTCGCGTTCGTTGCTCCACTCCGCGTCCGGTCTCATCGTCGGCGTGGCCGCCGCCGCGGCGGTCGTGCCGGAGGATCACGTCGGACCTTCAGCTGACGGCTCGGATGGCGGCCACAGCGATGAGGACGACGCCGACCACGACCTCCACGCCCAGGCCGGGGTTCGAAGAATTGTCGGTCGGGGGTGGAACCGGGGCGGGGGTTCGGGGGTGACAGGAGTATGGGCAGGTCCACCGGTCGCGATGCGGTGTCTGATTTGTACGCGGCCAGCTACTCGAGGCTCGTCGGTGTGGTGGCGCTGGTCGCCGGGGGGGAGGGCGGAGGCCGAGGAGTGCGTGCAGGAGGCGTTCGTGCGGCTGCTCGGGCGGTGGGAGCGCGTGTCCCGGCTCGAGTCGCCGGAGGTGTGGGTGCGGACGGTGGCGATCAGGCTGGTGGCGAACCGGCGGCGGAACGCGCGGAGTGCCCTGCGGGCGCTGCTGCGGCACGGGCCGCCGGTGGACGCGTCGCCGCCGGGTGGGGACCGGGTGGATCTCACGGCGGCGCTGCGGCGGTTGCCGGTCGGGCAGCGGCAGGTGGTCGTCATGCATCACCTGCTCGGGTACGGCGTGGAGCAGACCGCCGAGCTGCTGGACGTCGCGCCCGGGACGGTGAAGTCGCGGTTGAGCCGGGCCCGGAGCGCGCTCGCGGGGCTGCTGAGAGAGGAGTCGTCGAATGTCTGAGCTCGGGGATCTGCTGGCGGCCGAGGCGAAGCTGCACGAGCCGGGGCAGGCGCCGGCGTTCGACGAGGTGGTGCGGAAGCGGCGGAACCGGGACCGGCGGTACCTCGCCGTCGTGGGGGCGGTCGTGGCGGTGGCGCTGGGAGCGACCGCCGGGCCCACGCTGTGGGGGCAGAAGCAGCAGCCGGCCGGCGCGGCCCGAGCGGTCGTCACCGGGACGCTCCTGATGGTCGGCGGGCCGATGCCAGGGTATTCGCGCGGCACCGCCGGGACGGTGTGGTTCGACGCGGCCGACGGCACGACCACGAGCACCACCTCGGCGGCCGACGGACGGTTCAGCATCAGGTTGACGCCGGGGCGGTACGTCGCGACCGGAGAGCCCCTGAACAGCGGCGCTCCATGGTGTCGCCCCGACGAGCCCGTGGTCGTCCCGCCGGAAGGGCTGCATGACGTGCGGGTGCTGTGTCAGATGCGCTGAGGCGCCCCGGATACTGAGGGGACCGGGACCAGGGGGAGTGGCGATGACAGCACAGGCGGCACGGAGCACCGAGCAGCGCGTGGCGGACACGGTACGGCGGCTGGAGGAGGACGTCGACGCGTGGGTGGCGACGGCGTCGGCGGACGGGGAGCCGTGCATGGTGCCGCTGTCGTTCCTGTGGGACGGGGCGACCCTGCTGTTCTCGACGGCCGTCAACAACCCGACGGCGCGCAACCTGGCGGCCAACGGCCGGGCCCGCGTCGGTGTGGGGCCGACGCGGGACGTGGTCCTCATCGAGTGTGCCGTGCAGACCGTGCCGGCCGGCGACCTGACGGACGGCACGAAGGACGCGTTCGCCGAGAAGACGGGGTTCCGGCCGGGGAAGGGCTACGTGTACTTCCGGATGACGCCGCTGTGGATCCAGGCATGGCGGGAGGCCAACGAGCTGGCCGGCCGGGACCTGCCGGAGCTCACGCCACTGAGGTGAACGCCAGCATCTCCCACGGGCCCGCGCTCGCGCCGTTGGCGCGCAACATGTTGGCGGAGCTGCCGGTCATGTCGACGCGGACGCTGACCCAGCCCTTCGTGGACTGGTTGCGCAGGTAGTAGACGCCGGCGTCGGACCAGACCTCGAAGACCTCCCAGACGCCCGGCCACTCGCCCCGCCCGCGCATCATGCCGCGGAGGTTGCCGCTGTACCCGTATTCGGCGGTCACGAGGTAGCCGGAGCTGGCCTGGATGTAGATGGTGTCGGTCCGGCCGTTGTAGGCGCAGAGGCGGAAGTGCTCCCACGTGCCCAGCGCGCCGGCCGTGGAGCGGGCCCGCAGCATGTTGTGGCTGCTGCCGGTGTACCCCTGCTCCTCCGAGACGTAGCGCGCCGCGCGGTAGCTGTAGATGTAGAACCGCTGGCAGATCGAGGCGCCCGGGATGCCGACCGGCCCGAGGGCGTTCGCCTGCGCCTCACCGCCGCCGAGGTCCAGCGACGTGCGCGTCAACCCCTTCGTGGCGGGATCGTCCTCGGCGGCCGCGGGCGAGGCGCCGGGGCTGGGCGCGGCGTGCGCGGACGCCGGGACCAGCAACGCGAGCAGGACAACGACAGCGGACAGCAACCCCCGGGCACGGCGCACAGCGACTCCAAGCGTGATGTAGTACGACCCCGCCGGACATGCTGGACGAATGCATCGATGAGTGTCAAGGCCCGTCGAAAAGCTTCAGGGTTGCGGCGTGCAAAGTGGCGCTCCGTGCGAAAACCGACGGGCCGGGACCGGGTTCCGGCCGGCCGTCGAGGCCGCTGTACTGCCCACCGGCCTCCCGCACGATCAGCGACGTCGCCGCGAAGTCCCAGATCTGCCCCCGGGTCTGCACGCACAGGTCGAGCCGTCCGTCGGCGACGAGCAGCGCCGCGTGCACCGGCCACGGCTCCTTGCGCGCCACGGCGGTCAGCGGCTCCAGCATCGCCCGCTCGGGCCGGAAGACGTAGTCGTCGGGGATGACGCCGAGCGTCGCGCCCTCGGGCGTCTCGGCGCCGTCGGCGGCCACCCGCAGCCGCCGCGCGTCGTCGCCGCCGATGCCGCCCTGGAACGAGCCGCCGCCTCGCGAGGCCCACCAGATGGTGCCCTGCGCCGGTACAGCGGCGACACCCGCGACGATCTCGCCGTCCTCCTCCAGAGCGACGAGCACGAGCCAGCGGTCGTCGCCGGCGACGAACATCGCGGTGCCGTCGATCGGGTCGATGATCCAGCGGCGGCCGCCGGTGCCGGTGAGCCCGCCCTCCTCGCCGAGGATCGCGTCGCCGGGGCGCTCCTCGGCCAGCACGGCCCGGATCGCGGCCTCGACGGCGCGGTCGGCCTCGGTGACGACGCTGCCGTCAGCCTTGATCTCCTTCGGCAGCCCGGCGAGGGCGGCGAAGTAGCGCATGCCGACCTCGGCCCCGGCGAGCGCGGCCCGCCGGGCGAGGAGGAGGTCGCTCACAGGCGCGCCAGGTCGATGAAGTACGTCGGGTACGTCTTCGACACGCAGCGCGGGTCGCGGATCTCGATGCCGGGCACGCGCAGGCCGAGCAGCGCCAGGCTCATCGCCATCCGGTGGTCGTCGTACGTGTGGAAGGCCGTCGGCGCGGGCGTCCCCGGGTTGACCGTGAAGCCGTCTTCGTCCTCGACCGCGTCGATGCCGGCGCGGCGCAGCTCGGTGACGATCGCGGCGATCCGGTCGGTCTCCTTCTTGCGGATGAAGCCGATGCCGCGCACGCGCGTGGGGGAGTCGGCGAACACCGCGACCGCCGCCAGGGTCTGCGCGGTGTCGGAGATGTCGGCCATGTCGACGTCGATGCCGTGCAGCGTGCCGGTGCCCGTGACGGTGACCCGGTCGGCGGTCCGCTCGACCCGCGCGCCCATCTGCTCCAGCAGGTCCGCGAAGCGCACGTCGCCCTGCAGGCTGCTGGTGCCGAGCCCCTCGACGGTGACCCGGCCGCCGGTGATCGCGGCGGCGGCGAGCACGTACGACGCGGCGCTCGCGTCGGGCTCGATCGCGTAGTCCGTCGCCCGGTACGCGCCCGGGCGCACGCGCAGGCCGTCGACGGTGACCCCGAACGCGGCCATGACGGCGGTGGTCGCCTCGACGTAGGGCACGGAGACCAGCGGCGAGGTGAGCTCCACCGACAGGCCGTCGGACATCAGCGGCCCGGCCATCAGCAGCCCGGACAGGAACTGGCTCGACAGGTGGCCCGGCACCGCGACCTTCCCGCCGGCGACCGGCCCGGTCACCGCGATCGGCAGGAGCCCGGGCCCGGCCTCGGACAGGTCCTCCACCGTCGCGCCGAGCTCGCGCAGCGCGTCGGTCAGCGGCCCGAACGGCCGTGCCCGCAGCTGCGGCGCGCCGTCCACGACGCTGCGCGCCGGGCGCAGCGCCGCCGCCGGCACCACGAACCTGCCGGTGGTGCCCGACTGGCGGGCGTCGATGCTCGCCGGCGTGGTCTGCGTGCGCGGGTCGACGCCGTCGACGACGACGGTGTGCGCGGCCTCGTCGACGGTCAGCGTCGCGCCGAGCGCCCGCACGGCGCCGAGCATCGCGTGGGTGTCGTCGGCGAACAGCACCCCCGTCAGCGTGCTGCGCCCCGGCGCGAGCGCCGCGCAGATCAGCGCCCGGTTGGTGATGCTCTTGGAGCCCGGCGGCCGCAGCGACACGTCGGGCGGCGCGGTCAGCGGCGTGATGGCAAGGACGTCCGGCAGGTCATCGGCATGGAGGCTCACCCCTCAATTGTCCCGCAGCCCGCCGCCGCCCCGCGGGGCAACCCCACCCCGCTAGCGTTTGCGCATCTCGTACGAGCCGTCGCCGGCCGGGTCCAGCGGCACCGTGTCGCCGAGCGTTCCGGCGGCGTCGGCGGAGACGCGCAGCCGCCCGGGCCCGGCGAGGTCGGCGAGGCGGGTCGCGGCGGCCACCACGGGCCCGGTCAGTCGCTCTTCGCCCTGCGGTGTTCCGCCGACGTGCAGGCCGAACCGGACCATCGTCATGCCGCGCGGCCGCAGGTAGCCGGCGACGTCCCGTACAGCTGCCGCGGCGTCGTCGTAGAGCACGAGGGCGTGCCCGTCGGCGGCGAGTGCGGGACGCCCGCCCGTCAGGGACTTCACGACGTCGCCCGGGGCGGCCGAGCCGCCGATCGCGAGGACCGCTGCGTTCAGGTTCACGGCACCGAGTATCGGGGCCCCGCAGCCCCGCGTCCACCGTGGACTGTTCGCCTCCTAACGATGGTGGGAGGATCGCCCGTCCGACTCGAATCTCGCTCCACCGAACGGCTCACCCTCGGGTGATCGTGGCCACAGGCATCCGTGCTCATCGGTGCCTGCCGCGAGCCGTCCGCCGCCGCCGGCCCATTCACGGAATCGTTGACGCACAAGGATTTCCGGCAACCCGATGGGTGGTTCGCGACGACTTCCGGACCTTCTGCGGGCGTCCGCTCCCGGAGTCGGGCGGTTGCGTCTACTGTGGAATCCCAACCAGCTATTTGCCGGTTTCGGTGGCGCGTGTTTCATTTGCGGTGCACAGTGATGTCATGAGCAGCAGCGGTGCTGAGCGGTACTACTGGTGCCTTTCCCACCATCGGGTCGAGTCCGAGGCAGACATGTGCGCCGGAAGGGATCGACTCGGCCCCTATGATTCGGCGTCAGAAGCGCAGCGGGCGTTGGAAACAGTCCAGCAACGCAACGAGGCGTGGGATGCCGAAGACGAACGGTGGGAAGGCAAGCGCTAGCAACACGTCGGAGCCGAAGGCGACCGCGAACCGCCCCGGCATACGACTCCGGTCCGACCCGTCTCCATCCGCACAACCCAACCGCGAACATCCCGCAGGATGCGGGAGAACTCCTCCAGGAGGACCACGATGGCCGCAGCTAAGAAGGCCACCACGAGATCGGCCGCAACGAGCGCGGCCACGACAACTCCCGCAGCGGACGCTGCACTGACCGCGACCCCCGCCAAGGCCGCGAAGACCGTCGCCGCCGCCGCTCCCCGCCGGCGCGCGACCAGCTCGACGGTGGCCCAGCCCACCGCCACCACCCCGGCAGCCACGTCCGAGGCTTCCACGACGGCGGCTCCCGCCGCCGCGTCCCCGTCTTCGTCGTCGCCGAGGTCCACGAGGGCGGCGCGCCCCGCCGCCAAGCGGGCCACCGCGACGAAGACGACCCCGGCCGCTTCCAAGGCTACCGCCACCGGCACCGCCACCACGGCCACTGCCGCGAAGTCCCCGTCCACCAAGTCGGCGACGGCGGCCACCCCGGCGGCGAAGTCGACGGGCGCCTCCGCGGCGAAGACCCCGGCAGCGAGGTCGGCGGCGGCGAAGTCGGCCACCCCGGCGGCCAAGGCAACGGGCGCCACCGCGGCGAAGGCTCCGGCGGCGAAGTCGACGGGCGCCTCCGCGGCGAAGACCCCCGCTGCGAAGGCCGCGGGCACCACGACCGCGAAGACCCCGGCGGCCAAGACGACGGGCGCCTCCGCGGCGAAGGCTCCGGCGGCGAAGTCCACGACCGGCCGGGCCACGACGAGGTCGGCGACCCCGGCCGCGAAGGCAGCCGCGGCCAAGTCCGCGACCCCCGCCGCGAAGTCCACGGCCGCCAAGGCCACGACGGCGAAGGCCACCCCCGCCGCGAAGTCGACGGCGGCCAAGGCCACCACCGCGAAGGCCACCCCCGCCGCCAAGTCCACGGCAGCTAAGGCGACCACGGCGAAGGCGACCCCGGCAGCGAAGTCGACGGCCGCCAAGGCCACCACAGCCAAGGCGACTCCGGCAGCGAAGTCGACGGCGGCGAAGGCGGCCACGGCGAAGGCCACCCCTGCCGCGAAGTCGACGGCAGCCAAGGCCACCACCGCGAAGGCGACTCCGGCAGCGAAGTCGACGGCGGCGAAGGCGACGACGGCCAAGGCGACTCCGGCGGCGAAGGCCACCACTGCCAAGACGGCAGCGGCGAAGGCGACGACGGCGAAGGCGACCCCGGCGAAGTCGGCGGCGGCGAAGTCCGCGGCGGCGAAGGCGGCTCCGGCGAAGACCGCCGCTGCGGCCAAGTCGGCCCCCGCCCCCGCCAAGGCAGCCGTGAAGTCCGCGGCGGCGAAGGCGGCCCCCGCGAAGACCGCGAAGGCGACGACCGCGAAGGCGGCTCCGGCGAAGGCTCCGGCCAAGTCGGCTGCCAAGGCGACCGCTGCCAAGTCCACGGCGGCGAAGAGCACGGCGAAGGCGGCTCCGGCGAAGGCGGGTGCGGCCAAGGCGACGCCGGCGGCCACGAAGGCCACGGCGAGCAAGGCCACCACCGCGAAGGCGACCGCTGCCAAGACGACCGCCGCGAAGGCGACGGCCGCCAAGGCCACGGCGAAGGCGGCCCCCGCGAAGGCCGCGAAGGCCACGACCGCCAAGGCGACGACCGCGAAGGCGGCTCCGGCCAAGGCGGCGGCCAAGGCGACCGCTGCGAAGACCACGGCGGCGAAGGCGGCCCCCGCGAAGACCGCGAAGGCCACCACCGCCAAGGCCACCGCTGCGAAGGCGACGACCGCCAAGGCGGCTCCGGCGAAGGCTCCGGCCAAGTCGGCTGCCAAGGCGACCGCAGCCAAGTCCACGGCGGCCAAGGCCACGGCGGCGAAGGCCACGGCGAAGGCGGCTCCGGCTAAGGCGGGTGCGGCCAAGGCGACGCCCGCGGCCACGAAGGCCACCACCGCCAAGGCCACCGCCGCGAAGGCGACCGCTGCCAAGACGACCGCCGCGAAGTCGACGGCGGCCAAGGCGGCGCCGAGCAAGGCCACGGCCAAGGCGGCCCCGGCCAAGACGGCAAAGGCCACGGCGGCGAAGGCAGCCCCGGCCAAGACGGCGAAGGCGACGACGGCGAAGGCGGCCCCGGCGAAGGCCGCCACGGCCAAGGCGGCGCCCGCGGCAGCCACGAAGGCGACCGCGAGCAAGGCCACCGCCGCGAAGACGACCGCTGCCAAGGCCACCGCCGCCAAGTCGACGGCTGCGAAGGCGACCGCTGCCAAGGCGGCGCCGAGCAAGGCCACGGCGAAGGCGGCTCCGGCCAAGACGGCGGCGGCGGCCCCGGCGAAGGCTGCTGCCAAGGCGACCACCGCCAAGTCGACGGCTGCCAAGGCGACCACCGCCAAGGCGACCCCGGCCACGAAGACCGCCCCGGCAAAGGCCGCCAAGTCGACCGCCGCAAAGTCGACGGCTGCGAAGTCGACGGCCGCCAAGGCGACCGGCACCAAGGCGACCCCGGCGAAGGCGGCCGCGGCCACGGGCACGGCGGCCGCCGCGGAGACGGCGACGCCCGCCACCGCCACGGCCCCCGCGGCCAAGGCCACCGCGAAGGCGACCGCTGCCAAGGCGGCGCCGAGCAAGGCCACGGCGAAGGCGGCCCCGGCCAAGGCGGCGAAGGCGGCCAAGGCAGCCCCGGCGAAGACCGCCAAGGCCGCCCCGGCCAGGGCGGCGAAGTCGGCCGCGGCCAAGGCCACCCCGGCCCCGGCCGAGACCGCGCCGGCGGCGACCGAGACCGCGTCGGCAGCGACCGAGGCGACCCCGGCGGCCACCGAGACGCCGGCCCCGGCCGCGACGGAGGCGACGGCGACCGAGGCGACCCCGGCGGCGACCGAGTCGGCGGCGGCGCCGGCCGCGGCCAAGGCGGCCCCCGCGAAGGCGGCCAGGGCCACCAGGGCCACCAAGGCCACGCCGAGCAAGGCCACGGCCGCCAAGGCCGCGCCGAGCAAGGCGGCCAGGTCCACGGCGGCGAAGAAGGCGGCCCCGGAGGCTTCCGACACGCCGGCTCCGGCCGCCAGCGCGCCGGCCCCCGCGGAGGCGGCGACCCCGCCGGCCGTCGTGTCCGAGGGTGGGCTCGACGCGGGCAGCATCGGTGACGTCGAGGGTGCCCCGGTGGCGCCCGCCGGTGGTGCCGCCACCGAGGCGATCCCCGGCCGCGAGAACGGCAACAACGTCGAAGAGGCCGCGAGCATGACGCCCGAGGACTGGGCGAGCCTCGCCCGCCCGTAACGGCGGACAGCGACAACCACACGGCAGCGCCACGGTCCGGAACGAGGGACCGTGGCGCTGCCGTGTGACGGGGTGCCGGTGGTAAGACTGTGCGGTGGCCTTACGACGTATCCGAGCCGCCCGCATCGACTTCTCCGGGCTGCGCCGAGAGCTCGACCTGCCCACCGGCTTCCCCGACGCCGCCGATCGGGAGGCGGAAGCCGCCGCCAAGGACCCGCACGACGACCGCGAGGACCGCACGGCGCTCGAGTTCGTGACGATCGACCCGCCGACGTCCAAGGACCTCGACCAGGCACTGCTCCTGCAGCGGCGCGACGGCGGCTACCGGGTGTATTACGCCATCGCCGACGTCGCCGCGTTCACCGGCAACGCGCCCGCGATCGAGCAGGAGAGCTGGCGGCGGGGGCAGACGGTGTACCTGCCGGACGGCAAGGTCCCGCTGCACCCTGCGGTGCTCAGCGAGGGCGCCGCCAGCCTGCTGCCGGACCAGGACCGGCCCGCCGTGCTGTGGACGATCGACATCGACCAGAGCGGCACCACCACGGCGGTCGACGTGCGCAGGGCGACGGTCCGCAGCCGGGCGAAGCTCAGCTACGAGCAGGTCCAGCGCGACGTCGACGCCGGCCGGGCCCACGCGTCGATCAGTCTCCTGCCGGAGATCGGCCGGCTCCTCACCGGCAAGGGGCTGGAGCGCGGCGCGATCAACCTGCCGATGCCCGAGCAGGAGATCGAGCCCGACGGCGACGGCTGGCGGCTCGCCATCCGCGGGCCGGTGCCGGTCGAGGAGTACAACGCGCAGATCTCACTGCTGACGGGCATGGCCGCCGCGCAGATCATGCTCGAGCACGGCATCGGACTGCTGCGCACGATGCCGCCGCCGGAGGAGGAGGCGGTGCGCAGGCTGCGGCTGGCGGCGAAGGCGCTGCGGCTCGACTGGCCCGAGGGGCAGGGCCCGGGCGAGGTCATCGCGGCGCTCGACCCGATGGACCCGCGGGCGGCGGCGCTCATCGACCAGGCCGCCGAGATGATGCGCGGCGCCGGCTACACCCCGTTCGACGGCGCGCGGCCGGAGCAGCCGCTGCACGGTGCCGTCGCCGCCCCGTACGCCCACGTCACCGCGCCGCTGCGGCGCCTCGCCGACCGGTACGTCACCGAGGTCTGCCTGGCCCTGCACAACGGCGCCGAGGTGCCGGGGTGGGCGCGCGAGGCGCTGCCGCGGCTGCCGGAGGTCATGAGCCGCACCGACCGGGTCGCCAACGCCGCCGAGCGGGGCGCGATCGACCTGGTCGAGGCCGTCCTGCTGGAGCACCGCATCGGTGAGGAGTTCGACGCGGCGGTGCTGGACGTCGAGAAGCACCGGGCGGACATCGCCCTCGACGAGCCGGCGGTCCGGGCCCGCTGCGAGGGCGACGGGCTGCCGCTGGGGGAGCGGATCCGGGTAATCCTCACAGCTGCGGACCCCGCCAGCCGCAAGGTGCTCTTCAGCACGGTAAGACTTGAGTCATGACCTACGACCAGATCGAACTGCCCGACGTCTCGGCGTTGCGGGTCGGCATCATCGGTGGCACCGGCCCGCAGGGGCGCGGGCTCGCGTACCGGTTCGCCAGGGCGGGCCTGCGGGTCGTCCTCGGGTCGCGTTCCACGGAGCGCGGGGCGCAGGCCGCCGAGGACCTCAACGCGCTGCCGGGCGTCCAGCAGCCGGCGGAGGGCGGCGACAACGCCTTCGCCTGCCAGGCCGACGTCGTGGTCATCGCGGTGCCGTGGGAGGGCCACGCGGCGACGGTCGCGGAGCTGGCGCCGCACCTGACCGGCGGCAAGATCGTGGTCGACTGCGTCAACCCGCTCGGGTTCGACAAGCAGGGGCCGTTCTCGCTGCCGGTGGCCGAGGGCAGCGCCGCCGAGCAGGCCGCGACGCTGCTGCCGGAGGCGCGGGTGTGCGCCGCGTTCCACCACGTCAGCGCCGCGCTGCTGACCGACCCGGAGATCGAGAAGATCGACCTGGACGTGCTCGTCCTCGGCGACGACCGCGACGCGGCGCTGCAGGTGCAGGCCATCGCCGGGAAGGTCGACGGCATGCGGGGCGTGTTCGCGGGCCGGCTGCGCAACGCGGGGCAGGTCGAGGCGCTCACGGCCAACCTGATCGCGATCAACAAGCGGTACAAGGTCCACGCCGGCGTACGGGTGACGGACCTGTGAGCGCCTTCGACCCGTGGTCGCCGGCGTTCGTCGCACACCCCTACGACGGGTACCGGCGGCTGCGGGAACAGGACCCGGTCAGCTGGTTCGAGCCGAGCGGCCAGTTCCTGGTGTCGCGGCACGAGGACGTCAACGCGCTGCTGCGGGACCGGCGGCTCGGCCGCACCTACCTGCACGTGGCCACGCACGAGGAGATGGGGCGCACGCCCCCGCCGCCGCAGGACGAGCCGTTCTGGACGCTCAACAACAACGGCATGCTCGACCGCGAGCCGCCCGACCACACCCGGCTGCGGCGGCTCGTGTCGCAGGCGTTCACGCCGCGGCGGGTCGAGGCGCTGCGCCCCGTGGTGCAGCGGCTCGCCGACGGCCTCGTCGACGCGTTCGTCGCCAATGGCGGCGGCGACCTGATCGCGGAGGTCGCCGAGCCGCTCCCGGTGACCGTCATCGCCGAGCTGCTCGGCATCCCCGAGCCGGACCGGCACCTGCTGCGCCCCTGGTCGGCGGCGATCTGCGGGATGTACGAGCTGAATCCGCCACGGGAGACGGCGGCCGCGGCGGTCCGCGCCGCGGAGGAGTTCTCCGACTACCTGCGCGGCCTGGCCCGGCACCGCGCCGGCGACCCGCAGGACGACCTGATCAGCGCCCTCACCGCGGTCGAAGGCCTCAGCGAGGACGAGCTCATCGGCACCTGCGTGCTGCTGCTCAACGCCGGGCACGAGGCGACCGTCAACGTGACGGGCAACGGCTGGTGGGCCCTGTTCCGCAACCCGGATCAGCTGCGGAAACTCCGGGCGGATCCGGCGCTGCTACCGACGGCGATCGAAGAGCTGATGCGCTACGACACGCCGCTGCAGATGTTCGAGCGGTGGGTGCTCGAGGACATCGAGGTGCGCGGGCACACCATCCGCAAGGGCCAGGAGGTGGCGCTGCTGTTCGGCTCGGCGAACCACGACCCCGCCGTGTTCACCGACCCGGAGCGCCTGGACATCGAGCGCCGCGACAACCCGCACATCTCCTTCGGCGCCGGCATCCACTACTGCCTCGGCGCGCCGCTCGCGCGGATCGAGCTGGCCGCGTCGTTCGGCGCGCTGCTGGCGAAGGCCCCCGGCCTGCGGCTGGACCGGGAGCCGCAGTGGAAGCCCGGATTCGTGATCAGAGGCCTGGAGAAGCTCGAGGTCTCCCTGTAGGGCAGCCCGACCAGCCGGCGCAGATGTCACAGGGTCTGCGCCGGCCGGGCTCGCGTCCCGAGCGCTGAGCGGTTCGCCGTTTCCGCCGGTGTACGACCGGCGCCCCCGACGGCCAGCTAGAAGGTGTGCTCCTGGGCCGGGAACACCCCGGAGCGCACCTCGTCGGCGAACGCCCGGGTCGCGTCGCCGAGCACGCCGGCCAGGTCCGCGTACTGTTTGACGAACCGCGGCATCCGCCCGGTCCGCATCCCGGCCATGTCCTGCCAGACGAGGACCTGCGCGTCGGTGTCGCCGCCGGCGCCGATCCCGACCGTGGGGATCCGCAGCTCGTGGGTGATCCGCTTGGCGACCTCGCCCGGCACCATCTCCAGGACCACCGCGAACGCGCCGGCCTCCGCGACCGCGTGGGCGTCCGCGACCACCTCGTCGGCGGCGTCCCCGCGGCCCTGCACCCGGTAGCCGCCGATGGTGTGCTCGCTCTGCGGCGTGAACCCGATGTGCGCCATCACCGGGATCCCGGCCCCGGTCAGCGCGGCGATCTGCGGCGCGACCCGCACGCCGCCCTCCAGCTTGACGGCGTGACAGCCGCCTTCCTTCATGAACCGCACCGCGGTCCGCAGCGCCTGCGCCGGCCCTTCCTCGTACGAGCCGAACGGCAGGTCCCCGACGACCAGCGCCCGCCGCGTGGACCGGACCACGGCCCTGACCAGGGGCAGCAGCTCGTCCTCGGTGACCGACACCGTCGAGGCGTAGCCGTACACGTTGTTCGCGGCCGAGTCACCGACCAGCAGGACCGGGATGCCGGCCTCGTCGAAGATGCCCGCCGTGTACTGGTCGTACGACGTCAGCATCGGCCACCGCTCCCCGCGCTCCTTGGCGGCGAGCAGGTCCCTGGTGCGCACCCGGCGGTTGACGGCACCGCCGTACAGCGACTGAACCTCGGACATCACTGTCCTCCTTCGGGTTCCTCGAGGCCCCGTCGTGGGGTCCCCGGGCCTTACACCCCCGATGGTCGCACCGCACCCCACCTTCCGGCAGTACGGATGCTGAATCTCACTGTGCTGTGCTGCCGCCCCACCGCTGGCGCGGCGGGTCCCGGCGGGGATTCTCACCCGCACCCCAATGCACCGCTGCGCGGCGCACTGCCGGCGCTGACGCGCGGCAGCCTCACCCGCGTGCGCGCCGCATCCCGAGGGCGGGCCGCCGCGGTGGATTGGGGTGGGGTCTCCCACGATTCCGGATGCTCGGGTGGCGGGAACCTACTGCGAACTGCTCGCCGGAGCGCGGTGAAGGCGTCCGGCACACCCTGCGCCCGCCAGTCGGCTTCCGGCGCCCGCGACGCCCCGGCGCCCGCGACGCCCCGACGGCCCGCGAACACCTGCGACAGGCGTTGATCAATGCCCTCGAATGCGGCTTTTGCGCCATTGGCATTGCGCGATCCGCCCTCAAGATGATCTCTGAATCGGGGGTAGATCGCGCAATGTCTATCCGAGCCGGTGCTGGGCCGTCCACGTGGGTCGGGCCGGCCGGGCCCGCCGGGCCGGGCAGGCCGGGCGGGTCAGGAGGGGGTCTCGCGGAAGCGGTTGGTGATGGGGAGGCGGCGGTCGCGGCCGAAGGCCTTGATGGAGATCTTCGTGCCGGGGGCGCTCTGGCGTCGCTTGTACTCGGCGAGGTCGACCATGCGCAGGGTGCGGTCGACCACGGCGGGGTCGTGGCCGGCGGCGATCAGGTCGTCGCGGCCGAGGTCGCCGTCGACGTACCCGGCGAGGATGGCGTCGAGGACCTCGTAGTGGGGGAGCGAGTCGCTGTCGAGCTGGCCGGGGCGCAGCTCGGCGCTCGGCGGCTTCGAGATGGAGCGCTCGGGGATCGGCGGCACGTCGCCGCGCCGCTCGGCCTCCTCGTTGCGCCAGCGGGCGAGCTTCCACACCAGCGTCTTCGGCACGTCCTTCAGCGGGTTGAACGCGCCGACGGAGTCGCCGTACAAGGTGGAATAGCCGACCGCGAGCTCGCTCTTGTTGCCGGTGGTGAGGACGAGTGGGCCCTCCTGGTTGGAGATGGCCATCATGATGACGCCGCGGACGCGGGCCTGCAGGTTCTCCACAGCGAGGCCGGACAGCGCCATGTTGGCCAGGAAGCCGTCGACCATCGGCTGGATCGGCTCGACGCGGTAGTCCAGGCCGGTGCGGCGGGCCATGTCCTCGGCGTCGTCCTTGGAGTGCTGCGAGGAGTGGCCGCTCGGCAGCGACACCGCGGTGACGTTGGCCGGGCCGAGGGCGTCGCAGGCGATGGCGGTGACGACGGCGGAGTCGATGCCGCCGGAGAGGGCGACCGCGACCCCGCGGAAGCCGTTCTTGCGCACGTAGTCCCGCAGGCCGACGACGAGCGCCTGCCAGACCTCGGCCTCGTCGGTGACGCGGGCGGCGATCTCCGGGGCGGGCGCCGGCTGGTCGGCGGCCACCACGCTGTCGGAGATGAGGACGTTGACGACCCGCATCTCGGCGTCCTCGACGACGGGCGGGACCGGCTCCGCGGCCGGCAGGTCCAGGTCGAGCACCATGAGCTGCTCGGCGAACTGCTGCGCCCGGGCGATCAGCGACCCGTCGGGGCGCACGACCATCGAGTCGCCGTCGAAGACCAGCTCGTCCTGCGCGCCGACGGTGTTGACGTAGGCGATGGTCGCCCGCGCCTCCGCGGCCCGGCGGGCGACGAGCGCCAGGCGGGTGTCGTCCTTGTTCAGCTCGTACGGCGAGCCGTTGATGTTGACGACCAGGCCGACCTTCGCGGCCGCGGCGACCGCGAACGGGCCGCCCTCCTGCCACAGGTCCTCACAGATGGTGAGGGCGATGTCGACGCCGCCGACCCGGATGACGGTGAGGGTGTCGCCGGGCTCGAAGTAGCGGTCCTCGTCGAAGACGCCGTAGTTGGGCAGGTGGTGCTTGAAGTACGTGGCGACCTGCGTGCCGCGGTGCAGCACCGCGAGCGCGTTGCGCGGGCCGGCCTCGTCGGCGTCGAGGTAGCCGACGATGACGACGGTCTCGCCGAGGCCGTCGCCGGCGAGCTGGGCGGCGAGGTCGTCGACAGCCCGCTTGGAGGCGGCGACGAAGGACCGGCGGAACACGAGGTCCTCGACCGGATACCCGGTCAGCATCATCTCCGGGAACGCGACGACGTGCGCGCCCGCACCGGCCGCCTTGCTGGTCCAGCCGTGCACCAGGGACGAGTTGCCGGGCAGGTCCCCGACGGTCGGGTCGATCTGGGCGAGTGCGAGGCGCAACCGTGGCATGCCTCAAGTGTGGACCAACGCCGCACGGGGTGCTCCTGTGACGTTCACTCCAGTGCGGGGTGGGATGGGTAGGTCCGGTAACTTGGGCGTAACACGTCCGGGCGAGACTTGCCCGAATCAGCCGAATACCGCAGCTCGTGGGGGAACCACCGTGGACCGTCAGCAGGAGTTCGTGCTCCGGACGCTCGAAGAGCGCGACATCCGCTTCGTGCGCCTATGGTTCACCGACGTGCTCGGCACGCTGAAGAGCGTGTCGGTCGCGCCGGCCGAGCTGGAGTCGGCGTTCGAGGAGGGCATCGGCTTCGACGGCTCGGCGATCGAGGGCTTCGCCCGCGTGTACGAGTCGGACATGGTCGCGAAGCCGGACCCGACGACGTTCCAGGTGTTCCCGTTCGAGGGTGGCATGTCGGGGGAGAGCGCCCGCATGTTCTGCGACATCACCCTGCCCGACGGCTCGCCGTCGTGGGCCGACCCGCGCCACGTGCTGCGCCGGGCCCTGTCGCGGGCGGCGGAGAAGGGCTTCACCTTCTACACCCACCCCGAGATCGAGTTCTTCCTGCTGGAGTCGCTGGGTGAGCGCGGCTCGGTGCCGACCCCGGTCGACACCGGCGGCTACTTCGACCACACCACCCACGCCGTCGCCCGCGACTTCCGCCGCCAGGCGGTCCTCGCACTGGAGCGGATCGGCATCTCGGTCGAGTTCAGCCACCACGAGGTCGCGCCCGGCCAGCAGGAGATCGACCTGCGGTATGCGGACGCGCTGACCACCGCCGACAACATCATGACCTTCCGGCACGTCATCAAGGAGGTCGCGCTCTCCCACGGGGTGCACGCCACCTTCATGCCGAAGCCGTTCACCGACCAGCCCGGCAGCGGCATGCACACGCACCTGTCCCTGTTCGAGGGCGAGCGCAACGCGTTCCACGACGCGAGCGACCCGATGAAGCTGTCGAAGGTCGGCCAGGCGTTCATCGCCGGCCTGCTGGTGCACGCGCGGGAGTACACCGCGATCACCAACCAGTGGGTCAACTCCTACAAGCGGCTCTTCCCGCAGTCGGTGCCGAACCGGATCACCGAGTCGCCCGCCTACGTCTGCTGGGGCCACACGAACCGGTCCGCCCTGGTCCGCGTCCCCGCCTACGGCAAGCCCAACTCGGCCCGCGTCGAGGTCCGCTCGCTGGACTCCGCCACGAACCCCTACCTCGCCTACGCCGTCATGCTCGGCGCCGGCATGCGCGGCATCGAGCAGGGCTACGAGCTGCCCCCGGGCGCCGAGGACGACGTGTGGGCCCTCACCGACGGCGAGCGCCGCGCCGCCGGCTACGAGTCGCTGCCGGAGAACCTGTCCCAGGCCGTCGACGCCATGGCCGGCTCGGAGCTGGTCGCCGAGGTCCTCGGCGAGCACGTCTTCGACTTCTTCCTGAAGAACAAGCGCACCGAGTGGGAAGAGTACCGCCGCGTCGTCACCCCGTTCGAGCGCGAGCGCTACCTCGGCATCATGTAGCTCCGCTGCCGATGCGGGCCGGATCCTTCGTGAGCGGCCCGCATCGCCCGGACAGGCCGAGCCGCCGCCGGACGCCCCGGCGGTGGTCGGCCGGGGCCGGTGGGTGCTGCCCGGGTGGCGTCAGCCGTAGCGTTCGGTCCGGATGCTCCTGGCGTCGTGGCCGAGGGCGACCATGACGTCGGCGGCGGTCTCCACGAAGCCGGTCGGGCCGCAGACGAAGACCGCGGGCGCGAAGTCGGCCGGCCAGGCGTGGGTGTTGACGTCGGCGACCCCGATCCGGGAGCCGCGCACCCTCGTATAGATGAACTGCACGTCGAGACCGCGGTCGTCGCGGGCCCGCTCGCGCAGCTCGTCGGCGTAGATGACGTCCTGCGGGGTCCGCACCGAGTAGAGCAGCCGGAACGGGGTCCGCACGCCGTGCGCCGCGCGGGACCGGATCATCGCCATCAGCGGGACGATGCCGGACCCGCCCGCGACCAGCTGGACCGGGGCGGGGTCGGTGTGCCGCCACACGAACCAGCCGCCGATCGGCCCGCGCAGCTCGATGGGCTGGCCGACGTCGTAGACGTCAGCGAGGAACGGGCTGACCTCACCGTCGTCGAGCCGCTGGACGGTGATCTCCACGACACCCGCCCCCAGCCCGTCGCCACCCGGCGCAGCGAGACCCGACGCGGCAGCACCCGTCGCCGACGCGATCGAGTAGCTGCGCTGCGCCGTGTAACCGTCCTCGGCCGTCAACCGCAGGTCGACATGCTGCCCTGGCAGGTGCCCTGGCCAGTCAGGGACGTCGAAGACCAGGGTCCGCGCCGAAGACGTCTCCCACCGCGCCTCCAGAAGCGTCGCCTTACGCCAGGTCAGTCGCCCTCCGCTGCGCTCCGGCCGCCTGACCTCCGGACTGTGCCCATGCTGCACGGCTCCTCCGCTCCGCTCCGGACCGTTCAGTCTCCCTGGTACCGCTGCTCGCGCCATGGGTCTCCGTAGTCGTGGTAGCCGGCCGCCTCCCAGAAGCCCGGCTCGTCCTCCAGCATCAGCCGCAGGCCGTGCACCCACTTCGCGGACTTCCAGAAGTACAGGTGTGGGACCAGCAGCCGCGCGGGGCCGCCGTGCTCGGGGGTGAGCGGCTCGTCGTCGTAGCGGTAGGCCACCCACGCCTGGCCGTCGAGGAGGTCCTCCAGGGGGAGGTTGGTGGTGTAGCCGTCGTAGGAGTGTGCCATCACGAAGTCGGCGGCCGACTCGACGTCCTGCATGAGCGTGTCGATCGCGACACCCCGCCAGCCGGTCTGCAGCTTCGACCACTTCGTGACGCAGTGGATGTCGACGGTGACGTCCTCGTGCGGCAGCGCCGTGAACTCCGCCCACGTCCAGGTCGTCCGCGCCCCGGTCTCGGTGGTGATGACGAACTCCCACCGGTCCGTGCTCAGCTTCGGCGTCGGCCCGGCGGACAGCACGGGGAAGTCGTGGGCGAGATACTGCCCCGGCGGCAGGTCAGGCTCCTGCGGACGCCGCCGCCCCCCGAACCCTGTGGTCACGAAACTCATGCCGCAATCCTGCCCCAGCACCAACCCCACGCCATCAGTCAAAAGACTGGTCGGCGCGTGACGTGAGACAGCCCACGGTCGTATCCAGTTCGGCCCGGGCGCCCAGGACCACCGTCTCCTGACCGACCCCGTGCCCGATCCGCAGCCCGCCCAGCACGGGGACCCCCAGACCGCCGAGGCACGAGCGCAGCACGTCCACGACCGTCGGCCCCGCGCCCACGCAGTCCGTGAACTGCCCCACAGCCACCCCCGCGACGCCCTCGAACGCGCCCGCCCGCCGCAGGTGCGTGAGCATCCGGTCCACCCGGTACGGCGCCTCGCCCACGTCCTCCAGCACCATGATCGCCCCGGCGAACGACGGCATGTCGACGGTGCCGGCCGTGCTGGCCAGCATCGAGAGGTTCCCGCCCAGCAGCACCCCGCTGACCGTCGGCCCGGGCACCGTCACCGCACTCGTCTCCTCGTCGTCGCTCAGGTACGACCGCAGCGGCCCCGACGTGAACAGCGCGGCCCGCAACGACTCCGCCGAGGAGGCCGGCAGACGGTCGTCGAACCACGCGCCGCCCGGCCCGTGCACGCTCGCCCAGCCGGTCCGCCGCCACACCGCGAGCTGCAACGCGGTGATGTCGGAGAACCCGACCAGATGCTTCGGCGACGCCAGCCGCAGCCCGTCGACGATGCGTTGTGCGCCGTAGCCGCCTCTCGTACACACGACGGCGCGGATCTCGGGATCCTCGAACGCCTCGTTGAGGTCGCTGAGCCGGTCGCCGTCGTGCCCGGCCAGGTAGCCGCTGCGGTCGAACACGTGCCGGCCCGCACGGACCTCGAGCCCCCAGCCCGACAGCAGCTCGATGCCGCGGGCCACCCGGTCCGGCCTGGTCGGGCCCGACGGTGACACCAGTCCGACCACGTCTCCGCGTCGCAGCGTTCGCACGCCGTTATTGTCGGGTCGTGACGATCGAAGGGTCCCCACGGGGACGGGTGGCGCTCGTGGTGGAGAACGACCCCAGCGACGGCCTGGCGCGCCTCGGCGGCTGGCTGACCGGCGGCGGCCTGGAGCTGACCGTCGTCCGCCCGCACGCCGGTGAGGAGCTGCCCGCCGACCTGGAGGGGTATGCCGCGCTGGTCGTGCTCGGCGGCGAGCAGGACGCGTTCCCCGGGCCGGACGGGGAGCGGGGCGCGCCGTGGTTCGCCCAGCTGGAAGGCCTGCTACGCAAGGCGGTCCGGCACAAGGTGCCGACCCTCGCCATCTGCCTCGGCGCGCAACTGCTCGCGCAGGCGCACGGCGGGACCGTCGAGCGCAGCGCCGCCGGGCCCGAGATCGGGGTGCGCCTGGTGGCCCGCCGGGACGTCGCCGACAACGACCCGGTGTTCGCCGCGGTGCCGTTCGCCCCGGACGTGCTGCACTGGCACCACGACGAGATCGTCGAGCTGCCCGTCACCGCGACGCTGCTCGCCGCGTCCACCCACTACCCGGTGCAGGCGTTCCGGATCGGCCCGTCCGCGTGGGGGCTGCAGTTCCACATCGAGTGTGACCTGGAGATGTTCGCCGCGTGGGCGATGGACGGCGTCGGCACGCTGGGCGAGCTCGGCATCGACCCGATCGAGCTGCTCGAGAGCGTCGAGGAGGCGCTGCCGGACGTCGCCGAGGTGTGGCAGCCGTTCGCGGAGCGGTTCGCGGCCGTCGCGCTGGGCCGCACCCCCGATGGTTTCCAGGGTGGCGACGGCGGCCCGCGGTCCCTGCCGCTGCTGGGGCCCGCCTGATGCCCCCCGCCGGCCACCTCGCCCGGTTCGGCTTCACCGACGACGCCCGCTCCTCCGCGCTTGCCGGCCCGGAGGGGCTGCGGCTGTGGGACGCCGAGGCGCGCCGGCCCGTCGACGACGACGCCGCGACGCTGCTCGACACGCTGTACTTCGCCGCCGACCCCGACCTGGCGCTGTTCCAGCTGCACCGGCTCATCGAGGCAGCAGGAGCGGCGGCCGGGGACGAGGTCCGCGAGGCCGTCCTCACCGACCGGTCGCTGCGGCAGCGGCTCATCGGGGTGCTCGGCGTGTCCGCGACCCTCGGCGACCTGCTCGTCGCCAACCCCGACGAGTGGAAGGAGCTGCTCGGCGAGCAGAACAAGCGCCCCGCCGGCTTCACGACCCGCGACGTGTCGACCGTGCCGTCGTTGCGCAGCTCGTACCGGCGGGAGCTGCTGCGCATCGTCGCGGCCGACCTGACGGGTGCCGCGGACGTCGACGTCACGATGCGCCGCCTCACGGAGCTCGCCGACGCCACGCTGGCGGCCGCCCTGGCGATCGTCCAGGTCGAGCACCCTTCCTTCGCCGACGTCTGCACGGTGTCGGTCGTCGCGATGGGCAAGTGCGGCGGGCGGGAGCTCAACTACGTCAGCGACGTCGACGTCGTGTTCGTCTGCGAGCCGGTCGGCGGCGCCGACGTCGAGGTCGCGATGCGGGCCGGCAGCACCCTCGCGTCGGGGATGATGGAGATCTGCGGCTTCGTCGCCTGGCCCGTCGACGCGGCCCTGCGCCCGGAGGGCAGCCGCGGGGCGCTGGTGCGGACCGTCGCCTCGCATCTCGCGTACTACCGCAAGTGGGCGAAGACGTGGGAGTTCCAGGCGCTGCTGAAGGCCCGGCCCGCCGCCGGCGACCTCGAGCTCGGCGCCCGCTGGCTGGCGGAGCTGCAGCCGCTGATCTGGTCCGCCGCCGAGCGCCCCGAGGCCGTCGACGAGGTCCGCGCGATGCGCCGGCGCATCATCGAGCAGATCCCGCGCAGCGAGCTCGACCGCGAGATCAAGCGCGGCCCCGGCGGGCTGCGCGACATCGAGTTCGCGGTGCAGCTGCTGCAGCTCGTCCACGGCCGCGCCGACGAGTCGCTGCGGACCCCGACCACGATCGCCGGGCTGCGGGCCCTCATCGAGGGCGGCTACGTCGGCCTCGCCGACGGTGAGGCGTTGCTGCGCGCGTACCGGTTCCTGCGCACCGTCGAGCACCGCCTCCAGCTGCAGCGCCTCCGGCGTACCCACACGGTGCCCGACGACCCGGCCGCGCTGCGCTGGCTCGCGCACGCCCTCGGCTACCGTCCCAACGCCGCGCGGGACGCCGTCGAGTCCTTCCGGGCCGACTGGGTCCGGCACGCGCAGGAGGTACGGCGGCTGCACGCGAAACTGCTCTACCGCCCGCTCCTGGAGGCGGTCGCCAGGGTCCCCAGCGAGCAGTTGCGGCTCACCGCGACCGCGGCCAAGGCCCGCCTCGAACTGCTCGGCTTCGCCGACCCGGCCGGGGCGCTGCGCCACATCGAGGCCCTCACCGGCGGCGTCTCCCGCACCGCGGCGATCCAGCGGCAGCTCCTGCCGGTCCTGCTCAGCGAGTTCGCCGACGCCCCGGAGCCCGACCGCGGGCTGCTGGCCTACCGGCAGGTGTCCGACAAGCTCGGCAACACCCCGTGGTACCTGCGGCTCCTGCGCGACGAGGGCCCGGTCGCGCTGCGCCTGGCCCGGCTGCTCGCCCTGTCCCGCTACGTCACCGAGCTGCTCGTCCACGATCCGGAGGCGCTGCGGCTGCTCGCCGACGACGCCGAGCTGGTCCCGCGCACCGCCGCGCAGCTCGCGACGCAGTTCGCCGCCGCCGCGGCCCGCCACGACCACCCCGAGACCGCGATCAACGCCGTCCGCGCCTCCCGCCGCCGCGAGCTCTTCCGCATCGCCTGCGCCGACCTGCTCGGCTTCCTCGACGTCTCCGCCGTCGGCGTGGCCCTGTCCGCCGTCATCGACGCCACGCTGCGCGCGACCCTCGGCGTCACGTCGGCGCCCGCCGCCGACCGCGGCCTCGAGTTCGCGATCATCGGCATGGGCCGGCTCGGCGGCGAGGAGACCAGCTACCCGTCCGACGCCGACGTCCTCTTCGTCTACGAACCCCCGCCCGGCATGGCCGACGACGCGGCCAGCGGGCTCGCCCTCACCGTCGCCGAGGACCTGCGCCGCCTCCTCGCCCGCCCCGCCCCCGACCCGCCGCTCGGCGTCGACGCGGACCTGCGCCCCGAAGGCCGCCAGGGCCCGCTGGTGCGCAGCCTGTTCGCGTATCAGCAGTACTACGCCCGCTGGTCGAAGGTCTGGGAGGCGCAGGCCCTGCTCCGCGCCCGCCACGTGGCCGGCTCCGCGGGCGTCGGCGAGCGCTTCCTGGAGCTCGCCGACACGATGCGCTTCCCCGACGGCGGCCTCACCCGCGACCAGATCCACGAGATCCGCCGCCTGAAGGCCCGCGTCGACTCCGAACGCCTGCCCCGCGGCGCCGACCCCACCACCCACACGAAGCTCGGCCGCGGCGGCCTCGCCGACGTGGAGTGGACCGTCCAGCTGCTGCAGCTCCTGCACGGCCGGACCGTCCCCGCCCTGCGCACCACCCGCACCCTGGACGCCCTGGCCGCCGCCACCGACGCCGGTCTCGTCGACCCGGCGGACGCGGCCGCGCTGCGCGCCGCCTGGGAGCAGGCCTCCCACGTCCGCAACCTGCTGACCCTGGTCCGTGGCCGCGCCACCGACCAGCTGCCCCGCCAGGGCCCCGACCTGGCGGCGGTGGCGAGGATCCTGGGCGGCGTGGAGCCCCAGGAGTTCCTGGACGAGTACCTGCGCGTGGCCCGCCGGGGCCGCCAGGCCGTCGAACGCGTCTTCGCCACCTGACCGTGCCGACCCGGGCCGGCCCGGGGCGGCCCGGGCCCGCCCGACACCCGAAACGGCGGCCCCCCCGGGG